>NZ_CP146991.1:4457500-4757500 GCF_001941975.2 Sporomusa sphaeroides DSM 2875 | reverse complement strand
GCTGTTTTCTTTATCTCGTCAATTAAAGCATTTTTACTACTGTATTCTTGCATGATTATTGTCCTTTCTGTGGATTTATAGATTTTGACATTATATTCTTTACTATATGTAAAATTTTACATATAGTAAAGAAAAACGTTTCATATAGATGGAATAAAAAGGTTGTGATTATTATTCCACCTATATATAGCAGCGGGTTGCAGCCTGCTCCTTTTACCATTATACTTGAAATGGTTTTAAAAAAATCTGTCCTTTTACGGGCGTTTTTTTGTCTTTTGACTTGGAAGGATTATTTTCCCTTATCACGAAGTGGTAAGAGAAGGGAGGCCGGAATATGTGTGGAATGAACTGGTATCGTGAAGAAATGGAACGGGCTGAGGAGGATTTGGACCGTTTAACGCAATTGCTGGCAATGATGGAAGAACGGTACAAATTGCCGCTGGCTGAGCCTGATGATAGCAATAGACTCAGTCCCGATATTGTTGATGTTTATTTAGAGCTTGTTTCACGAAAAAAGGCGCTGACGATGAATAAATCCCCACAGGCTTAGCTGCTGCGGGGATCTATTCATTGTCAGGTTATTTTAACGAATGTTCAAGTCCTTCATCCATAGCTTCGCGATAGGAAGCTTCATTAGCGGTGGCCTTAGACACAATAGAGGAATTAATTTCAGCGCGGGTCAGGCTGTTGTCGCCGCCATTATCGCTAAACTTATCTGTTACGTTTTCAGGTGCAGTATCATCATAGCCATTGGTAGCAATAAATAACTCGGCGTCAGATATGCTGGAAAACATTCCGGGAATAAGTTTTTTCATCAAATCCCTCCTTTATGATAAAGCTGTTTTTAGTTTCTCCAATGTTTTTGATTCCATGAGTTTCAACACAGTTCAAATTTTTGCTAAAAAAGCAACAAAGCGGCGTAATGCCGCTTTGTCAGCAGGGTTATTAAGAAGGGGTGCTATTTACCGGAGCTTCCTGTTTTTGGGGAGAATTGCTCGCAACCGGAGCTTGCTGAGCTGTGGTTTTCTCAGCGGCGGACTGGTTTTGTTTGGAATTTGAACCACCGGGTAAATCTTTAAATCCCATTCCACTCACCTCCAGTCTTAGTATTCTCCTTTTTGGATAAATATACCACGAAATTGTAAAAAAATTGAAAAATATAGAAAGGAGTGGATATTTCCACTCCTTTGCCTGGCTTTTACTTGCAGCACTTTTCTTCTTTTTTCTCTTCTTTAGCTTTCGGGCAAATTTCTTTGCCAAACTCTACATTGCCTTTACCTTTGTTTTCTCTGTTTTCTTTGTTACAACGCTCTTTAGCCATAAAATCATCTCCTTTCATTTAGATTGGGAGGTGACGTTAATCGTCGGCTAGTTCGTTAATCATGAACTTGGCAGCCTGGTAAATAACTGTGCCAACGGCTACAGCCTTAAGCACTGAGGTTAGGCCAATATCCATGTCCATCAGCGATTTGTGTTTCTTTCGATGAAACATACTTACCACCTCCTCATTCGATAGTGTAACCAAGCTTGTTAAGTACAACACGAAGTAAGAATTGGATTGAAAACCAATAAAAAAAAGTAACATTTAATATAAAGTCAGAATAATACGATAAAACTAATGAAAGGAATTTTATTACCACAGGGAGGCGGTAAAGATGGTGACAAAAATAATGGCAATTCAACGGCTGGATCTGGCAAGTCGTGACCATCGTAATGCCGCGGATAGTGACAGAAAGAAGCCGCAGAATAAGGCGTCTTTCAAAGAAATTTTTGCCAAGCAATTGTCAGGCACTGCCAAGCCGCCTGTTAACCGCGTGTAGAGCTTACGGCGGCTGCTTCATTATAAGACATAAAATTCTGGAGTTGATGAATAGATAACGGGGCATAATAAGCATACGTAATTTTTATATAATGGTGATATATATGAAAAGTATAAAAACAGGTCTGGATATCGTCAACCTGCATCAGGAATATGTTGATAAAATAAATGAACTTGATGCTGCCGTAGGCAAGCTCGATGAGTTTGGTTATACCAAAACGGTACTCAAAGAAGAACTTGCCAAGTTGAGAACAGATTTGCAGGCGCTGGAAACTACACGTTTTCAAGCGCTGGAACCGGTTATTATTTCAACGTCGCTGCTTGGCGGCCGGTCCTAGTAAACAGCCAAAC
The DNA here is from genome assembly GCF_001941975.2 of Sporomusa sphaeroides DSM 2875. NCBI lineage: Bacteria > Bacillati > Bacillota > Negativicutes > Selenomonadales > Sporomusaceae > Sporomusa > Sporomusa sphaeroides. The sequence continues at coordinate 4,755,330 of NZ_CP146991.1, read as the reverse complement.
CCGCTTAAAACATCTTGCGTTTTAAGCGGGTTTGGCTGTTTGGAGCTTACAATTCATCGGTACAGACCGTTTCCGTGCCTTCTACACATTTGAATTCACATTGGTTGCAGTCCTCGCCGCTGCCACGGTAGTCGAAACATTTACTTTCCCCGTTTAAGTTTTTTCCATTCCAAAAGCTATAGATATGGCAATCCTCTTTGCTGGACAAACTATCACCTCCCACTTGTTTGGTGGTGTTAGTTTATCCCGATGCAGGCGACAAAATCCTCGAAACCGAGACGGTCAATAGTTTGTCCCAGACGTTCGCCAGGCTGTCCGTAAGTCTGGTAGTAGGCGATGATCTTTTCGATAGATGGTATGACTTCAGCAGGCGGGACCCTTTCCGCGACAATCCGTCCGGCCTGCGCCTTGCGACCGGAGTTGCCGCCGGCAATAATGGTATAACCGCCGGCGGTGCCATAAAGGCCGATATCTTTGACAAATATTTCAGAACAGCCGTTAGGACAGCCGCTGACCCCTATACGGAGCTTGCCGGGCAGTTCGGTGCCATAAAACTTAGTGTCAAGGTCCAGGCCGAGCCGGGTACTGTCCTGAAGGGCCCGCGGACAGTGCGGTTGGCCCGCGCAGACAGCTGTGCTGCGTACTGCTTTGCCAGCAAGCGACTGGGTGTCAAGGCCCAACTCGCCTAATGCCTGCGCGCGGTGTTCGGGGTGCAATCCCAGAATAACAATGCTGTTCCCGGCAATTTTTATAATGCCTTCGTACTTTTCAGCTATAGCAGCTAATTTGCGCAGCATAACCGGTGTTAACAGTCCTGCAGGCAGGCGTGGCGTCAATGGCAGTTTGGCTTGGTGGTCAGTCATGAGCATCCTCCATTTTTTCTCTCTACTATAGCCTTTTTTGGCAGTATTCACAGTGATGTAGCTCACGCTTGCCGGCAAACAGCACTGCTTTTTTCCGGCAAAAAACCGCAACTTTTGTAAAATAATAGAGGGAATTTTCACGGGCAGCGAGAATACCTATCAATATAATAAAGAAAAACAGTAGCTGTTTTTGATATGTGGGGTGTTTGTGTGAAGGGAACTGTTGTCGGGACATGGGTTAATACCGCCCACAAGGTTTGGGGCGAGACGTTGGCGCAGGAAGCAATGCGGCAGGTTGGCTGGGAGCCTGATAAGCTGTTTTTGCCGACAGAAGAAATCGATGATGCTAAGCCCAGGGCGTTTGTCTCCTATTTAGCCAACCGCACAGGTAAGAGCCAGGATGAAATCTGGTTGAGCTTAGGTAAAGACAATGCAGCAACCTTTGCCCAGGCCTACCCCGCCTTTTTCCGTCAGGAGAGCTTGTATTCTTTCTTGCGCTCAATGTATGATGTACATATTGTCATGGTCAAGAGGATACCTGGAGCTAAGCCCCCGGAGCTGTTGATTGAACCGGTATCCGAGTTTTGCGCTATGCTGAGCTATCGTTCCAAACGCGGCATGTTCGGTTACATGAAGGGGCTGCTGGCCGGAGCGGCTGAGTATTTTAAAGAAGATATCAAGACCGAGATTACTGAGTCCTCGCCGGAGCATCTAAAGATGCTGATTACTTTTCCCAAACCCATTACTCATACCAATGTTTACCGGTTTAATCAACTGTTATCCTTTGGCGTTATTCGCAGTATTCCGGCTAAGATCGGTATTGGCGTAGCTGCCATATCCCTGCTTGTTGACGGATTGCTGACCGGCTTGGGGGTGGCTGTGCCGTTGTGGACAGCGCTCTTAAACGGTGTCCTGGCGGCAGGTGGCGCGGCGCTGCTGCTCCGGCCGTTTGACGGCATTAAGGCGGAGCTTGCCAACCTTCAGGAACGCAAATATTTCACCGAGACCAAGCTTAAGTCAAGCGATGAGTTTGAAGACATTGTCGAACTGCTGGCCCAGTACAAAATGCGGGTTAAGAGCGAGTTCATCGGCTTTAAGGGCATCACTGACGAGATGAATAAATATGGCGACGATTTTAATGCATTGGCATCGCGCATGCAAGATACTTCTGATGAAATTTCCGGAGTAGTCAACGATGTGGCTATGGCGGCTACCAACCAGGCAATGGAGACCGAGACGGCTGTTGGTATTTTAAATGGCAACCTGGAAACGCTGCGGACGGTAGTGACAGAACAAAGTCATAATAAAGAGCAATTGGAAGCGGCAGTAGACGAAATTAATAAAGGCTTTGCCGAAGTGCAGGCGTCCAGCGATAAGCTGGAGCACAGTCTTGACAAATTTGGCGAGGTTAAGCGTTCGGCGGAAAACCTCCAGAATCAGGCCACTAAGATTACGGAAATTACCGGGATGGTGGCTGCCATTGCCGGACAAACCAATCTCTTAGCGCTTAATGCCGCCATTGAGGCCGCCCGGGCCGGTGAACAGGGACGCGGTTTTGCCGTAGTGGCTGAGGAGGTTCGGAAGCTGGCCGAACAGTCCCATCACCACTCGGACAGCATCTCCAGTGATTTAAAAGTATTGATGGAGATTATCGGGAATGTTGTCGGCATGATTGAAGAGGAATTTTCCATTTTAGAATCGGAAACCCGGCAGATGAAAGATGTGGTGGCCGAGAACACCCGCCATGTCGGGAACATCCATCTGGTGGCCGAAAATATTGTTGATATGATTATCAAGCTGGAGCGGGAGATGACCGGCCTGAGCGAAGTGTATGGCAAGATTGAATCCCTGGCTGCTATTTCTGAGGAAAACTCGGCAGCAACGGAAGAAGTAAGTGCTTCGGTACATGTTTACAATGAGAAGCTGCATGATATGATGGGCAAAATCACTGAGTTTAAGACCGTTATTCAGCATTTCAGTGAGGATATTAACACCTATCGCACCTGAGTTTGGCGGCGGGGCCGGAAAATCCCCGCCTTCTGTTTGCTTGGATATTCCTGTAGGAGGAATGAAATTCCCGGATTTTTGTGATATTATTCTTAGAAACATGTGGAGGTACATATGATTCGTGAACGTCGCAACAAGGCCAAATTGGAACTGTATTATGATAAATTTGTAACCGAAGGTGTTATTGACCCCAATGTTCATCCCTGGGTGGGTGAATCCTGGCAGCGCAGCCAGGACGCCGGGGTAGGGCGGGAAACCTTCCGTCTTGCTGTCAAATTATCCGGCGAGGAGCTTAGTAAGCGCCGGGAACGTTATAACCAGGCGCTGACCTTTCTTGACGGGCTGTATGATGAAATCAAGGAGCACTTTACAACCTATAATTTGAGCATGCTGCTATTGGATCAGGAATTATATGTGCTCAAAAACTATGCTATGCCTTTTTACCAGAAAACAGCCGGGGAACTGGAAGGCGCGCGCCTGTCGGAAGAGGATATCGGCACCTCGAGTATTGGGGTTGCTTATCGGAGCAAGGTTCCGTTTTTGATGTTTGGACCGGAAATGTGGATCAAGGACTGCCAAAACGGTGACGCTTGCTCAGTTCCGATTATCCTTGACAATCAGGTGAAATTCATTGTTACCGTGGTATCTGTTCAGCAGGAAGAACTGCCTTACAGCGCCATGGTGGCAATGGTCCTCAGTATTAAATACGCCATGGAACAGCATCTTAAGCTGCTAAGCAGTCTCAATGCCAAACATACTATCCTGGATGCTGTGCCGCTGGCAGTGTATCATATTTTGCCTGGCGGCGAAGTGGCCTATGCCAACAAGCTGGGGCACAGCCGGCTGTCGGGGATTGTTCCGTTAGGCAGCGAAGACAAGGAAGAAGGGCCTAACTTAAGCACCGTACTGTTGAATTATCATCACACCCCCATATACAAAGGCTTCCTGGGTGTTCCTTCCTACAACCGGGAGGCAACCTGGATAACGCCGCGGAAGACCTATGAGGATATCACTACCGTTGTGCCGCTGGCCGGTGATGAAGGGGATGTAGACAGCATTGTAACCGTAACCATGCCGATAGAAGATTTACGCACCTTGGTAGCCCATACGGCAGGCTATACGGCCCGGTACAGCCTGTCAAGCATGGTTGGCAGCAGCCAGGTGTTTACGGCGATGCAGGATAAGGCCGGCCGGACGGCCAGACATGACTATCCCATCCTGCTGCAGGGTGAACCGGGAACAGGCAAACAACGGCTGGCGCATGGTATTCACCAGGCAGGCTCGCGGGCTGCCGGTCCGCTGATTGCCGTAAAAGGCGGCGATCTGCCGTCCGATGTTTTGGAAATAGAGCTTTTTGGGCGCGGCGGCAGTGAAGCCGAGGGCCGGCCGGGAAAATTGGAACTGGCCAGCGGCGGCACGCTGTTTATTGATGAAGTGGAAAAGCTGTCAACCGTATTGCAGGATAAGCTGGCAGAAGCCCTTGAGGCCGGTTTTCTCTTCCGGGCTGGCGAGGCTGTGAGCCGTCCCATCGATGTCAGGGTGATTGCTGCCAGTGATACGGAACTAAAGCGTCTTGTGGAAAAGGGTGTATTCTCCGCCAGATTATATGAAATTATCTCCCGGGCGGTTATTCGTGTACCATCCCTGCGGGCTAGGCGGGAGGATGTTCCTAATTTGGCAGCCCATATTATTGAGGAATTGGCAACATTGCATAATTTGCCGCCGAAAGAGTTAGCGCCAGATGCGGCCGAGCTCATCATGAGTTACGACTGGCCGGGAAACATCAAGCAGCTTCAGGGTGTGGTAGAGCAGGCGTTTTTCCGCACGACAGGTACTACGATCAGCCGGGCCGATATTGTTATGCCTGGTGAACAGGGGCTAAGCAAAGCCTGGAAAGAGGATAAAGCCGCTTTCATCGAGGCCTGGAAGGCCGCCGGCGGCAATATCAGCCGGTTAGCCAATATGCTGGATGTCAGTCGGGTGACGCTGTACCGGTATTTGAAAAAATATGGCTTAGATAAAGAGTAACAGGCTAAGATGGCTTTCGCGCTGCTCGCCGGTAAGAATTGCAGTCATTCGCAGGGGGCGCGTGCAGCATCGTATTTGCCATATGTAAGGAGGAGACAGGTTGCGACTGAGAAAAAAGCCGTGGATTGCCGAAGCGCTCACCGGCTTTTCTGACATAGTATTACCCAATCCCGGTGAAACACTGCAAGGCAAGTGGCTTGACCTATTTGGCAACAGGCTGCCGCTGCAGGTTGAACTGGGTACAGGCAAAGGCCGGTTTATTACCGGCATGGCCGAGCGGCAGGCTCAGGCTAATTTTGTCGGGATTGAGGCCCAGCAGGATGTTCTTTATTATGCTGCCCAAAAGGTTCAGGCAAAAGAATTAGCCAATGTACGCTTGCTGGTATTTGATGTGAACAACATTTTGACAATCTTTGCACCGGGCGAAATTGACCGGCTTTATATCAATTTCTGCGATCCTTGGCCCAAGAACCGTCATGCCAAGCGGCGGCTTACCCATATCGGTTTTTTGGAAAAGTATCGTACGGTGTTAAAGCCGGGTGGGCAATTATGGTTCAAAACCGATAACCGGCCGCTGTTTGAATTTTCCTTAGAGCAGTTTGCCGCATTTGGCCTCAAGGTGGAACAGGTTACCTATGACCTGCACCGCAGCGGCTTTGACGGTAATGTCATGACAGAATATGAGACAAAGTTCAGCTTGCTCGGACAACCTATTTGCCGTTGTGAGGTTACTTTTACGCCGACTAAGTAATCACACTTACACTGAACCGCATACAATACACTAAAATCCTATTGCATGGGAGTGTGTTGCTATGCCGCGTCACTCGAATAATAAAGGCAAAGTGCTGCCGGTGCCGCCGCTTGACATGGAGGAAGTCAAATTCTGGCTGCAGATTATGGAAGAGCATGCGCTGTTTATTAAGACCGGTTTACCGTGTGATAAACCTGATTTGATTGAAGAGGCCGCCGCATTTGAACGTGAGCTCAAGGCGCTCAGGGTGCGGGCTGAGAAACTTAGCAGTGAAAAGAAATTTGCTGAGCTGATTGCCGATATCCTTTGCTCACTTAAGGAATTCCTCCGGTATAAGCGCCTGTTATTAGGACTGTCACTGACCAATAAGCTGGGCAGTGCGCTGCCGCCGCTGTTTTTTGACCATTTAGTCCGGGAAGCCGAGTATTTTATGGCCATTTTAGAGAAACTGCGTGCCGGCAAAAAGCTATCTGTTGTTAAAGCGCGGGAAGCTGACTTTTGGCTTAGGATTATGGCCGACCATACCAAGTTTATTGGTGCCCGTCTTGATCCGACAGAGCGTAGTCTGCTCGGGGTTGTTTGCGAGTTTTCCACCGAGTTTGATGATTTGACAATGCAGGGCCGCAATTATGTGGGCTTCTTTGAACATCAAGCTCCGGAGTTGCCGGCTTTTGGGCGTTTTTTGCAGGACAGCCGGTCGGCTACCGCCCGGCTTAGAGATTTTAAACAGGCCGCCTATGATATGATTACCAAAAATCGGATGTTAAGCACCATTCCTGCCCTGATGGCCGATCATGTTCGCCGGGAGGCCGACCATTTCCTGCTGATACTGGCCATGATCGAAAAATGCGTAATTAAGGAAGAATCACCGACTAAATATACTCATGCAGAAAATATTGGTATGGTGGTGGACAATGAGTTTTTTGCGGAATCTGAGTCCATAGTATTTGATGATTGGGTAGAACCGGAACGTGAGTCTTCGGAGAAGGCTATTGACAATACCGGCCCTGAATATAAGCCGGAAAAAAGCCGGAAACAAATAATAACCGGGCAAACAGCCTCTGATGACAGCGGCAGCGCCGTAGTTGACGATACTGTGGCAATACCGGTTGACACCATAGTGTTTGAGCCCGTTTCTCAGGAGGCTGTTGCTGTCGATACAGCCATTGAGACTAAGCTAATCGCCGCTGAACAGGTGACACCAGCCGCTAAGCCGCCTGCGCCTGCTGAAGACGGCAAGCAAGGGAAGTATAAATGGGGGGGGAAGTGGCCACGTCAGCTGGGAAAAATGAAAAACTAAATGACCGAATAAACCCCTCCCGCATCAGTGGGAGGGGTTTGGCAGGTTTATAGCGAATTAATACGGCAGAATAGCCATTGTAGATAACAGCTGGCGTTTGGTATTGGTGACAGCCAACAGTGAGCCGTTGGCCAAATCAATGAGACTTAAATCGGCAAATAAGTTGCTGGTGCCGATAGCTGATTGGCTGTCAGGAATTAAGTAGAGGCGGGATAGTGACCGGCCAATCGTTAACCGGTCTATGATTTGGGCTGTTTCCAGGTCGATGACGAAAATGGATGCCCCGTCTTCGTTAACAATATATGCCGTCCGGTTGTCGGCAGTTACGGCGGCATGGCAGGGATAGGCTGCAAGTCCGCTGGGGCAGCTGGAACATTGGATAGTAACGATGACCGGGGAAGAAGGTTTTTTGCTTAGGTTGAAAAGCACGACCCCTTCTCCGGCAAAGGCTGTATTGGTAAAGGGCACAATCAGCCGGTTGCCGGCCAAAATTATATTGGTGGGAATGCCGGCCATGTCATATTGCCACAGGATGGCCCCGGTCATGCTAAGTGCCATGATGGTGCCGCCGGCGTTGTGCTCCCAGGCGGTATAGATGCTTTCGGCGTCAGCTGCCAATCCCACGCAACTGGCCTTAGCTGCAGGTGTTCCTAAAAGCTCTGCGTTCATGGTGGTTAAGTCCAGGCGGTGTATGCTGCCACAGGGTTCGGCAAGATAGGCGGTAGTGGCGTCGGCTTGTGCCAGGACAAACTGGGCAGGGTAAGGAATGCACAGCGGCAGGCAGTAGAGGGACAAGCTGGTGAGATTGACCGCCAACAGGCTGTTTTTACCACTGGTACTGCTGCAGGGCAGGTACGCTTTTGCGTAATCCGGGGTAACGGCAAGCTCGGTAGGAGTTAGTTCAGGCGCAAAGCCAAGCTCTGTCTGAATTTCGCCGCTGGGCCCGTCGGCAATAAGTACGGCATGGGTAGTCGCATCAACTGCCAGTAATTTGTATGATTTTACCCCATGCGATCACCTCTTTTTTTACCCGAAGTTGATGGTTCATCATTCTCTATATAATATTGGTGAGGGTGCTGTTTGGTTAACGTATTTTTTTGGGAGGAGCATCAGGACGTGAAAGAGAAAAAGCTTGGAAACTTCCCAAGATTGTGGGCCAGTCCGGCTGAGGCGGTATTTTTCATTGCCGGGATTTTATTTGTGATTGGAACGATTAATGTTTTCAGTGCCAGTTTTGTGCTGGGAGGGCAGTTATTTCGCGACGGTTACTTTTTCCTTACCCGCCATTTAATCTCCTTTGCCGTGGGATTTGTGGCCATGCTGGCGGCTGCCGTGATAGATTACCGGAAAATACGGCGAGGCTGGCTGCTTTTGGCTATACTGGCGGTGGTGGGGTTGCTGGTGGCGGTTCATTTTATGGGAGTGGAAGCCAATGGTGCCAGACGCTGGCTCAATTTAGGCGGTTTTACTTTTCAGCCCTCAGAGCTTGCCAAACTTACCGCCATTATCGTTACCGCCGCTTATCTGGGAGCGCAGCTTGACCGCGGGAGGCCGGTATCTCTAAAATCCTGGCCGATTGCTGTGAGCGTGGTGCTGGGCGTGTTTGTACTTAAACAGCCGGATATGGGGACCGCCGCGGTTATTGTCGGACTGAGCCTTGTGTTGTATATATTGGCAGGTATCCCTAAACAGGAGCTGTACGCACTGGCTTTAGGCGGAGCAGGCATGACGGTGTATCTTGTTTATGCCGCCGCCTACCGGGCTGAACGCATCTGGGCGTGGCTTGATCCCTGGGCGTATCAGCAGACCTCAGGTTATCAGACGGTGCAATCCCTGCTGGCTATCGGCTCGGGCGGACTCTTTGGTTCCGGTTTGGGTATGGGAGCCAGCAAATTTCACTATTTGCCGGAAGCGCATACCGATTTTGCCTTTGCCGTGTTATGCCAGGAGATGGGTTTTATGGGGGCAGTAGTGGTATTGTTGCTGTTGGGGGCTCTGGCTTGGTATGGACTTCAGATTGCCAGCAAGGCCCCTGACGGATATGGATTTTTTCTGGCTGCCGGGGTGACTACCTTGGTAGTTGGTCAGGCTGTCGGTAATATTGCCATGGTCTCAGGTGTCGTTCCCGTTACTGGTGTACCTTTGCCGTTTATTAGCTTCGGCGGTACTTCCCTGATTGTCAACTGTGCGGCTATTGGTCTTTTGATTAGTGTCGGACGCCGGACTACCGCCAAGGTTTTTCAGCCAGGCAGCCGGTCAACCCCTGCCCGCGGTTCCCGGCTTAAATTAGTAAAGTAACATAGTGATGTTTAAAGCCCTCTTGATACGGTAATAATTACTAGTGAACTTGTATGTTAGTAATTATTATGGAAGTTGGTGTTTCTGCCAATTTCCCAAGGGGGCTTTGGCTTATGATCTGGCTAATCCGGGCAGGCGCTTATCTGTTTAGCGGATTGACCATATGGCAGTTTGTGCAGGGTGCAGGGACTCCTGATGCTGCCGGAATCCATCGCCACTTAGCGCTGGATCAGTCACAGGGCATGGTACTTGGCGTATGTGCCGGTTTTAGCGCCTATACCGGTTTGGATGTTTCCTTAATCCGTCTGGCCTGGGCGCTGGCGGTATTATACCGGGGAGCAGGGTTGGCGCTATATATTCTTGCTTTCCTGATTATGCCCGCATCTTAATATACCCTACCAACCCATTCGGCAGGTTTTCTGCCGAATTTTTTTGTTTATTGGGTGACATTTGGCATTTGATTCACATAAAATACACTAAGTCAATGAGAGGAGGCTTTCTTTGTGAAGAAAAAGGCTACCAGACACCAACTGTATGTAAAACCTCAATCCAAAGATAAAAATATAAAGCTGAAAGAAGATATGCATAACGTGGATGATATATGCGATATGGACGAAATGGAAGATTCCGACATGGATATGTGTATGGATACCGAGCGGGAAATGGATAATTGCAAGCATGACTATGACAACATGATGGCTAGCTGTGATGATATGCCGGAATGCATAATGCTGGCCCATGCGTATGTCCCCTGGCAGTATTACGAACAAGCCTTTACTCCGCCTGAGGCGCTTATGAAGGGGACTTTATTCCCGGAACTTTGGGGAGTTTATAAAATCCCGAAATAGATAATGGTTGGAGGTGTAAAATAAGTGAAGTTAGATAGACAACGAGCCTTACTTAGAAAAGTCCAGGAGATGGAATTTGTCGCAGTTGAACTTAACTTGTATCTTGACACACATCCTTGTGACCAAGAGGCACTTCATGATTTTAATTGTGCAGTAGAAATGTTAAACAAGTATAAAGAAAAATATCAAGCCGAATTTGGTCCGCTGCTAAACTTTGGTTTTGGCGGCCCGTCCCGGGAACCCTGGCAATGGGTGCAAGGCCCTTGGCCGTGGGAACTATAATTTTGTAATAAGGAGCAGTGGATATGTGGATCTATGAAAAGAAACTCGAGCATCCCGTACGCGTCACCTGCCCGGATGTTAAATTTGCCAAAATGGTAATTACGCAATATGGCGGTCCGGATGGCGAACTATCGGCATCCTTACGATATTTAAATCAACGTTACAGCATGCCTACAAGCCAGGCCAAAGCGCTTCTGACAGATATTGGCACCGAGGAGCTGGCACATATGGAAATGATTGCAGCCTTGGTATTTAAACTGGTTGATGGTGCTACCTGTGCAGATTTCAAAGCAGCCGGCTGGGAAGGCCAGTATGTTCAGCATGATCATGGACTGTTTTGGACAGACGCCAACGGTATACCCTGGAGTGCTAAATACATTGCCTGTCTGGGTGATCCGATTACCGACCTGACGGAAAATATGGCGGCCGAGCAAAAGGCCCGTACGACCTACGAACATCTGATTGCTTGTACCGATGACCCCTGTGTAAAAGATACGCTGCGCTTCCTGTGGCAACGGGAAGTCGTTCATTTCCAGCGGTTCGGCGAGGCACTGAATGAAGTGCAAGAGTGGATGTGCAAGAGTAAGCATGTATGGAATGGACATAATTGCGGGTGTGATTAAAATAGATAAGGTCACAAAGATCCCCTTCTGCTTAGAGGCAGGGGGGATTTTTGTCTGTGCGTTTGATGAGTCTGAAATAACAGGGACAAGGGACCTGTCAGACTGTGTGAAAAGTGCATTTAAAAATTATATGAAATTACAAATATGTTAAAATATAGTTGTATACTGATTGAGAAGGTGAGAGTATGGGCTATATAAAAGGCGAAGAAAGAGGACAAACAATTTTGCTTCCCGAAAGTATCGACGATTACGTCCACGAAGATAATCCAGTTCGCATTATAGATGCGTTCGTGGAACAGCTTGATGTGTTGGAACTGGCATTTGAGCGATCGACTAGCCCCACTTTCGGGCGCCCTCCCTATAACCCAAAAGTCTTATTAAAATTATACTTATACGGCTATTTAAACCGGGTCCGCTCATCGCGCAGGCTTGAGCAAGAAGCAGCACGAAACCTAGAAGTCATCTGGCTATTGCAAAAACTAAAACCAGATTATAAAACCATTGCGGACTTTCGCAAAAATAATAAACTCGCCCTCAAAAAGGTGTTTCGCCAGTTCGTACGCCTGTGCGATGAATGGGGCCTATATGGCAAAGAGTTAGTGGCGATTGATGGGACTAAAATGCGAGCTTGTAATAGCAAAAAGAATAATTATAGTGCCAAAAAACTGGAACGTCATATCCGGTATATCGATGAAAAAATTGAAACCTATATGAAAGAACTAGAGACAACGGATAACGCGGAGACTCAGGAACGTAAGCTGTCGGTACAAGAAGTACAACAGCGAATTCAAGAACTTCGTAATCGAAAACAAACCTATCAGGCTTATCAAGAAACGATAGATAAAAAAGGCTGCAGTGAAGTCTCTACAACAGACCCGGATGCTCGACTTATGTCCAATAACAATAATACAGTAGATGTAGGCTACAATGTACAGACCACAGTCGATGCCAAACACAAATTAGTGGCAGACTTCAAAGTAACAACACAGGCCAACGATTTGGGTGAGTTAGCTAACATGGCCTTGCGTGCCCAAGTGGTGCTTGAAAAAAAAGAGCTCGAAGTGGTAGCAGATAAAGGATATTACAAGGTTGACGACCTCAAAACATGCGTAAAAAATCATATCACTCCGTATGTCGCGAAACAAACATATTCGAACGGGACCGGAGATAAAGAGTTTTACCCGGATAAGTTTCATTACGACGCAGAGGAAAATATATATCGGTGTCCCAGAGGAATTGAGTTATATTTTGCCAAGAAGAGAACCAGTAAGGAAAAAGGCGTTATTGGTTACGAATACCGAAATTATGCAGCCTGTTCCTCTTGTCCGGTAAAAGAACGCTGTACTCGAAGTGCAAAGGGTCGAAGTATCTTTCGGCATATAGACCAAGACTTTTTAGATACGATTAATCTAAAGACTGAGAAAAATAAAGATAAATACCGATTACGGCAAATGATCATTGAACATGTTTTTGGAACAATTAAACGAGGATGGGGAGCGTATTATTTCCTGACTAAGCGTAAGCGCTCAGTCACAGGGGAGCTTTCTTTGTCTTTTTTATCGTATAACCTTAGGCGTGTTATATCTATCCTGGGGACGAAAGAAGTATTAGCAAAATTGACTGCTAGAAAATCTCCGGCTTTAGCCTAAATCCCGCTAGATGCTATTCAGTTCAACCAAAAGTTAACGATTTGCCTAGCATTTTGTATTTTAAGCTACTTTATTAGAGGGCGTGAGAGGATATTTCACACAGTCTGCTGTCCCCTTGTCCCACTAAATATAAAGGAAAAGATTGGTTGTGAGGAGAAATGAATCATTATAGAATGAATTGGAATGGTGAGTTATGCAGGAAGACATACAAGTCCAACACAGAAAGCCAGAATATGCTGGCTTTTGGTTAAGGCTAGGGGCAAATTTAATAGATGGTTTTCTTTTTGGCGGCGTAAGTTGGGTTTTAGGCAAACTAGTTCAAGGTTCCGTGGTTGAAACGGCTTTGCCCTTCGTTTTCGCAATTGTAGTTATATGGTTTAATAGTTCAAAATATCAAGGTACTCCAGGAAAAATGTGTATGGAAATAAAAATTACTGATTTAGCGGGAAAACGAATTTCTTTTTTGCGCTCTTTAGGAAGGTCATGCGTTTATTATCCCTTCCTATTGTTACAGATGCTAGGTTTCATTTATTCAGTGGCTGCTTTTTCTGCCGGAAATAGCGGAGAAGCTTTGATTGGTGCTTTTATTTTTTTAGTGTGCTCTATTATTCCGTTAGTGGGTATTGTTATGATTGTTTTTACCTCCCGTAGGCAAGCGTTGCACGATAAATTTCCAATACTTTAGTTGTTAAACGGAGCTATTAAGCATTAATGTTATAAAAGATACGATGCACTTCGGTGGCAAAGGGAAGTCGCTCAACTTCATTGGTTTGGCGAGACGCTGAATGAAGTACAAGAGTAAGTATGTGATGGAAATGGACATAATTGCAGGTATGATTAATATAGACAAAATCCCCTCTGCTTGTGGCAAGGGGGATTTTGTCTATATGTTTGATGAACAACAAGTGCGGTTGTTCTTGCAGGGCCGTCTCCCTACTTGAAGCTATGTCGAATTGCTTTTGGGTTAGAAGCTCAGCCGCAGGCCGGCGTTGACCTGCCATGGTGTTTTTACAGTGTCGCCGGTGGTTTTGCTGATTTCGAGGTAGCCGTTGGTGTTTTTGCCTACCGCGCCTGTCAGGCCAAGGGCGAATTCCAGCCACGATTCTTTCAGGTCTTGGTCCAGTGTTACCGGCGCCAGGCCGCCTGTGGACATGGTGATTTTAGAGCTGGCGCTGAATTCTCTGGCAACGGACGCCTTGGCATAGAAGGAGCCGGCAGGGGTGGTTTTGCCGATGGCCAGGCCCAGTCTGCCCACGGTGGAATTGAGGGAGGAGTTATGCACACGGGTGCTGTCGCTGGCGGTGTAATCAGCGGAGCTTACCCGGCCGAAGCTAATCTCGGCCTGGGGTTCCAGGTACCAGCCGTCTTTTTGTGCTTGACGGAAGCCATATTCAACCGACAGGCTGGTGCCCCAGTTGTGGTAGCTGCCGGTTACCTTGGTATTGCCGGGATTGAGGAGATAGTTGTGATAGCTGTTTTTGAGCCGTCCCTGCTTGGCGATAACATCAAGGAAATGCCCCTTATCTCCCAGCCAGCTGCCATAGGCACCAACGGTCAGGCTGCTGGCATCGCCGCCGCCCCGGTTAAAGCCGATGCTGGCGTCAAGATAGCCGGCGGTGTAGCCGGTATACAGGGTGCCGCCTTTATAATTGCCGTGCTTTTTGTCATAGCCGCCCTGGATGGCGGTGTAGGTGGCTTTGGTGTGACGGTTGCCGGGATTGTCGGCTTCGGTTTCGCCCCGGTAAAATCTAACCCATTCTCCGGCCTTGCCGGGGTCATTTCTCAGCTCGCCCATGCGCCGCATCAGGCTGTTATTCTCGGTGCGCCACAGGGTCAGGTTGTTGGTGATGACATCAGAGGCGGTAAGCATGGTTTCGCTTACGCCAGGATTACCGCCGGGGGTGCTGCCTGAGGTGCTCAGTCCGGTGATCGACCAGGTTGTGCCGCTTGGGTCGGTGCTGGCTGAGACTGTCGGGGTAAAACGGTAGGCTCCCCAGTCGGTTGGCAGCGTCTGGAAGCTGGCATCGCCAGTATCGACATTGGCGAAGATTGCTGTGCCGCTGATACTGGACCCGGATGCAAAGCCAGGGTCAAAGGCAACCTGGATGGTGCTGCCTGCCGCGTTAGTGGAGCTTTTAATTTCGATTTGGTCAGATGTATTGTTGGCAAGATCGGTATTGATGATGAAGCTGGCGGCGCCTTGCAGGTCGTCAAGCGTCAGGTGGTTACCGATGGTGCCGGCGGCAAGCTTAACGGTGCCGCCGCCATTGACGACAAGCCTGCTGATCTCGTAACTGCCGGTGGCCGGGTTAAAGATTTGGATGGTGCCCTGATTGAGGGTGGTATCGCCCTGCAGGGCCGCGCCGGATTGTACCAGGTTGATCATTCCGCCGGCGTTGACGGTGCTGCCGGATACGTTAACGCCCCGGTATACGGATTGGGTGCCGCCGCTGTGGATGATGGTGTTGACGGCAGAGCCGCTTGATACAGCCTGAGTGCCGCCGTTATAGATGATGGTGCCGAGGGCGGAGCCGCCTAATACATTCTGAGTGCCGCCGCTTATCGCCGTGCCGCCGCTGAACAGGGTGCCGCTGGCGAGGAAGAGGCTGCCGTTATCAAGGGTAACGTCACTGCTGATTTCCGTGGTTCCGCCGGCAGTGCCGCCGGCATACACATTCTGGACACCGCCGCTCATGATGGTGGTATTGGTAGCTGTGCCGCCGGCGCTAATATTCTGGATGCCGCCGTCCTGGATGGTGGTGAGGTCAGCCATACCCTGATCCAGTTCCTGGATGCCGCCTTGAGCAATGGTGGTATTGCGGGCAAATCCTTCGTTGAAGATCTGCCTGCCGCCGGCGCTGATGGTGGTGCGATGGGCAACGGCGATGCTGCCCACTTCCTGGGTGCCGCCGTTATGGATGACGGTGTTTTCGGCCAGGGAGCTGCTGCCGCTCAGGGCCTGATTACCGCCGCTGATGGTGGTGTTATAGGCTCTGGCGTTGGTCTTTACCTCCTGGGTGCCGCCGCTGATGGTGGTGTGGAAGGCCTGGCCGCCGCCCGATACCGTCTGGTTTCCGTCATGGATTG
The DNA here is from genome assembly GCF_001941975.2 of Sporomusa sphaeroides DSM 2875. Taxonomy (NCBI): domain Bacteria; kingdom Bacillati; phylum Bacillota; class Negativicutes; order Selenomonadales; family Sporomusaceae; genus Sporomusa; species Sporomusa sphaeroides. The sequence continues at coordinate 4,739,594 of NZ_CP146991.1, read as the reverse complement.
TGGTGCCGGAGGCGCGGCCGCCGTCTAACACGTCCTGGAAGCCGGTATAGATGGCGGTGCCGTTAGCCTGGCCGCCGCTGGACACATACTGGTGGCCATTGCCGTAAATCTCCGTGCTGTTGGCGATGCCGTTAGTGTAGATATATTGAGCGCCGCCGTTAATATAGGTGCTGTTGGCCGTGCCGTACACTTCCTGGAAGCCGGTGCCGTAAAGCTCTGTGCCGGTGGCGACGCCGGCGGCCTGCACGGACTGATATCCGCCGCTGTGAACGGTGGCACTGATGGAATTGCCGTATAACATCTGGTGGGCATTGGCGCCGCTGATGATGCTGCCGCTGGCCGTGCCGCCGGAATTTATAATCTGTGCGCCGTGAGCGTTGACAAAGGTGCCTGCGGCAGCGCCTCCATCATATACAAGCTGCGTGCCGCTGGAATTGATTACAGTATTTGCGGCTGAGCCGCCGCTTGATACATTCTGCATGCCGCTGGAATTAATGATGGTGCCGTTCGCGGTGCCGCCGCTGCTCACATGCTGCTGGCCGCCGTTGGCGACGGTGACGCTGGTAGCAGTGCCGCCCAACAACCACTGCTGGGCGTAGCTGCCGTTCACACTGCCGTCTGACACGCTGCCTCCTGACATTACATTCTGGGTGCCGTTGTTATTGACAGTAGTGTCTGAGGCAGTGCCGCCGCTGAGTACATTCTGCTGGGCGTTGCTGTTCACAATCGTACCGGAAGCAGTGCCGCCGTTGTAGACATACTGGTTGCCGCCGCTATGGATGACTGTGTCGGTGGCGGCGCCTCCATTGGAAACATGCTGCTGTCCGCCGCTGCTAACTGCGGTGTTGTCAGCTGAGCCGCCGCTTAATACATTCTGCCGGCCGCCGTTATTGACAGTGGTGTTTGTGGCAGTGCCGGAATCGCCCACAGCCTGGATGCCGCCGCTATTGACTATGGTGCCGGAGGCGCTGCCGTACACGTTCTGCCGGCCGCTGCTGTTGACGGTTGCGTTGATGGCCGTGCCGCCGACAGTAAGGATTTGCACGCCGTCATTATTGATCGTGGTGCCGCTGGCTACCCCGCCGCCATTGACCCACTGGTTGCCGCCGCTCAATACGGTATTGTGGGTGACGCCGCCAGATCCTATATATTGATTGCCGTTGTCATAAACCGTGGTGTCGCTGGCAGTGCCGAGATCAGACACATGCTGTGCGCCGCCGTTGCTAACTACAGTGTTGCTGGCAGTGCCGCCGCTGGAGACCCATTGATTGCCGCCGAAGCGGATGTCGGTACCGGAGGCACTGCCGCCGCTTGACACATGCTGATTGCCGCCGCTGCTGATGATGGTATTGGTCGCGCTGCCGGTGTCGTACACATTCTGTCGGCCGCCACTGACGATAACGTCGCCGTCAACGGTGCCGGTGTCGACGTTCTTCGGGCTGTTGCCGGGATCAACCGTCTCGGCATAGGCGGTGCTAAAGAACAAATAATCAAGAATCTGACCGCCGCGGTTGAAGCTGGTGGCTAAGAGTTCGTCGATAGCTCCCTGACGGGCTTTGGGCATTTCCGGCACGACCGCAGCCAGCGGCAAGGCTATTGGTGCGGCACTGTTGAGGCTGTTAGCGACCGCCAGTATGATGGACAGGGTTTTCTGGGGATTGATTTTGGTTTTTTTAGGTTTTTTCAGCATAGGTTTTTCACTCCCTTTCGCGGATTCAATTTATAGTCATACATCAGTTGGTCAATGACACTGCCGACCTGTTCCGGGGTAATGAAACGGGTGCATTCGAACTGTCTGTCGGTGTTTTTGTGCCGCGGGCACCAGGCGAAGTCATTGTGTTCGAATTCGATGGCGCTGTCTGTCCAGCAGCTGTTGCACACATGATAGTTGATGACCCGGTACGGGGTATGAAATTCGGTCAGCGGCAGGCTGAAGCCGCTGATCAGCACCACCGGCCTGCCTACCGCCCAGGCCAGCCAGGACAGGCCGCTGGAGAGGCCGATGAAAAAGTCGGCGTGATACAGCAGGTCCACCCGCTCGCTTAGCGGCAGATTGCCGGTAAAGTCTTCGGCGCCGTAGGGAATGGTATTCCAGCGGCTGCCGCTGCCATGGCAGTCTTTTTGGTCAATACAAAGGACCCGGTAGCCTTTGGCCTTGAGGTGTTTGATTATATTCAGCCAGCCGGCGGGATTGTTCCAGTATTTGGCCTGGCTGGTGGCCTGGGCGGCAATGCAGACATAAGGCTCCGCGATGCTTCTTTCCGGGTTTCGCGGCGCAATCTGTGGCCTGATTTCCTCCGGCCTGAGCCCCAGGATATACGGGATAGTCTTCTGCAGGCCGACGATGCGCCAGTCAACCGGCTGATGCATGCGGTCGTCGCAGGGAAAGAAGATGCCCATATAGTAAGAGGCATAAACATTGTCCGGGCGTTCGTCAGGCCCGATGAAATGCAGTTCAGGATAGGTCGGTTTGAAGAGCTCCGCCAGTTCCGGCGCTATAGCACAATATACCTCGCAGTTATGCCGGTAGCGGAAGACTTGCGCATAGGGAAACCAGGCGATGATATCGCCCAGAGTGCCGACCGGGAATTTGATGAGAATTCTTTTCCTGGCCGGAGTAAAGTCATGGCTGAATACCAGTTTTTCCTCCCGGTAGATTTCCAGGCGGAAATTGACATAATATTTCTTGGTGCTGGTGACAAGTACGTCGGAAGCTTTGGCATCGTAGAGGGTGTTGAAGCAATCGCGGTCGGTGATTTTGACGCGCCAGTCGCCTGCCGGAACTTTGATTCTCGCACCGTAGTTGAAATCAAAGGCCAGTCCTTCGATGTCGGTCTGGCAGGTGAGCGGGCCGGGATCAAAAACGGCATATGGCTTTTTTACCGCGGTGCTTGCCGGTTCGACTGGGTTCGGGGATTTTGTTTCCTGCATGCTGGTTTTGGTCACCTCCTGTGGATGTTGTTTGCGGCCCTGGCGGTTTATTTCGCCGCCGGCTGTTCACGGTAAAACTCCCTGATCTGAAGCAAAAAATAGCCAAACAATACATGCAGCAACAACCCTAAAGGCATAACCGACAACAGACTGATGATTGCTCCGGCCAGCAGTGAGTAAAAGGCCAGCTGCCAGCCAAGAGGCTTTTGCTGCAGCAACAGATAGCCGCTGATTACGGCCAGGAGCTGCAGCAGCGGCGCCGTCAGCCAGGACAGTAACAGCAGGCCGCCGGGAAACGCAGCCTGAGCCAGGCCGGAAAAAGCGAAAAAGGCCTGGAGGGAACTTAACCAGGTTAAAAAGCCGAATGTGCCGAAACCCATCAGCAGCCAGGGGATGATTTTGGCCGCAGTCTGTTTGCCTCCAGGCGAGAGCGCAGGCAACCTGGCACAGAGTTCGCCCAGCTTGGCATCTAAATTACTCATTTCAACATTCCTCCTTGCCGGAGCAGGGCTCAACCCTGCGCCGGCGATACGGTTTTAGCTTAAACAATAAGAACCGGTGTTCTGTCTATCAACTCCTTTTGCACTATTGGACATTCTGGCAGATTTCAGAAGGCTTTATCAGCTCAGACGGGTGCCATTCTGTAGGTTAATTCTAACAAGTGGCCTCTTACCAAAAACTTAACAATCCCGCAAAAAAGAGCAGGATTTTATTAACAAAAGTCAAAAAAATACATTTATATGAGCTCCTTAGGTAATCCCGGGAAAATCTAGGTTCTGGAGGGGTATCATGTCTGATTTACTACTCCTAAAACTGATGCCGCCCCGCCGTGGAAGTGGCACTATTGAGAGATCCGGATTAATAAAAAAAATCGCCGGCGGCGGTCAGCAGTTTGTTCTGTTGACAGCTCCGGCTGGTTACGGCAAAACAACGACAATGCTCCAACTTGCGGATACGGCTGGCCGGACGCTGGTCTGGTATCAGCTGGATGCCCATGACAACGATCCGGCTGTCTTTTTGCGTTATTTAACGGCCGGCATCGCCAGGCAGCTTCCCGGATTCGGTCAGCAGGTGCTGCCGCTGTTTGCCGGTGATTTTGAAGGCCGCCTGCGCCTGCTCTTAACCGCTTTTGTCAACGAATTATACCGTTGGGAACAGGTCCCCATCGTATTGGCTTTGGATGATTACCATGAAATTACCGCTTTGTTTGTACATCGTTTTTTGGAGGAACTGCTGAATCATCTGCCCGAACATGTTCATGTCATGATTGCCAGCCGCACGATACCGCCGCTTGACCTAAGCCAACTCAAGGCTTCCGGGTTTGTAAAAACCGTAAGAGCCGGGGAATTGCGTTTCAGCGGCGAGGAATTGCGGGTATATCTGATCGGGAGGGGATCGCGATTTGCCTGTGAGGACCTGGAATTGCTGGAACGTAAGGTCGAAGGCTGGCCGGCGGCCGTAAAGTTTCTGGCCGATTTAAGCTGCGTGGATTCTCCTTCTCTTTTCCCGGGGGGCAGTAATACTGAGACATATGAATATCTGGCGGCCCAGGTTATGTCCCGCCAGCCGGACAAGGTGGTGGATTTTCTTAAAAAGACTGCTGTTTTGGAAACCGTTACGGCAGCGGCTTGCGATAGGCTGCTGGCGCGGCAGGATTCCCGGCAGATGCTGGAGCTGCTGGAAAAACAGAATCTGTTTCTGGTCCCTTTAGCCGATTCGGGCAACGCTTATCGTTATCATCAGCTATTTCGGGAATTTTTGCTGGACCAATTGGGCAACGAACGGCAATTCTGGCAGCGGCAGGCAGGCATCATGGCCCGGGAATGCGGTGAGCTAAGCCTGGCTGCGGAATACTTCCGGGCTGCCGGTGCCCAGGACGAATTAAAAGCCATATTGGCAGAAGCTGCCAGGCAAGCTCTTACGCAAGGGCGTTGGCAAACCATGTCCCGTTGGTTAACCACCCTGGGAGAGACTGATTTGACGGATGACCCTTGGTTAAGTCTTTATCGCGCCAGAGTGGAAATGTTTCAAGGACGATTGGACGAAGCTGAAAAATGGCTAAACAAGGCGGCGCCGTTTTTTTTAGACAGCGGCAGCCAACAAGGTCTGACAGAAACCCGGCTGCTTCAGGCCCGGGTGTTGCGGTGCCGGGGCCGGTTTGCTGAAAGTCTTGCCTTGTTGGAACAAGTGCTTCACCAATTGCCGTTAGCAGATAACACGCGTGTCGATTTGCCGCTGGAAAGATCCTCGTGCCTGTTGTATACAGGACACTTCCGTGAGGCGGAAGCTGTTCTGGTCAGCGCCTTTGCAGCGGCAAAACGGCGTAATGATAAATATGCCAAAGCGCATATCCTGGAAGGTTTGGGTCATGTTTACTGGATGCAGGGTGATTATCCCCGGGCACTGCGGATGTACAACAAGACAACCGAGCGCCTGCCGGAATGGTTTATGCCCAGCTACCACATGCAGGATTATATTGCCTTTATTTATCTGGATTGGGGAGAGTGGGAAAAGGCTCTCGATTATGCAAAACGCAATGTGGCAATTAAAGAAAATTTTGATCTGACCGATGCCCTCCCTTCTGCTTACGGGCAGTTGTCCAGTATTTATTGCAGCCGGGGCGAATGGACCTTGGCGGAAGAATACTGCAAGCGATCTGTGGAATTTGTCAGGGAAAATAATGGTGATCATATTTATTCGGCTTTGAGCTTAGCTCTTTGGTCCGAATGTCTGGGTCTGCAGGGGCGGTGGATTGAGGCGCGGGAAAAAGCTGTGGAAGCGTTGGCTGAAGTGGGACCGTATTACGTACTCGCCCAAGATGTCTGTCTGTTGCTGGGTTCACTGAGTTTCATCCATACCGGGGAGCTGCAACAGGGCAAGGAGATGTTGTCCACAGCAGTCAATCGGTTTGACCAGTATGGCTTTATGCGCGGACAGTGTTATGGCTATGCGTTCCAGGCCTGGCTGGCCGTCAGTGAAGGGAAGGCGGAGACAGCACGGGCGTATACGGAAAAAGTGTTGGAATTGGCTGCCAGGCATAACTTCTTAAATGTTTTCCTGACACATTATGAGCTGCTGCAGCCGGTGCTGCAACTGGGCCTGGAAAACGGCGTGGAAGTTGCATTTATCCAACGTATTCTGGCCCGCAAGCTGGAAAAGGCTGTACCTCTCCTCACTTGTCTGGCCAAGCATCATGATCCGAAGGTCCGTTCCCGGGTCATTGCCCCACTGGCGGAAATTCTCGGGGTTCATGCCGCTACGGTGATAACCGCTCTGGTCAAGGACACGGACATGGCAGTCCGCCAGTCGGCGCGCCTGGCGGCTCAGCGTCTGGGCATTCCCGCGGCTCAAGAGGACAATACCCCGGGGGTTTTCTCTGTTTCGCTGCAAGTCAATATGCTGGGGCGGTTTACCGTTTTTGTCCAGGATACCGAGCTTGGCAAAACCGGCTGGCGCACAGCCAAGACACAGGATTTACTGGCCTACCTGCTGCACAAAGGAGAGCCGGTCAGCCGGGAACAGATCCAGGAAGATTTATGGCCGGATATGGATGCGGAAAATGCCGCCAATATTTTTCATGTCACGCTGCATCGTTTACGCAAACTGCTGAAAAAGTCCAACTGTCCCGATATGCTTGCCTACAGCGGCAAACGTTATGCTCTGCAATCGGCCGGCTTTAGCAGCGACATCCGGGAATTTCAGGAACTGGCGGCAGCCGGCCTGTACCAGGATATTGCCATAGAGGAAAAAGTGCACTGCCTTAAGCAGGCAGCGGCCCTTTACCGTGGCGACTATCTGGAGGGAATGGACTATCCGTGGCTGTTTTACGGACGGGAAAAATTTAGAAATCTGTATGCTGAAATCGAAATAACCCTTGCACGGTATTATCTGGATGCCCGCTTGTATGCCGTGGCGCTAGAGCGCTTGCAGATTATGGAGGCAGCGGACCCCTTCAACGAAGAAGTCCAAGCCATGCTGATCAAAGCTTACTACGGACAGGGCAACCGCAAAGCGCTTGTCAGGCAGTATCAAAAGACCGAAGTGGTGTTTCGCGAGGAACTCGGCCTTCGTCCCTCACCTGAACTGCAGGCGTTATATGCAAAACTGGTGAAATAATCCGGAAAAATATAAAATCCGGTTCTGGCAAGCCGCGTATCACTGAACCGGCGCAATCCAAAGGGGCATCGCACTAAGTGCGATGGCCCCTTTTTGCATAAAAAAATCCCCGAACTTCAAAAAGTCCGGAGAAAAAAGTGGGACGAGGGGACAGGTTCCTTGTCCCAGGTTTAGGGTTTCCTTAAAATTGCTTGAGCAATTTTTAAGGCTTTATCGGCGGCGTTACGCCCCTGTCGTTCTTCTTTGCTATGAGGCGTCCTCGGTTGAGCAGATATCTAAAAACATTCAGCAGTTTGTGGCAAATAATACCGAAGTCGAAAATACTTCCGTTAAAACCGCGGAAGCCGCGGAGGAAGGAATTAAAGCCATTGATACGGCAATCGACCAAATGGAACACATTGAAGAAACGGTAACCCATTCGGCCAATGTTGTTACTAAATTAGGCGAGCGCTCGAAGGAAATCGGACAGATTGTAGATACCATATCAGGTATTGCCGGACAAACCAACCTGTTGGCACTTAATGCCGCCATTGAAGCGGCCCGTGCGGGAGAGCAAGGCCGGGGTTTCACTGTTGTCGCCGAGGAGGTCCGTAAGCTGGCAGAGCAATCCCAGGAGGCAGCTAAACGGATAGCCGGCCTGATTCAGGAAATCCAAACAGACACAGACCAGGCTGTTTTATCCATGAGTGAAGGAACCAGGGAGGTAAAGCTTGGCACTAAAGTTGTTAATACTGCCGGACAATCTTTTAATCAAATTGCAACACTCGTCGGTGAGTTATCGGCCCAAAGGCAGGAGATTTCGGCAAGTATTCAACAGGTAGGAATAGGAAGCCAGCAAATAGTTTCTGCCATGAAGGACATTGATGATGTCAGCAGGAACATGGCAGGGCAAACACAGACAGTGTCTGCGGCGACCGAAGAGCAATCGGCGTCCACGGAGGAAATTGCCGCAAGCAGCCAAAACCTTGCCAAAATGGCGGAGGAATTACAAACGGCAATCTACAAATTCAAAATATAATATAGTAAATTATTGCAGCTTCTCACCCAAACCTGCAAAAGGCGGCGGCAGCAATCGAAGAATTAAAGCCCCAATAAATCAAGCGTCTTTCTATCAACAATGCCTGTGGTCTTAAGGCCATGATCATGTTGGAACCGCTTAACGGCAATTTCGGTTTCTTTGTTAAAAAAGCCGTCCGCCCTTTCTTCCAGGTAGCCGAGATTTCTTAGTTTGAGTTGCAGTTTTACAACATCAGGCCCCATTAAACTCACTTTTAACTGGCGCTGGATGGAGATGGGGTGATTTTCGATCGTCACCGGTGTACCAATGGGAATCCATTCATACAGTTCTTCGACATCCTTATTCCGCATGCGAATGCACCCATGGCTGGCGTAATTGCCAATGCTCCAGGGTTGATTAGTCCCATGGATGCCATAACCTCCCCAAGGGACGTTAAGTGCGAGGAAGCGGGTGCCGAAAATATCACCGGCCCGATAGGATTTCCAAATGATTACCCATTCTCCGACCGGTGTCGGAGTTTCACCTTTGCCTACAGCAACCCGGTAGGTTTTGTATACTTTATTGTTTTCATGGACTTCTAAGATACGGGAGGGTATTTTGATATGAATAGAAATGCTGCCTTTAGGTGCTGCTGTCGGTTGGTTAGGAATGGCGGCTAATTCTATTTCATACCATTGCTGAAGTACATTGATCCATGCAAAAAAGCTGATAAGCAATACGGTTGCTATCGAAAGCAGTTTAGGCGGTTTTCTGATAAAAAGACTTCTCATAAAATTCGCCTCCCAAGAAATAACTCTAAAATCATATGATAAAAAAAGAAAAATTATAACGCCGTTTACCGGGTTACTCCTGGTGAGCGGATTTTATTTTACCAGCCTTTTCTAAAGAAATTATAAAAATAGGAATCTATAATGTGAACATAGACAAACGGAAGCGCCAGAAAGGAAATGCCTTTCTGTTGACATAAAATCCTCCTATTATAAACACTTCTCCTTTACCCGGCAACGAGGTTGCCGGGGACTTTTTTAGGCGGCAGTTTTCCTTGACATTCCATCGACGATACGGTTTATTTCTTATATAATAGTAGTATTAACTTCATTACTAGAAAGGGCGATGATACTATGAAAGCCTTACGGCACGTAGTAAATATTTCAGCATACCTTATTGCTAACCTTGCCTATAAAAACAAGGAGATTGAAGTTACCAGATGTGAAGTATCCCAGATCCGGCTCTGCCGGTAATTCTGCATACAAGCTTACCCGTTAGCTCTGGCTGGCGGGCTTATTTATTTTAACAGCAAGCATTGCTTGCTTATTTGGATAACATAACCTGTTTCTAAAAGTATTCTAAATTTTGGAGTTTATTATTAATTATGGATCCGATATACATGGAAAGGAAGTGGTTTCCATAAAAAGCGTAGCCAAAAAAGTAATCGTATGTTCCCTGCTGGGCTTACTGCAAGTCGGTCTGTTTGCCCCTGCCGCCGACGCAGCCGCACCCAAGCACAAACCACAGCGTTATGAACACCGGGCTGAGTATCGGAATGATCACCATCAGCGGGAGTTGAAAAAAGAAAAAGAGCGCAGACTAAAAGAGGAGAATAAGCGCCATGAAAAAATAATGAAGCGCCATCCGTTTGAGTCTACGAAACAATGGCATGAACGTCAGAAAAAAGAGATTGAGCGTCATAGAAGAGCCGTCTACGAAATTATGCAGATGGGTCGCAGGTAGGTAATACATAAATTTAGCCATCCGATTCAGCAAAACTGAACCGGATGGCCTTTTTGATCCCAACAGAAAGTATAACTTTCTTAAAAGCAGGATCAACATCGGCTTCCACCTTCGCCACAGGCTTGGGCAAACCGTGTTCTCTTTATCTATTAGAAGCCTAAAATTCGATTTAACTGCTCGGCAAGCTCTGCCGGGCTTTTTTCTGTATGTATGGGGTCCATGATTGCTTTTCCGTTCATGGTAAGGCTGCCGTTCTTTACAATACAGGGTTTCCCTGCCGGGATTTCGTGAAATACGGTAGCAAGGCTGCCGGCGATAAAATAGGCTCGTTCTTCGGCAAGCAAGCCGTTAGCGGCCAGGGGCGTAACCCAGGGTTTGTCGTTCACAAACACGGTATTTTGCTTAACACGTACTTTTTTATGACTATACTCTGTCAGCCGTTCGCTGAAGGAATTGACTCTTTCCTGGTTTGTCGGATGGTCGTTCGGATTTATGATATTCTCAAAGGTACTGCGCGTTTTGCCGCCGTTTTTGGCGGAGATTCTTGCCCAGATCGCCGCGCCGGCACCGGGATTATAGCCGGCGTTGACTGCGTAGGTAAACGAGTTGGCATCAGCTTCTCTTTCCTGCGGCATGGTTGTATGGTTGGCGATGAGCTGGCGGCTAATGATGGTGGTGGTTATTGCCGAGGCTGCGTTGGGGTTTTTTTCCTGGTACAGAGCCTGGGCGACAGACAGGGACACAACCTTGGGGAGTGACTTTAGGGAATGCTGTTGTAAGCCGTGGGTAAGTTCATGCGCCAATACAAAAGCCAGTTCATCTTCATTGTAATTGAGCTCCTGAAATAAGCCGATATTGACGCTGACCGTGTTGCCTAAGCCGCAAAACGCGTTAAAGCTGGTTTGATTGTTGACAAACCAGGAGAACGGCGGTTTTATTTTTCCCTGGGGGTCAATGCTTGCCAGCAGTCTGGTCATTACCGAGTCAAGCTGGCGGTTGGCAACCTCGTCGTGGTTAACTCCATATTCTTTTTTGAAATTGTTCAGTATTTTATCATTTTCATTATAGTGCATATTGGTTAAGGTCTTCTTTAGATAAGTATACTGCACAACACCGCCCAGCAAGATACTTGCAATGGAAGCATGAGCCGTTGCCGGAGCGGATAACAGGGTTGTTGCGGTAAACAAAACAACCAGCAGGATTGTTTTGCATTTTAGCAGGAAAGACTGTCTGCACATTAGGAATACTGCCTCCTTACTTGCGGTTACTGCGGAAGCCAAGGGTAGCTATACAGTATTATGATACCAAATTTTCAAGCAAAAACCAACTCCCGGCAAGGCGTTCTTTATTGGTAATATCTCCGTTAGGCGGAGATACTATAGAATGGTTAACAGCACTAGGCAGACAAGGGGGACAATAATGGCGAATACGCTGGCGAAAACTCGTAAAGCAATTATGCGCACCTTCTTTTTAAATTCATTTAACCGGGATGTGGTCATACTCATCATTATCAGTGTGGCAATCGGCTCCTTGCTGGCAGGTATTGTGGCCATGGCGGCAAATTCCTATTTTTCTGAGACCATATCCACGCTTGTTGGTGAATATGGTGAATTTGATTTGCTGATTAACGTCCGGGAGGAAATGAAAGAAGCCGGCAGAACCCAGATTGAAAAAGTGATTGGGCAGGTTTTTCCCGGTGCTACCTTAAAAGAAGGGCCGACCTTAACCGGCTTGACCAGCTTTTTTGTGGGGTTGCCGGCAGAATATAAAACCAAGCAAGCGTATGAGACCATGGATAGTATTTTTGGCAGTGTTCCCGGGCGTTCGGGTATTAGCATTATGACCGAGCCGCGGATCACCGTCAGGGCTGTGCCTGAGGGAGCAAGGCAGCTGGTTATTGAACAAATCATGCAAATTGACGGCGTGTTGTTTGCCTTTCGGGACGGTGGTTCGGTTACGGTGATCATCAAGTCACTGGAACAATCGTCCTATGTAAATGCCGAAATTGAAAAACTGTTTGCCCAATATCATATTATTGATATTGCTTTTCCGGTCGGCAGTGAGCCTGAGAATGCCATCCGTTTGGGGGAGCAGCTGGCCGATGCCGTCCGGGCGGAAAAGGCTGCCGGTTATGCTGAAAGTGTGTCGGTTGACAGCAAAAACAATGAAATGGTCTATCTCACCAGTACGATGATTGAGTTAAAACGTTTTTTAACTGCTTTTATCACTAAGGCTGCCCTTACGCCGGCAGCCGGAGTAAGGGTTACTGCCGGTGATGTTATTGTTTTTCAGGGAACGGCGGCCAATGCACCCAGTCCGGGTACCGCCCCTGAACCGGACAATGTTTTAGTACAGGTAACAGCCGTCAAGGACGATGGTTCAGCAGACGGCATGGTGATTCAGGGTAACCCTATGGAAATGTCTAATACCCAGGGGTATGCGGTAATAAATAATGCAATTGGCGAGCTGGTGGGAACGGCCAGTTTTCATAACCCGCGCGCGGCGTTGGGGAATGCTTTGCACGAGACAGCCGGTGTGGTTGAGCAAATTCCGGGTATTGCTCAGGATGCGCAGAATATGACGAGTATTGCCAATAAGACGCTGGATAATTACGGGACAAGTCTGACGGCTATCGAGCAGACGCTGGCCAGTTTAGGCAATGCCGGCACAACGATTGAGGCGGCGACCAGCGGTTTGGCCAATCTCAATACCGGCGGCATCCAGTCGCAGGTGACGAATTCTTCGCGGGCCATAGGCTCTGTGCTCAATACTCTACAGGTTGCCCGGCTGCTTAATGCCGATGTCGCCTCTTCTATTAACGAACTGACGGTAACCCAGCAGAATCTGGCTAATCTTCAGGCAGGGTTGAGCGCCCTGGAAAATGTGTCGGCCACTGCCCGGCAGGCACAGTCGGCTATTGACGGTATTGTTACCAACGGCAACAACACTGTCACCAGTCTGCGCAGTTTTGATGTGAGCGGCACCCGGCAGACGCTCAATGATATTAATGGCCGCCTGGCGCAATTGCAGGCCTTCGATACACCGCTTGTCGCCGCCCAATTGCAGTATCTTGGGGCCGCCGTTCCTAACCTGAAGGATGAGGAGATCAGCCAGTCTATCAAACTGCTGGACCAATTTATTGCCGGGCAGGTCATTCCCAGCCAGCGGCTGCAGCTATTAACCAAAAGCAGCATCACACCGGATTTTGTGGCACCTGTTATTTATAATGTGGTGGGACACAGCAATTTATCGTTATACACCTCGGCGCTGGGCGTCATTGAACCAGACCCCCGGGCGGAAGTCATGATGATCCTGTCGCAGGTTAAAGCCATATTGGCAGGCATGATCTCCCTGATTGCCGTAATTCTTTTTCTGGCACTGGATCATACTGCCATTATGAGCGTCATCCGCCGGCAGCGGACCGTTGGCAAGACGCTGAAAACCAAAGGGTGGAGAAGGTTGGCCCAAAGCATACAAAATACCTTTACCGCACCGGAATGTCTCTATGGCATGGGTATTGGGGCGCTGCTGCTTACCGCGATGTTTGTCTTATCAGGCGGGGGAATTCCGTATCTGCCATGGGTGGGGGTACCGTTTCTCGGGGCGGCGTTGGGGTGGCTGATCGCTAATAATGCGGAAAAAATCAGTCCCCTGGCGACCGATGAGGTTATTGCCGGTGAGGCGCTGGGACTATCCTTTGATGAAGTGATGCGGGAAATTGTTATTCCCAACAGCCGCCCGGGATTGCTGCAAACACTGAACAGGCGAAAAATGAAATTTAGATAGGTCAGGTGGAGTGTTATGCTTGTCATCCAAAATCTATACAAGCAATTTGGCAGCTTAGTGGCTGTTAATGATTTTAACCTTACGGTTAAGCTGGGGGAAACCGTTGTGTTGATGGGGCCGTCAGGCTGTGGCAAGTCGACAACCATCAGAACCATAAACCGGCTGGTGGAACCCAGCCGCGGCCGGGTTATGCTCAATGGCGCCAATATCCTGGCAATGGAGCCGGATGAACTGCGGGATGTGCGCAAACGCATCGGCTTTGTTTTTCAGCATTTTAATCTCATCGGACGGTTAACTACCCTGGAAAACGTTATGCTGGGCCTGGTTATGGGCGGGACAGACCGGGAGACGGCAGAGTGCAAGGCAACCGAGGCACTGACGAAGGTGGGCTTGGAAAATCATCTTGCCCATAGGCCGGATCAACTGTCAGGCGGTCAGCAGCAGCGGGTGGGTATTGCCAGAGCGTTGGCCTATGAGCCGGAGCTTATGCTGTGGGATGAGCCTACGGCCTCACTTGACCCGATACTGGTGCGGGAAGTGTTGGTGGTGATGGAGGAGTTGGCCCGCTACCGCGCCAGCACCATGATTGTGGTGACCCATGAATTGACCTTTGCCCTCAGGGTGGCTGACAGGATTGTGCTGATGGATAAAGGGAGTATTGTGGAAGAGGGACAACCCTCCGAGGTATTTGTTAAGCCGGTTTCGGATATCGGCAGACAGTATCAGGAACTGATTGAATACCAGATGAATACCCAGGCGCAGAGCCTTGCCGGCAAGCGGTAGGGTTATAGCGAATGGCTGGCACGGGATTATTCCAATGCCAGCCATTCTTTTATCTTGGTAGAAAGTATAACTTTCAAGCAGACCAGGGTGGCATGATTTCGTCTTTCACCAGGACCGGCGTGAGCGGTGTTTTCCTTATGCCAGATTGTTGCAATTTATACAGAGATGGACAAATATTATTGAATTTATAATGTAGTTCAGTGTAAAATAAAGGTAGATTTTGCAACAACAATAGTTTGCACCTTTATATTGTTTTAGTAAAAAAACATCGTATTTTTGTAATTTTGGTGAAAATTTTGAATGCTTCCGAACTGTTCATTAAATAACCTTGGATATAATTTCTATTGGAGGAGTTTATGAGCAAATTGCGTGCAGTAATGTTTGGTACCCCAGCTATATACTGGAATGCCAATAAGGTCATTTTCCCATTTGCAAAAATGGAAGCGATGCTATATTACTTGTTAGTTACAGGTGAAACAACGAGAGAAAAACTAGCAACATTGTTTTGGGGTGAAATGGAGGATACGGCAGCTAAGAAAAATCTGCGAAATACAATCTATTTAATTAAGAAAATGCTGTCGCCTGAGTTGTTAATTACACCAACGAGAACAACCATTTCGGTTAATCCGAACCTCATTCAAACTACTGAGGTGGAGTTGCTTAATAAACTGGAGTTAAAATCCTTTCTAAGTATATATCATGGAGATTTTTTGGAGGGTTTTTACTGTAAGGATACAGAGGGTTTTGATGAATGGGTTATCTTAGAACGGGGGAAATTTAAAGAAAAGATAACGGGATGTCTTACTAAGAGTATAGTCAATTCTATGCAGGACAAAGATTATGTTGCGGCAAAGCAATATATAAATTACTTGATTAAAATTGATGAGTATAATGAAAGTGCTTATCGTGTGTTGATGAGAATTTATGAGAGTGAAGGGGCATTTTATAAAGTACTTGCCATTTATTATGAATTGAAAAAAAAATTTGCGGAAGAACTTAATTTGCAACTAAGCGCTAAAACTCAGGAAATCTATAATAGAGTAAAGGAAAAAAGAGTTGTCAAAACCAAGGTGCCGGAATTTCCTAAATGCTGGTTTTTTGGCAGAGATAAGGAAGTACAGGTTTTATGCAGAGTTATTGATAATTTTTGTTTGAATCGTCGCTATAAGCAGATGGTGCTGCTGCAGGGTGAAGAAGGGGTCGGGAAAACAACCATAATAAAGCACTTGTTTGAAAACACACCGAGAGAGAATTTCTGTGTTTTATGGACTCAATGCTATCAAGCGGAATCAGGTTATTCTTATAAATCATGGAGTAGTATTTTTTTACAGATCATGAACCTGTTGCGTAAAAATAAAATTGTGATTCCGCCATTATGGCATAAAGTAATATCTTACATTTTTCCGGCAACGGAAACCGGTGATACCATAGATAACAGGGAATCTTTTATGGTGGCATATGAATTCAACCCAACTATGGTTGAGGAGATCATGTGTGGTGTTTTAGGCAAACTGGCAAAGCACCAGCGCATTATTATTGTCATTGATGACATTCACTGGATGGACAGCCAGGGATTTTCGGTACTGCACCAGGTTTTACGTATTCACGGTGGTGAATTTCTTTGTATTGCGACATGTCATACTGAGCATGTAAGCCGGATAGAAAAAAATTTATGGAATTTTGAACGGGATGAATTTATTGAAAAAATGATAATTGAGCGCTTTAACTTGGAAGAGGTAGCTGAGTTGATGGCGGTAAGCTTACCTGCAGATACGGCCAATTCCGAACTGCAGCACAAACTTTATGATTATACCGGTGGTAATGCGCTGTTTTTGATGGAATGCATGAACTTACTGGAGGCAGGACAAGAATTGAACGGTGGTTCTCTCCGGATGCAGGGAGTGCTGAAGGAACGCATTGGCAATCTTTCTATAAATGCCCGAAAAGTACTGGAAGTAGCATCAATATTTTTCAAAGATTCCGGCTATACTGAATTGTTAAATATATCTAAAATGGATGAATTTGAATTGGTTGAGTCTATTGAGGAATTAACTAAGAAAAAACTGATAGTAAAGACAGGTAATTCAGGGCAGCAAGGGCGTAGGTTTAAATTTTATAATTTGCAGATTCAGAGCTTTGTGTACAAACAATTGTCATCACCAAGGCGGGAATTGCTGCATAAATGTGTGGGATTAGAGTTGGAGAGGCAAGTCCAAAGCGGCTCACAAACTAAAGATATATATGAAGCTATTTTATACCACTATACACAAGCAGATGAAAAAATTAAAGTTCTTGAATATACGGTGAAGCTAGCTGAAAAATACTTCTGTCCCCAGTATGAGTTGTTCCCGGAGTTAACGGAATATTATCCCGCCGGCTACGCTGGAGTCAAAGAAAGCCACCGTCAAACAATTGGCTATTTAGAAAAAATCGAAGAATTGCTGCAGATAATGGCGACAGAGAATGCCGATGATGAGCAGTTGGCTTTATACAAAATAGCTTATTGGGAAATGATGGGCCGTCATTATATTTGGAGTGGTGAACATTTACTGGGGATAAAAATGATTCATCAATTGCTGCGTTTGGCTTCAGTCAAAGGAATTCAGGATTACTTACTCAAAGGTTGTCAGCAGATGGTTTTTTTCGGTATTCAGGTTAACAAGCCCAGCATTGTTAAAAAGTATGCTGAAAAACTTTTACAAATAGCTGAAGAGGCTAATTTAACGGAAAAAAAGGCGATGGCACTGCGTTTCATGGGAATTGCCGCTGCCTTGCGCCACGAACCGGAACAGGCAGAGCGATACTACCGCCAGTCAATCGGCATGTTTAAAAAGTTGGCCATGCACAATAACCGTTATAGCCTTAATATTGCAGCAGCATACAATTATATTGGCAATCTACGGCGGGCCGCTCATAATTTAGAGGAAGCTCTTACCTATTATGAGCAGGCCGTCAAATTTGCCGGACACAAAAGAAGCAGTGAAGGAGTAGCCGTGTTTTATGTAAATGCCGGTTATGCGGCATTTATACTGGGTGATTTTGATAAAGCACACCAATATATGATTGAAGCTCTCGCAGTAGGAGATGGCTTTGGTGATAATCGCGGCTATTGGTGTTCCCGGAGCTATTGTATCCTTTATTGCGTTCTGGCCATAATTGGTGTTCGGGAAAAACGTTGCCATGAAGGCCGTATGTACTTAAATAAAGCCGATGAATCGCTGGACATGTATCATGATAATTACCAAAAAGGATTGGTGCTTACAACCAAAATAGAAATCAGACAGGTTATGGACAAAAATCCGGTTGTAGCTGATGCTTTTGGCGATTATTTGACGTTGTCAACCCAGGAGTATTATGAGCAGATACGAACCATTTTCAATAATTGGGGTGAAGCTCCAGCAATTGCAAGATTGGGTGCGATCGCACTAAGTTTCTAGGACAATTGGTTTAGTCAAAAAAGAACTGTGTTGGAGTCTAATTCAACACAGTTCTTTTTTTGACAATAATTAGACGTGGATATTTTAAAGTAACAAATATAGTCATAATAATACAAATAAACAGTAAACATGAACTGTATAAAGAGGGGGAATTTAGTGTGAAGGAAAATTATTATGCTCAAAGTCTAAATGCCCAAAAACTGTATCAGGTTTATGAAACAGAATATTCAAGAGTAAGGCAGTATTTAGCAGCAGAAATTAATTTTGTTAGAAATTATTTGCAAGGAACAGAACGTGTATTGGAACTAGGTGCCGGATATGGACGCATTGTTAAAGAATTAGCACCTAGCTGTCAATCAATAGTTGGTATTGATATCTCAAAAGACAATGTGGATTTTGGTAAAGAATATTTAAATGATACGCCTAATGCACATCTAATGGTTATGGACGCACATAATCTCCAGTTTCAAGAATTATTCGACGTGGTACTGTGTTTGCAAAATGCCTTGTCAGCGATGAAGGTAGTGCCTGTTGAATTTATAAAAAAGGTCATGGATTTACTTCCAAATGGGGGCAGAGCTTTTTTTAGCAGCTATAGTGCCAAGTTTTGGGATCATCGCCTTACATGGTTTCAGGAGCAATCAGAAAAAGGTTTGTTAGGCAAAATCGATACAGTGAAGACTAAGGATGGAATCATCATATGTGAAGATGGTTTTCGTGCAACAACGCATTCGCCAGAAGATATGGACAGATTTGGGAAGGCTTCAGGTTTTGTATATGAGGTTACAGAGGTTGATGAATCAAGTATTTTTCTTGTTGTAACCAAAAACTAAAACTAAACAGAAGCAGGTGTAAGGGATGGCTTATAGAAACGCAAATGCTGAATTTGACTTTGCGCATGCTGCGCTTATGGTCATTGACATGCAAAATGATTTCTTGTTAGTAGACGCGCCAATACAATGTCATAACGGTTTACACATCGTTAACAATATTCAGCGACTAGCTGGTGAATTTCGAAAACACAATAGGCCGGTTATTTATACGCAAGAAATTCATAGAAAACAAAAAGTCGATTTTGGATTAGAACTTGCTTACGAAGAACCCGAACACTGTATTGAAGGTTCTGGTGGCGAACAATTTTTCCTTATGCTCTTGCCGGAAGACAATGACTACATCATAAAAAAAAGACGGTATAGTGCTTTTTTTGCTACCGATCTGGACTTGCTGTTGCGGGGTTTAAATGTGAATACTTTGGTATTAACCGGAGTTGCTACAGATGTCTGTATACGGGCTACTGCACAAGATGCGCAGCAGTACAACTATCGTGTTTTGGTTCCGCAAGAATGCGTAGCAGGTACATCCGAAGATGCCCATTGTGAAGCATTAAAAAATATTGATTATATTTATGGAAAAGTAATTTCTGTTCAAGATTTATATGAAAGGATATGAAGAATATTGCCATACTTATTCGACATGATGTATCACTAACTGTAATGAGCTTTTAAGTTTGGCAAATTTCAAAGGTGTTAAGGAGGTCAAAATGAAAGCTGCAGTGTATGAAGGGATTGAACAAATCAAGGTGCAAACAGTTGCAGATCCTGACGTGCCGGAAGGTGGAATGCTCGTAAAAATACATGGATGTTCTGTATGTGGTTCTGATGTGCGTACGTATTATCATGGAAACTCTATGATAAAACCGCCATGGATTATCGGACATGAAACGGTTGGCGAAGTAATTGAAAACCGTTCAAAAAATATGCTGCCTATAGGACAGCGTATTACCATTGGGGCTGCCATCCCCTGCGGGTATTGCTATAATTGTTATTCTGGCAATCATACGATGTGCTCCAATATGCAGGCACATGGCTTTGAGTTCCCAGGTGGATATGCAGAGTATATGGCTGTCAGTCCTCTAGCTATTCAGCAGGGTGTTATCAATGCAATTGCCGATCATGTTAATTTTGATGATGCTTGTTTGACAGAACCGTTAGCCTGTGTTCTAAATGCCCAGGAGATTTTAAATGTGGGTTTGGAGGATCGCGTAGTTGTAATTGGTACAGGGGCGATAGGCTGTATGCATATGCAGATCGCCCGAGTGCGTGGTGCCACGCAGGTAATTGCATATGATGTCGATGATAAACGTTTAGAAATTGCAGGTGCATTTGACGCCGACCACATATTTAACTCTTCACAACAAGATCCCCTGGAGGTGATTCAGCGTAAGTTCGGCGGGATGGGGGCTAATGTTGTTATTGTAGCTTGTGGCAGTGGAGATGCACAGGCAAAAGCCTTAGAGTTAGCTGGGCCGAGGGGGCGTATTTGTAACTTTGGAGGACTGCCTAAAACTAGCCCAATGAATACTATCAACGCAAATCTACTTCATTATAAAGAACTGAGTGTGTATGGTAGTTTTTCTTCAACCCCAAAGCAAAATACTACTGCATTGCGACTCATTTCTTCTGGAAAAGTAAATGTTCGCCCACTGATCTCCAAACGGATGCCTTTGCAAAATTTAAAGGATGCTATTCTGGAAATGAAAAATGGGACGAGTATAAAAATAGTAATCCAGCCCCATTCATAAAGAAAATGGGATTGACAAGAAATTTAGAATAAATAATGGAGGGAAAAAATGAGTGCACAATGTGGAAAGGCAATTAGGTTATCAAAGATTATTAAGAAGTCTACGCAGAGAAGTGTTTCCATTGCATTTGACCATGGACTTGATGACGGACCTATGCTCGGTAATATTAAGCCCAGAGAAACAATGGAAAAAATAATCGAGGGCGGCGCTGATGCAGTATTGATCTCTCCTGGTATTGCGCGCATTTGTAGCGATCTATTATGTGTAGATAATGCCCCGGCAATTATTTTACGGTTGGACTGGACAAACACATTTCGGGCGAAAGATGAACTGAACTTTGAGGAAGGACGCAATATATTAATCAGTGACGTTGAGTCAGCATTGGCTTTAGGTGCCGATGCAGTTCTTACATTTATGTTTATCGGCTATCAGGATTCACATGTGGAGGCATTAGAAATTGCTAAAAATGCCGAGGTGTGTAGAGCGGCAGCGCGTGTCGGCATTCCACACATTATGGAGCCCATGGCTAGGGGTAATGCACAAAGAGCAAATGGTCGGGAACTGGATGCAAAATTAATTGCTTTACATACAAGAATGGCTGCAGAAATCGGTGCCGACGCTATAAAAACGGATTATTCTGGAGACGCAGCAAGTTATGCAAAAGTTATTGAGGGGTGTCCAGTTCCGATCATGATTGCTGGCGGACCTAAAACCAGTTCAATTAAAGAAAGTTTGGATATGGTGAAGGGTGCAATTGATGCTGGTGCGTCCGGCGTAGTTCTAGGCAGGAACGTAGTGCAGGCCAAAGATCCTGTAGCTATGATTAAAGCCTTGCGTTCGATTGTTCATAATAATGAGAGTGTTGACTATGTTATCAGACACTTTAACCTGTAAGAAACTCAATCCTATTCGGCTTGTCAAAAAAGTAATTGAAGACAACGGTTTCCTTTCTGTAATAGAAGCAGAGTTTTTGTTTGAGTATTTGTGGGAACATCCAAAATCAGCATATCAGTTTTGCGCCATTTTGGCTGTTTTAAAAAATCGAGGTGAAACCAAAGATGAGCTTTTAGGGTTATCCCGGGTAATCAGGCGCAAAATGAAAACTATATCGCTGAATGTTACAGGGGCGATAGATATCGGTGGAACAGGGGGCGGTAAACCTACATTCAATATTTCAACAACTGTAGCATTTATTCTAGCAGCAGCAGGCTGCCGTGTTTGTAAACACGGCAGCAACAAAATTTCAAGTAGTTCAGGAAGTATTGATTTGCTTAATGCATTGGGGCTGAACACACAAAAGCTTTCTTCACACTCTTTTGCAAAAATGTTATATGATCAGTTTGGGATTACATTTTTTGTAACTAAGAGCTATCATTGTCATCCATCATTTCTGGCAGATATGCGTGCAAGCTTAGCAGTTAGTACAGCGTTCAATATTATCGGACCTTTATTTAACCCAGCCTGTGTACCTTATCAGATTGTCGGAGTATCTGATCAAAGGAAGATGGACACTATGGCAGAAATTTTGATAGAGCAAGGGCGAGAAGCATTTTTGTTGGTGCATGGTATAGAAAACATTGATGAATTAAGCCCTTGTGGGAAATCAAAAGTGTTGGAATATAAAGACGGTGTACTACGCCGATATAACGTTTGTCCTAGTGATTTTGGCCTTGAACCTATTGCCAGTTTATATTTAGAAGGTGGATCCCCCGAAGAAAATGCGAGTATATTTTATAGCATTATAAAAAATGAATCCCCGGAAAGAATGCAAGCTATTCTGCCAACATCTGCTGCGGCGTTATACATATGTGGCGCAGCAAAAACCATTCAAGATGGGGTGAATATTGCAAAAGAGACCATTGTAAGCGGAAAGGTATCTACATTGTTTTCGAAGCTACAGGAGGTTATGACTTGAGGACAAGAATAAAGTTTTGTGGAATAAGAACCTTACAAACTGCACTGGATGCAATAAAGTTGGGTGTTGATGCACTTGGATTTATTATGTCAGAGAGTCCGCGCAGGGCAGAACCAGAAGTTGTTCGTGATATTATTTCTCATCTGCCACCTATGGTAACAACCATAGGTGTTTTTGTAAACGAACCTGTCAGCTACATAGATAAAATTTCCGAATATCGCAAATTTGATATCGTGCAACTGCAGAAAAGTTGGATCAGTAATTGCACTATCAATTTGAATATTCCGATTATTATAGTGTATAGAGTGGCACTTGGCACAGATAACTTATCGTTCCATATCGACTCTAAGGCTTGTGCTTATTTATTTGACAGTTATGATTCACATCTGCAGGGTGGATCAGGAAAGTGTTTTGATTGGAAGGTTTTATCTAAACAGAACGTAGATAAACCTATTATTCTGGCTGGTGGGTTGAATGCATCTAATATTGCACAAGCAGTTTCGATTGTTCGTCCGTATGCTGTTGACGTTAGTAGCGGTATAGAGACGGCTCCGGGTATTAAAGATATAAATTTAATGAGAGCTTTTGTAGAAAATGTAAGAAATGCAGATATGGATATATATTAGCCCCAAGAAAAGGCACTTATTGGTCAAATCGAAAAGCATAAAAACCGATAGAAAAAAGTGAAAACACACCTGGCGTTGATCTGTACAGTTATAAAACCCACCATAAGAAACGGTACTCTCGTTATTTCTCTTCCGGATTATCCTGTTTTGCTTGGTTAAACAAAATATGAATGGCGATTCAAAGTTGTCTCTGTTTGAGGGCTGATCATAGTATGGAACAAACTTTGGAATAGATTGGGGGAAACTGGGAAATGTTGAAAAAGTCCTTCGATAATTGTGACTTGCTAAATATTAATGGTAAGAACTTTATTATTAACGAATTAACAGAACAAATACCTGCTACAACGCCTGCCCTGTTGAAACAAGCAGCTGAAAAGGTAGTAGAACTCTTAAAACTTAATGATGTTAATAAAATCGTAGGTGAAGAAGAAAAAGGAGCGGTCTTAGTTGCTGTTGTCTCATTATTAACTGGCCTTCCCTTTGGGCTTGCTCGTTGGTATCCTTCGGGATTGCGAGGGCAGATTGTAGTTGATTTTTCATGTGAATATACAGACGGACAGATCTTTTTGAATGGAGTTGAAGCTGGAGACCGGGTTGTTATTGTAGATGATATGATTAGTACGGGGGGCACCATGATTGCGTTAATTGATGCAATTCGAAAAGCAGGTGCAGAAATAGTCGATGTAGTTGCTGTTGCAGCAAAAGAAGAGTATGGTGGAATTCAACGGATCAAAGCTGCGACAGGCATTGATGTTAAGACTGTATTAGTCGTATCTGTTTCTGGAAACAAATCTTTGGTTAAGTGGTATGAAGAATAGGAGACATATTGCTTTGCATAAGTAAAAATGTCAGTAATGGAGATGAATTATGAATTGGAATGTATTAGTAACTTCAAGATCATTTGGAACTGTAGGGTCAGAAGCGGTCAATATATTAAAGGCCGCTAACATTCATGTAGATTATATACAAGCAAGTGAATTCGAACGTTGCATTGAGCAATACGATGCCTTAATCATTGGGGCACACGAGTTCACCAGTGACATCATGAGGCGTTGTAATAAACTCAAAATAATATGCAAACATGGAGCAGAAATTGATAATATTCCAATAAAAACAGCACAGGAAATGGGGATTACTGTGACAAATGCTCCGGGAGTTAACGCCAATCCAGTTGCTGATTTGGCTTTTGGTTTACTCCTAACAATTGCAAGACAAATTGCCTATACAAATAAAATTATACATATGGGACAATGGAAAACGGCTACAGGAACAGATATTTATGGGAAAACACTTGGCTTATTGGGATTTGGGTCAATAGGAAAAAATATGGCAAAAAGAGCCAAAGGATTTGATATGAAGGTTTTAGCCTATGATCTTTATGTAAATGAACTTTCTTATGAATATAGTCATGTCAAACTTTGTGGGCTGCACGAAGTGCTACAATGTAGCGATTTTGTATCACTTCATTTACCTCTTACCCCAAATACCAATCAGTTAATTTCCCATAGTGCAATTTCAAAAATGAAAAAAGGAAGTTACTTAATCAATACCGCCAAAGGTGAAATTATCGATGAATATGCTTTGTATGAGGCTCTTGCATCAGGTCATTTAGCTGGGGCGGCAGTTGATGTATGTGCTGTAGAACCCATTCATGCAGAAAGTCCACTATTGACACTAGATAATTTTATAATTACGCCACACATAGGGGTTTATACAAAAGAAGCTATTGCTTCTGTAAGTCGAATATGCGCAAAAAATATTGCTGCAAAATTATGTGGGGGATCAATTGAGTTTAGCGTTACTGATACTAAATTATAATAAATCTGAGTATTTATTATTTGTGGTGAAAGTGTATCTGTGTCGCAAAAAGCATTTTAAAAAACGCGATTTGCGACACCCTTTTGTTCTGGCAGCAGGCTTCACTGACAGAGTGACTGCCGGCGAATGGTTACAGAGATCAAGAAAGTCCCGCAATGCTCACTTACCGCACAGAAATTGCCCAGCATTTGTGAAAAAACACTACCCGCTATGGGTTAGTTGACATTTCCTTTACAATCCGGGTAAGCTGAGCGCCGGAAATAACCTCTTCCTGCTGCAGAAACAGGGAAACCTGATGCAGAACTTCCATGTGTTCGGTCAGGAGTTTGCTTGCTGTTGCCTGCGCTTCATTCAACAAGAGGCGAATTTCCTCATCTATTTCGGCAATGGTTGCAGGGCTTAAATCGCTGCGGCCTGTAGCCCCGCTCTGTAAATAGCTGCCTGCCGTGGTGGCATACCGGACAGGACCCAGCCTGGGGGACATACCGAACTCAGTGACCATTCGCCGGGCCATTTCTGTGGCGCGTTCCAGGTCATTAGCCGCCCCGGTAGAGGCTTCATGAAAAATGATAAGCTCGGCCGCCCGGCCGCCAAGCATTACTGCCAGCCGTGACCGTAACTCATTTTCGCCGATAAGATAGCGGTCTTCTTCCGGCATCTGCATGGTATACCCGAGAGCTCCTTTTGAGGTGGGAATAATACTGATTTTGTGCACAGGATCTGTTCCGGCAAGATAATAGGCCGTAAGGGCATGGCCTACTTCGTGATAAGCCACTTTTTTGCGAATATCCTGAGAGAGGGGCGTTTTTCGCTGTAAGCCGGCTACCACCCGTTCAATGGCTAAGTCAAAATCGCTCATAGCAATGATGTTGGAACCACGCCTGATGGCAAGCAGGGAAGCCTCGTTGGCGATATTAGCCAATTCAGCGCCGGAGAAACCGGCAGTCACTTTAGCCAGTCGTTCCAACTGGACATCATTGCCCAGCGGCATATCGCGCGTATGGATGGTAAGGATCTCCAGGCGGCCTGGTTCGGTGGGCAGGGTTACCTGAATCTGCCGGTCAAAACGTCCCGGCCGTACTAAGGCGGGGTCGAGAATTTCGGGACGGTTGGTAGCCGCCATGATGACCACGCCGGAATTAGCTTTAAAACCATCCATTTCTGCCAGCAATTGATTGAGCGTATTTTCCTGTTCGCTGTTAGTGCCAACTTTGCCAATACTGGTACGGGCTTGTCCAATAGCATCGATCTCATCAATGAAGATGATGCAGGGGGCTTTTTTCTGAGCCTGTTGAAAAAGGTCGCGCACTCTTGCCGCACCAACGCCAACAAACATTTCGACAAAACTGGAGCCGGTAAGAAAGAAGAACGGGACGCCGGCTTCACCGGCGGTTGCCTTGGCGAGCAGGGTTTTGCCGGTTCCGGGCGGACCTGCCAGCAGAACGCCTTTGGGAAGTTTGGCACCAATACGGGTAAACTTCTCAGGCATGGTCAGGTATTCGATAATTTCACGCAGCTCGACTTCCGCCTCGCCAACACCACCGACATCAGCAAACTTGACACCAATCATTTCCCCTTCAATTTCGTGGGCTTTGCTTTTTCCCAGCGACATGGCGTTCGGACCCGCGCCGCTCATACGTTTGAAAATGAAGTACCAAATCAGCAGTAATGGCAATAAGGGGAGAATCCAGCCGAATAGCGAGGAAAATAAACTTTTAGCCGGGGCTTGTGCGGAAAATGCCACCCCTGACTTAATTAGCCGGTCAATCAGGTCAGGGTCGTTGACCGGCACTACGTTAGCAACAGCTTCTTTTTGAGTATCAGTAGTTTTAAGCGAGAAGATAATGCGGTCGCCTGTCAAAATAACCTGATCAATCTTATTTTCAGCTAAGTTTTGGAGAAAGACATGGTAGCTGACTTCGGTTTCCCGCATAACATATGGCTTGTAGACATAATCATTAAATAGCCAAGTGAATACCAGCGCCAGTAAAAAGAATCCTGTAGAAAAATTTCGTTGTTTGTTATCCATGTGTGCCTCCGTTGGTATCAGGGTACTGTAAGGTAGTATATCCGAAACCGCACATATTCGTGCAACAGGGGGTTGATTGACACCCATAGGCAGTCCTGGTAAAATGTGTATAAACTGTAATGGACAAGAGCGCAGGAGCGGTTTGGGAGGATGAAAAATGACATTGATTGACAAGCTGGGTAAATCTTTTGTTTTTACTACCGAACTGGGCGGTATTAACGGCACAGATATTGAGGGGAGTATTGCCAAGCTCAAAGAGTATGACGGGGTGGATGCCATTAATATTCATGACTGCCCTAACGGCAGGCTGCGAATGAATTCGGTGATGGCGGCAGCCATCATTAAACAGGTCGCCGGGGTGGAAACCATTCCCCATTTTACCTGCCGGGACCGCAGCTTGCTGGGAACTCAGGCTGATTTGCTGGGAGCCCATGCATTGGGCATTCGCTATATGCTGCCGACAACCGGTGACGGCCCGCAGCATGGACCGTATCAGTCCGCTGCGGTCTATGATTATAATACGGCCAAACTGATTGAACTGATAAAAAACTTTAATCAGGGGAAAGATGCCAATGGCGAAGCTTTTACCGGGCAGACACAATTTGCCGTGGCGGCGACAGCTACGCCGGGCGCAGCCAATTTGGCGGCAGAAACAGCCAATATGCAAAGAAAAATAAGTGCCGGGGCTGATTTTTTCCAGACTCAGCCGGTATATGACCCGGAGCAGGCCGGCAGGTTTATCGATAAGGCCAAAAGCCTGGGTAAACCGGTATTGTTAGGGTTAATGCCGTTAAAAAGCCTGAAGATGGCGGAATTCGTTAATAAAAATGTTGCCGGCGTGACGGTTCCTGCGCATATCCTCACTGAGATGGAACAAGGCAAGACCGGCTTTGAGATAGCCTGCGAGTTTATCTGCCAGATATACCGGCAAGTAGACGGAATTCATATCTTTGGTATGGGTGATGTGGCGGTAACAAATAAAGTAGTGGCTTTCGCCCGGGAATTGCTAAACCGGCGTTAAAATCGGAATTAACATCTTCCAGTTTGGGAATACTATAGACTAACTTGGAAGATGTGAGGTGATCTTTGCTCTTGATTCGCTTTAGCAATCATCCGCTGGTAATTTTTACAGCATTGCTAATCCTTTATACTATGTGTACTTCGATTTCAGCCATTTTTAAGTAGGTTCTTTGCCTGTGGCTGCATCCGGTATGCAGCAAGTAACATAAAAACACGGCCCGTAGTGGCCGTGTTTTTATGTGATGCTTCAATGTTCTGAGGCTCTGATAGAGTTCCGCAGGTAATTGAGAACCTTCTTACCCTCCTCGGTAAGAACAGCTCCCTTGCCTTGGCAGGCCGGGCAGGATTCTTTGCCGATTTTTCCGGTCCCCTTGCAGGGAGCGCAATGTTGTTCTAACTGCAGCTGGTTTTCGATTGTATAATCCTCCCTTTAGGCTTTTACTTTGAATTTCTCATAGTTAGCCGATAATGTCAAGCTGAAAAAGAAAAAGCAGACCAGGTTACTATTCCATAGCCTGGTCTGCTTTTTTATGCCAGCCATTACTCTGCCGGATGATTGTCCTCAAATACCTTGGGCCGGGGCTTGAGCGGCTGCTCGTATTCCCAGGGACCGTCTTTTTGTTTTACCGGCTTGATTACTTCGAATTTTTCCGTAAAGCTCTGCTGGTCAGATTTGTCAGCCTTCACACTACCACCTCCGGTGTTAGTGTATCCTGATTTTTGTTATTATACGAGAAGCTGAGGCAATAAGCACAAAGCTATGCTTCACTTTCGGCGCTGCCGGTGCTGTCGCCAGGGCAATCGCTTAGATCAGATTCCGGCTCGCTGTCAGGCAGGCGGCCGTTGTTTAGTTGTCCCAGCAGTTCAATAACCTGCTTGTTTTGGGCAATGATAATTTCCTGGTTTTTTGCTATTCGCTCCAGCGGTGCAAGCGCAACTTGAAATTTTTCCACAATGTGCTTAATGATTTTGTCATAAGAAGCCAACATAATACCCCCTTTACGTTCTTGGTATAGTCTATTGCAATTAGCTGGAAAAGGTGAGTATTTTATTAAGAGACTGTCCAGTCGCCATTTACAATGTCGAATTTTGTGATACAATGGTGAACACAGATACTTGGGACCTATTTCTAAGAATACATAGTATTATGAGGAGGTAAAATGCGTAAAATCATCGCAGCACTAACCATGGGACTCGTCCTGACAGCAACTCCGGTTTTGGCATCGCCGACGGCGGTATTTGAACAGGGAGCCATTATCCTGGAACTTGGCAGTACCTTAAATTCCAAGGTAAAGGGCCAAGGCAGTTTCAATGTCGAAGCCGATGGCGATTTTGGCTACAAATATTCGATAACTACCGGCTTAAGCGATAAGTTTGCTTTGCAATACAAACAGGGTTATTTCCGGTCAGAAACAAAAACCATTCTGGTGCCTGGCAAAGGCTCACTGACTACCTATGCCAAGTCTGAGCCAATGGATATAAACTTGCTGTATAAGGTAAATCCTACGATCTCGCTGCTTGCAGGGTATGAACACAGCAAAATTTCTTATGGAAACTATGTTGCTGCTGCTTCCCATTCGACGTTTCATGTTGGGTTAACCGCTACTCACAAACTGGATGATAGGGCTACATTATTTGCTACTGCGGTTAGAGGCAGCGGTGCATCCCTGAATGAAGCAGGTATCAGCTATAAACTGTCTGCGGCCAGTGCGTTCACTGTATCCTACGCAGAGCGTAAGGTGAAAGATGTAGACTTGAAGATACTTACCGCACCAACCCAGAAAGCCGACTATACCATGACAGGCATTACCTGTATGTTTGGCACCAGGCTGTAACACGAAACAAAACAAGTTCTGCACCGTGTGCAGGACTTGTTTTGTTTCACCTCGAATGTATGTAGGATAATTTTTCTAATAAGAGTACAACATGGCAGAGGAGAACGAAATGAGACTCGGGGAAGTAACGAAACATCCCAAGGGATTTAGAATAGCCGGGATCTATCAGGTAGCCAGATTTGAGGTTAAAACCGCCAAAAACGGCAAGGCCTACGGCGATTGTGTTGTGAGTGATCCCAGTTTTGAGATACCGGCAAAATATTGGGATATACCGGCTGAGAGCGCTGCGCTGTTTCAGCAAAACAGCATACTGGGCCTGGAAGCCACGCTGGATTATTTTAAAGAGAGCCCGCAGCTGACGATTGACAGGGTGTATGTGCCTTCGCCGCAGGAAATTGATCAGTCGCTGCAAAGTTTGGGGCTGATGGCCCCGCGGGATATTGGCGGCATGTACCGGCAACTGGAGGATATTATCGCCGGTGTGCGTCATAACAGGCTGCGGCAAATGCTGGTATGGATTTTTTCCACCAACACTTCCTTTGCCAAACAGTTTAAACGCCATCCGGGAGCGGTAAGAAACCACCATGCCTATATTGGCGGCTTGCTGCAGCATACGCTGGAGGTGGCAGAAGCGGCTCTGGATCATTGTGCCCGCAATGACCGGATTAACAAAGACCTGTTACTGGCGGCGGCCCTGGTTCACGATATCGGGAAAGTCCGGGAGATTGCGGTCGATGCCCTGGGACTGCCTGTTGGCTTTACGAAAGAGGGCAAGCTGCTGCGTCATATTTCCCTGGGAATGGAGCTGGTGGGGCAGGCTTGCCGGGAAGCGCAGGTGGAGGAAGAAGTTGATGTAATCCTCAAACACTGTATTCTTTCCCACCATGGACAGGCCGAGTGGGGCAGTCCGGTAGCACCCATGCTGCTGGAAGCCGAGCTGCTGCACTATCTGGATAATCTTAGTGCCAAAACCGAACAATTTGTCCGGGAGCAGGAACGGCTGGAGCCCGGCGACTTTACTAAAAGTTATGTTTTGCGGCGGGAAGTATACCGGACAAGTTTTGCGGGTGACTGACCGGTCTGCGGGCATACTAACAATACCCGCGACAGGCAGAGCAGGAAGTGAACTCGTTTCAGCAAAGCTGAAACAACGGGGGTTCAGGTGGAGAGTCTGCTCCACCTGAACTGACGCCGCCTGTAGAGGCGGGAGTATTGATTCAGAGTATAAGATAAAGAGTATATAATGGTGGTGTTGATTTGATGGATACTAAGCTCTATTACGAACAGGTTGTCCGTGATATATACGAAGCCATCGGACGCGGAACCTCGGTGCAGACGCTTGCTGTCAGGCATAATTCGCTGCTTCAGGGAAAGACTTCAGAGCATCAGACCGATGTCTACTGGGAATTTAACGATGGCGAACTTACCTACAAGACCGTCATCCAGGCCAGAGAAACGGCAACTCTTGATGAACTGTTCGCCCTGCTGCGGATTATCAGGGATATTCCCGGGCAGACAGTAGGGGTGCTGGTTACCCAGCCTGTATATAAAAAAGATATTAAGGATATGGCGGACTCTGCCGGAATTATCCTGTATGAATTGTTTGCGCCTGCGGCTCAGGATATAGTAGAGCCGGTCATTGAGCATGTACGGATTAATGTGGACAAGGAATGGGTCAAACACGAGAAGGAAAAGGCAGGCATCGGTGATGAGCAGGTGCAGGTCATGAAGCAGCCGAAGTATGCCTTTATCTATGACGGACAAGGCCATTGCGTGGATTCGGTACAAGGCATATTTGACAGCTACAGCAAACAGCGCCAGGGAATGCCTGCCGGTGAAAAACAGGCCATTGCCCATACCTTCCACTCACCGGCTTTTTTACAGACAAACCACGCGTTAGTACCTTTTGTCAAACTGACCAGCATTGAATTCGACCTTGAATTTGTAAAGGTCAATGAGTTGCCGGGCGAGGAAATGGTGGAGTACATTTTGTCTAAGGTATTCCGGTATTTCGGCCGGTAATACAGCAGCCGGCATTGCGCCGGTAAGCAAAAAAAGTCCCTGCGGCTTGCCGCACGGGACTTCTTGAGGTTAGTTAAACTTAGTTTCGCCAAACGGGATATTAAGAATTTTATCAAGGCTGTCTGACAGGTGGATATTAAACAGAAAATCCTGCTTATTCATATGTACGGTTTGATTGTTATCAGGCCGGAAATCGATGGCGGTTATCGGCAGTCCGTCACCCAGGTTGATAGACAGGGTGCGATCAGATTTTATCACCATATAGTCAGAAAGATTCAGGAGAGTAGTTACAGGCTTTTCGGTTTTCCGGATGGACTCCGACCAGATAATTGGCTGAATCTGTGCCGAAACAGTGGGAATTAGGGAAACCACAAAGGCTAGTAAACATAAACTAATTTTCCATTTCATGATAAACCCTCCTCCTGCTGAATAAAGTGTATCATATATGGGGTGAAAATCAAAGAAAATAATATGGCCCCAGGGGTTCTATGATATAATGAGCAAGAGGTGAGGTCATGGAGCAAAAGCGGTCTCGCTGGATACTTCATTCAGACGCAGATTGTTTCTATGCCGCGATTGAGCAAAGGGATCGCGGGTATCATGGCAAGCCGGTTATCGTTGGCGGCCTGGAAGGCCGTGGCGTTGTCGCCACCTGCAGCTATGAGGCCCGGCGATTCGGTGTGCATTCCGCCATGTCTATGCGGGAAGCAAAACAGCGATGTCCGCAGGGAATATTTCTATCTCCCGACATGCGGAAATATGCGTATGTATCTGAGCAAATCAGGCAAATCTATGAGAGCTTCTCGCCTTTGGTGGAGCCGCTTTCCTTAGATGAATGCTTTATGGATTTGACAGGCATGGAACTGCTTTATCCGGGCGGCGTCGCAGACATTGCCTGCAGAATAAAAGACCAAATCAGAAAAGAAATAAACATTACCGTATCAATAGGTGTATCGCACAACAAGTTTCTGGCAAAATTAGCATCTGATTTAAAAAAACCGGATGGCTTGGTGATTATCAAACCGGGCGAGGAAATTGACCTCCTGGCACCTATGCCGGTAACCAGGCTGTGGGGTGTCGGTGAGGCAACGGCGCGCAGCCTGAAACATATCGGGGTGAAAACAGTTGCGGATGTACGCACTCTGGATAGCACCGTCCTTGAACGTTTGCTGGGAAAGTACGGAGCCGAGCTGTTTAAGCTGGCCTGGGGCAAGGATGACAGACCGGTAGTGCCGGACAGGGAAGCCAAAAGCATTGGGAGTGAAAACACCTTTTTGCAGGATATATGGTCGAAAGAAAATATCGAGGCAGAATTGCTGGCGCTTGCTGAAAAAACAGGCTGGCGCTTGCGGCAGGCCGGATTAAGCGGCAGGACGGTTACCGTAAAGATTAGGTATTCGTCCTTTCATACCATAACCAGGAGCCTGACCTTGCAAACCCCCGTTAACTTGGATGAAGTGATCTACGAAACAGCGAAAACGATCATGGAGAAGGTCCCCATACAGGAAGGTGTCAGGCTGCTTGGCATTACCGTCTCCCATCTCAGCGAAGGCTGTAATCAACTGGATTTGTTTAATGAAGTAAACGAGAAGCGGGAAAAGGTTACTGCTGTAGTAGATCAGCTCAAGGGACGTTTTGGTCATTCGATAATTATGCGCGGAAAACTGCTGGAGCAAAGAACAAACAAATAAAGCCAAAGCAGCAGGACTGTTACCTACAACCGGGGGCGGCGTGCCAGCCGGTGACGCAGGGTGTCGATAACCTGGCCGGAGTTTAGACCGGTAATATTGAGCATAATAGTGGCAGGATGGTCTGCTATGGGTTCATGATAGTTCCCGATGCTGATATCGGCAGGCTCGGGGTGAGTTGACAGCAGCGCCTCGGTGCCGGGGCGGTAACTGGTGTATAAATAAGCGTCAACTGCCTGTCCGGGCCGGGAATGGCAGGTACTGTCAACTATCCGGAAGCCCTGGGCGGTAAGTTCGTCAGCCAGTCTGGCGCAAGGTGTGGCTAACATGATGGTTTTTGGCATGATAAGCACCCTTTCTGCAATAAGCAGCGAACCAAGTTATTGGGAGCGTCAGCGACGTCAAAACTTGTGTGAGTCGCTTAGTTCCAAGCGGAGCGCGGAACTTCCTATAGTATGACTGGGTGCGTCAATAAATATGTAGGAGGAGTTGTATATGATTAACCGTAAACGGATGCTTGACGAATTTTTCGAACTGGTCCAAATTAAGTGTTCCACCCGGGCGGAACGCCAGGTGGCCGATGTAGTAAAACAAAAACTGGCAGATTTACACCTGGAGGTTTCCGAAGACGACGCCGGTGCCAAGATTGGCGGCAACTGCGGCAATGTACTTGCATACCTTCCCGGCACAGTGGCAGAAGCGCCGGCGCTTCTGTTTACAGCCCATCTTGACTGTGTTGAACCTTGCGGCGGTATTGTCCCGGTGCTCAAAGACGGGATCATTACTTCGGCCGGGGATACAATACTCGGGTCTGACGACAAGTCAGGAGTGGTTGCCATCCTGGAGGCACTGCGTCTGGTCAAGGAGCAAAACATTCCTCACGGTAATATTCAGGTGGTCTTTACGGTAGCAGAGGAAGGCGGTCTTAACGGCTCGAAAAGCTTGAATCCGGCGCTGCTCAAGGCTGATTTCGGCTATGCTCTGGATTCCAGCGGCTTGCCGGGTGAAATTGTCAATATGGCTCCCGGTCAAAACAAGATTGATATTACTGTTTATGGGAAAAAGGCCCATGCGGGTGTTGCCCCGGAAGAGGGCATAAACGCCATTGTATTGGCAGGTAAAGCGCTGGCACAGCTTAAAGACGGACGCATTGATTCGGAAACTACGGCCAATATCGGTGTTATCCAGGGGGGGACCGCGACCAATATTGTGCCCGATGTGGTTGAAATTAAAGCCGAAGCCCGCAGCCGCAATAAAGAGAAATTGGCTGCACAAACCGAGCATATGCGCCAAGTCTTTGAAGAAACTGCCAAAGCGGCCGGCGGCCGGGCCGAAGTAGTTATCGGCAAGGAATATGACGCCTATGTACTGCCGGAAACAGCACCGGTGGTGGTACTGGCCCGCAAGGCGGTGGAAAGTATTGGCCTCAAACCTGTCATTAAGGCAACCGGCGGCGGCAGTGACGCCAACTATTTTAACAGCTACGGGGTGCCGACAGCGGTACTGGGTACCGGTATGTCCAAGGTGCATACCACCGACGAATTCATCAGGGAAGAAGACCTGTACAATATTGGCGAGCTGGCGCTGGCAATTATCAAAACTGCCGGACAGAGCAAGCAGTAAGAGAACCATTACTAAAAACAATAAAGTGAGATTGCTTGGCGTTCGGCGCAGCAAGCAATCTCACTTTTTATTTACAGCAAATTCTTTTTTCTAAGCAAGCGGCATAGTCGGTACATCAAGCGGGGGTAAAGCCCGGCGGCGCGCAGCAGATTGTCGCGGATAGCGCGGGTTGGTGCCACATCGGCTTTGGGGTCGGATAGATACATAGCCAGTAAGCCGTCAACCACTGTCTGGGGAAAGGCTGCCTCCGGCAGCCCGTGGGCCTGAGTCCGGGCCTGCTCGGTAAAGTATGTCAGCCGTGCCAGGGTTTCCTCCGGACTGGTATAATAAAATACGAAATTAAGGTCACCGCCTAACCGGTCTTCGGCCTCATCTATGAAATAATCCAAGAGAATATGCAGGCCGTTAATCCAGGGAAAATAGGCTGCGGCAATTTGGCTGACAGCTTGCGGGGTCAGGCTGGGATTGTGAGCGGCGGCGCTGAGCATAAACATACCCAGCGTGGAGCCGGTGGCGGCCGCAAATTCCCAGGGGGTAAGCTCCGGATAGCCGGGGAGATGCCGGTTTATCCAGGTTAGCATTTTCTCTTCCCGAACCGACGAGTCCAGGTGCTTATAGGTTTGCAGCTCACTGTATAATTCAGCCTGACGGAGAATTTCCGTTTTGACCAGGTGGTAGGACGGCAGCTTTGCTACTTCCTGCCGGCAGGTCATGACCAGCTTGGGCAGGTAGCCGCCATCATCTTTATACGGATAGGCGGCATAATAATCACTAACCGGTCTGTCCGGATCAAGCGCGTCAGTCATGGCCAGATGCAATTGGCGAAAGGCTGCTTCATCGGCAATACCGGCCCGGTCGCACAGGTTATCCAGATAATCGCTGATGGTCTGGAGTGCTACGACCAGCCGGACAAAATCGCGGGTGGGCACTCCTTTGTACAGACTATAGACACTGCCGCCCTGGCAATGAAATTTTTTCGACTGTATGCTGGCCAGAGCCTGGTCGGCCAATTCGCGCATACCATGTTCGGTTGCATAGCTATGCCAATTATCTAATTCATGGTCAACAAGCGGAAATACCTCGCGGATAAATTTTGTTAAAAGTGTAAGACTTGAGGCTGTGGCGGTCAAAGATGGGGGCATACCGTTCCTCCTATTCGCAGCAGTCATGCTTATAGTCTTACTGTAGTATTATTCTAGATTTTGGTAAATATGTACGGCAAACAGATTTTTAGCCGGCACCGGGTTACTCGATAATCAGATCAAACCCCAGTTCTTTTTTAAACCACTTGCGGTGCTGGGCTGCGGCCTGGCGTTCAATGCTTACCGGGTCATCGGTGATCAGCTTTAACACGGCCTGGCTGCCGGTGATCGAGGGCTCAACATCCTGTACCAGGCCAAGCTGGGTTGTTTCCAGACTTTCGGCCAGCGCCAGGAGCAGGGCCATTTTGCGGGCTGTCTGCCAGTTATGCTGGTCAAGAAATTCGCTGTAGATTTTGTTGCGGACATATTTGGCAGAGGCGCCGTTATGCCAGCCGGCCACTACGGCCACCAGCATCTGCTCCCGGTGGGTCAGGCCGAATAAGCGGGCATTCTCAACAAGGTAGGCGCTATGGCGGGCATGATCATAGTAATTGATGGTAATGCCAATATCATGCAGCAAGGAGGCTACCCGGAGCAGTTTCCGGTCCCGGCTGGTTAACCGCAAAATCGAGTGCCATTTGTCAAACATGGTCTCGGCCAGTCTGGCTACATGCTCGGCATGGGCTTCATTGCCTTTATAAAATAATAACATATTGCGGGTGGAGTGCAGCAGAATATCGGGAATGAGTCCGGGCTGCTGCTGCTGGGCCAGGTAATGCTCCAGGAACATGCCCTCACGCACGCCACAGCCGCTAATAATAATATTGGTGGCTTGCGATACTTCGAGCAGTGCTTTGACAATGGTTGTGCCGGCGATAATAATATCAGCCCGCTCACTGCTTAGGCCGGGGTACTTGCGGCGTTGGGCCATATTGGTTTTAACCAGTCCCCGCCACACCTCGTCAAAGGCCATGGAGCCAAAGCGGTAGTTATGGACTTTGGGAAACGGATAATTTTTTTGTTTTTGGTCGATTTTGGCAATATTCCGGGCGGTACCGCCGACACCTACGATGGGAAGATAGAGGCGTCTAAGCCAGGGCAAGCGTTCCAGGTGGCTGATTATATACTCGCGCATGGCGGCGAGTTGTACCTCGCTTGCTTTGTCCTGGGTGTTAAAGCGTTCTGTCAGATTGACGGCACCAAACGGCAGACTGGCAACCGCGGCCGGCAGGCGGTCTTTAATCAGGGTTACTTCGGTGCTGGCGCCGCCTAAATCAAAGAGCAGGGCGTTGTCCACATCCAGGGTATTAATGATGCCGGTATAGCCCAGATGGGCTTCCGTCTCGCCGCTGACTGCTCTGAGCGGGATACCGGTATGCTGATGCACCAGCTCAAGAAACTCATTGCCATTTTTTGCATTGCGCACGGCGGCGGTGGCTACCGCCAATATCTTATCCACGTTTACCAGCTCACACATATGGGCAAAAATTTTCAGAGTACCAATGGCACGCCACATGGCCTCATGGGTAAGTACGCCTGTTTCGGACATGCCTTCGCTCAAGCGTACCGATTCTTTTTGGTTATACACCAGATTATAAGCGCCATTGTGGTAAATGTGCATAACGATCAGACGGGCTGAGTTTGACCCCAGATCAATGATTGCTACCCGTTCGGTCAAAGTAGTTTCAACTCCTAACTGCATTTGCGTACAGGATATTTAGTAACATATTCGCTATGATTGGTAAAAACCTTGCTGGCATTCTTCTACATAATATATTTTTTTTACGCCTATGAAATGAGTCATACTTAGCTTTTCCATTAATGGTGTTCAATATCTCCGATTAGCAGTAAACTCGGCAGTTTGCTCTTGGGGATTGACAGTCCCCTTAAAAAAGTACATATAAATGTAGCATAATGTTTGCTCTGAAGCAAGTGTTATGCTACATTTGAGACATAGAAAGGCGGTGAATATAATGTGATCAACCGGTGGGACATAATAAAAGACTTGGTAATCACATTGTAACAAAAGTGAAAAAGCAAACCAAACGAATTGACTGGGTAATGGTGTTCATTTTCATCCTATGGCTTGCTTCGGTTGATTTTAATAATATGGCGTGGCATTCATGGCTTGCCGGTGGGTTAGCTGTCGGTTATCTGATATTCTATGCAGTCAGGCGGGTAGGTAATCGATGAAGTACGAATTCGAAGCAGAGCGGGGATTTAATTCAATTTATCACCGATAACCTTGTGGCTACACGTGTAGCCATGGAAATACCGGGCTGCACACGCCAGAATACCGATGATTTAATTAAACGTGATAAATCAGACAGGAAATAACTTATTTTTACAGAATCTAATCCTCGAAAGGGGTTGGTATTATGAAATGTTTAATTTGTGATAATGACATGCCTTTTGACTGTAGCTGCTCAGATATGGGGAAACGAATTCAACTGGTCAGGGATGCTAAGCTGATTGCTGTTAGTGAGAAATTGTTTAAAGAGTTTTCGAAAACAAAACTTGGGATAGATGTGGATGATTTTAAAAAAATATAGCTTCTTTACCCGGGTTTTTTATGGCGCAAACATATGTTCCGTGTTATAATAGACTTATAGTTCATAAAGGCAGGGAACCAGTATGCAAGAGCAAAAAGAATTGTGGAAAGAAGTAGAGCGATTACAAGAAATACTTCATGAAACAGTTAGTAAGAAGGGTGTTAATTCACCCGAATCAAAACGAGCAATTGAAGCGTTTAGAAACAAGATGGAAGAATATAACGATTCGGTGAAGCCCTAACGTCCTTCGGGACGTTTTTCTTTTACCATAAATAAAAGGCCTGGGTAGTTAACCCAGGCTTTGGAGGCTAGTCTCGGTGATAGATTTGATGGTGATGGTAGGCTTTTATGCCAACATACACTAAAGCACCTATAGCCAGGACTTTTAATAATGGTGAGTCGCCACAACCGCATTCACGTTGATGCGAGCGCCTATGATGATGACAGAACATTATTAACCACCTC
The DNA here is from genome assembly GCF_001941975.2 of Sporomusa sphaeroides DSM 2875. Classification (NCBI taxonomy): domain Bacteria; kingdom Bacillati; phylum Bacillota; class Negativicutes; order Selenomonadales; family Sporomusaceae; genus Sporomusa; species Sporomusa sphaeroides. Next base: position 4,700,536 of record NZ_CP146991.1, on the reverse strand, counting down.
CTAATTTAGTTTGCCACATATCTGTAGTAATTATTTTTGGAGGTGATGCGATCAACTGCATTGACAGACGCAGCCGTACTTGGTTGATAGGCGGTGCGTCACCTTCAAGCGGGGTTCGCGGTAATCAGAAAATGCGAAGGCGGCTGATACGCCGGATTGGCATCAGCAACATATAGTATCATAAAGGAGGTAGTGTACTAATGAAGGGTATTGACGTAAGTTATCATAACGGTGTGGTAGATTGGCAAGCAGTCGAAGCTGCCGGTATTGAATTTGTAATTGTCCGCAGTTCTTATGGTTTACAGTCGAAAGACCCAATGTTTGCTCAACACGTGGCCGGAGCAAAGGCTGTTGGCTTGAAGGTTGGCGCCTATCACTACTCTTATGCATTGAGTGTAGCCGATGCAATCCAGGAGGCAGCTAACTGCCGGGAAGCAATTGACAGTACCGGGCAATTATTTGAAATGCCGGTATGGTTTGACATGGAGGATGCAGATGGCTACAAAACAAGAAAAGGCTTTGCCTTTGACAGAGCAGAGATAACGGCCATGTGCAAAGCTTTTATTGACAATGTTGGCTTGGATTGCGGTGTTTACGCCTCCTATTTTTGGCTTTGTGATTATATTGATTGGCGGTCGCTAGGCTGTGCCGTGTGGAATGCTCAGTGGTCAAAAAAAGATGATATCAAGGGCTACATGTGGCAGTATACAGATCGCCTGGAGATTGGCGGCAAACTATTTGACGGCAATATCTGCTATATATAAAATGAGTGCGGCGGCTGATACAGCTTTTTCGTGTACTAATTATAATTTTGCACCCTTATGGGTGCATTTTTTACTTATAAAACCAGTATAGATTATCTAAATATTTCTAAGCTAGTAACAGGCTAGTAACAAATATGCGGCAAACTCCAAGGAGTGGCCGGGATTGTGTTAATTTACAGTTAATTCAGTGTTAAGGAACAAAAAAATACAGGAATTTTAGTTCTAATTGTCGAAGATTTGAATATTATAGAAATTATACTAGCGTTTAGGAGGGGCCATATGGCCAGACATGCACCCGAAAGGTTTGCCGCTATTCATGTCGGATCAGAACAAATTGGCGTCCAGATTGTGGAATATACCAATCTGGATGATTTCAGAATTGTGGAACAAAGTTATCGCCAGGTCATGTTGGGTGAGGAAACTTTTAAAACAGGACGCGTCAGCTTTAGCGCCGTAAGTGAGATTTGTGAACTGCTAAAAGGCTATCGCCGTCTGTTGTCCGAATATGGTGTGCGGGATTACCGCCTGGTAGCCACCACGGCTATCCGGGAAGCTCAGAACCAGCCGTATATCATCGACCAGATTAAAATCAAAACCGGCTTTTCGGTAGAAGTTTTTGAAATGCCGCAAGAAATATTTTACAAATACGTATCACTGGTTAAAACCGTGAACGACCGGGGACTGATGAACTCCTGTGATTGTATGCTGTTTGTCGATATTTCCTCAGGCGGTCTGGGCTTTACCCTGTACAAAGACAGCAATCTTACCTACCAGCAGAACATTCACATTGGTGCGCTGCGCATTAAGGAAAGCTTTGATAAAAGCCAGCGCGACTCCGCCCACTTTCATCAGGCGCTTTCCGAATACATCAAGAGTACCATCGAACCGGTAGAAAAGGAAATGAGGCAGCATAGTATCAAACGTCTGGTTTTGTCAGGCACTGAAACCAAGCTGCTGGTGAAAATGCTGGGCAAGGACCAAGGCAAGATTACTTTTGTCAGTTTGTCCGAATTTGACAGCCTCTATAAGCAGGTGCGTTCGCTTAACCTGCCGCAAATCATAAAAAACTTTCAACTGCCCGAAAATAAGGCAGAAATGGTGCTGCCAACCATTGTATTGTATAAGCAGGTCCTGTCCCTGACAAATCCGCAAGAAATGCTGATCTTAAGTGATCAGTTTATGGATGGCGTTGTTGTTAAGCATATTGCCGAAAAAACCGGACATGAACATAAGCAGCTTATCCAGGACCAGCTTATCAGCCTGTGCTGGGAAATTGGCAAGAGATATTACTATGACCCTGTCCATGCAGCCGCTGTGGAAAAATGGTCGCTGCTCTTATTTGATAAATTGGCGCGCATTCACGGTTTAGGCGAGCGTCACCGCCTGCTGTTAAAGGTTGCCGCCATTCTTCATGACATTGGTAAACATGTGAACCTGAGGAAACACTATTTCTATTCCTACCGGCTGATTATATCCTCCGATTTTATGGGCTTTTCCGAAGCTGAAAAACATGTAGTTGCGAATATCGCCTACTATCACTCCAAAGGAACTCCCTCCGATAATGACCCCACCTTTGCTTATTTGACGCCAAATCAGAAAGTTACAGTTGCTAAGCTTTCGGCGATCATCCGACTGGCCGATGCTCTTGATCGCAGCCACCGGCAGAAGATCAGTGAAGCAGAGGTTGCTTTTCGCGGTGATGAACTTGTCATTACTGTAACCAGCAGTGAGGATATGTCGCTGGAAGGTTGGACTTTTGCCGATAAAGCCGACTTTTTCGAAGATGTTTTTGGCATTAAGGCGACATTAATCAGAAAGGTAGGGTAGCGACAGTGGACAAAGACAAAAGTTGTGATATACATGATGACCCGGAATATTTTTTCAACCGGGAGTTAAGCTGGCTTAAGTTCAACCGGCGGGTGTTAGGCGAAGCCGATGTTAAACCTACACCGCTGCTGGAACGTCTCAAATTTATCGCCATTACCAGCTCTAACCTGGATGAATTTTTTATGATTCGTGTAGCCGGCCTCAAACATCGGCTGGAAGGCGGGATCAATAAGGTTGACGCTGCCGGTTTATCGGCGAGCCAGCAATTGATTTGCATTACCGAAGACACCCACGAACTGGTTAAGATCCAGTACCGGTATTTGAAAAATATAATGTCCGAGCTGGAAGAGAAGGATATTGCGTTTAAGGATATCGCCAGTCTGGATGAACGGGCACAGGAATGGATGGAGAACTTTTTCAATAACACCATTTTTCCGGTTATTACCCCGATGGCAGTGGATGCCGGTCATCCGTTTCCCTTTTTGGCCAATCGCAGCCTGAATCTTGCGATATTGTTATGCCAGGAAGCCGGCGATGACCATGCCGCCGTTGTCCAGGTTCCCGCCGTACTGCCGCGGATTGTGGAGGCTCCCTCTGCCGGTGCTAAGCGGCAGTTTGTCTTCCTGGAGGATATTATCAAGCATTATTGCGGTCATTTATTCCATGGATATAACATTAAAGATGTAGTGCCTTTTCGCATAACCAGAAATGCCGACCTTTCCATTGATGAAGAGGACGCGGAAGACCTGCTGGCCGAGGTTGAGAAATCGCTGCGCCAGCGAAAACGCGGCCAGGCCGTGAGACTGGAAATCGGCAAAACCAGCAACAGGCCTTTAAAGCAATTGCTGGTGCATAACCTGAATATTGAAGAACAGGATGTCTACGAAATCTCCGGTCCGCTGGATGCGGCTTGTTTCTTTAAATTTAGTGATCTGCCCGGGCTTGAGCATTTGCGGCACAGTCCGGTAGTGTCCTACCCGCCGAAGGAGCTTGCGGGTGTTGTCGACTTATATGAGGCGATCAAGCAGCAGGACATTTTATTACATCATCCGTATGAGTCCTTTCAGCCGGTTATGGAGTTTGTCCGGCAGGCTGCCTGGGACCCGAAGGTCCTGGCAATCAAACAAACCCTGTACCGGGTCAGCGGCAACTCGCCGATCGTCAAAGCTTTGGCGCAGGCAGCCGAAAATGGCAAGCAGGTTACGGTACTTGTCGAGCTAAAAGCCCGTTTTGATGAGGAGAATAATATCCTGTGGGCCAAACGTCTGGAAGAAGCAGGCTGCCATGTCATTTACGGCCTGGTTGGCCTCAAAACCCACGCAAAAATGGTATTGGTTGTCAGACAGGAACAGGACGGTATTAAGCGTTATGTCCATATGGGCACAGGCAACTATAATGACGCTACGGCCAAAATCTATACCGATATGGGGCTGTTTACCGCCAACGAGCAGTTTGGTGCCGATGCGTCAGCCTTCTTCAATGTACTGTCAGGATATTCCGACCCGCCGGTGTGGAACAAAATTGTGGTTGCCCCGCTGGGACTTCGGGAGAAAATTAAGGAACTTATTGATCGCGAAATCGAATTTGCCCAGACCGGCAGCGGCGGTCACATTATTGCTAAAATGAACTCACTTGTGGATAAAGATATTGTCTTAAAGTTGTATGAAGCCTCCTGCAAAGGGGTTAAAATTGACCTCATCGTCCGGGGAATTTGCGTACTCAGACCGGGAGTGGCCGGCGTTAGCCACAATATCACGGTACGCAGCATTGTCGGCCGGTTTTTAGAACATCACCGCATTATTTATTTCGGTAATGGCGGCGATGAGCGGATATTCTTATCCAGCGCCGACTGGATGCCGCGCAATCTCAACGAACGTGTGGAGCTCTTTTTCCCGGTCGAAGATCCAGAGCACATTAAACGGATCAAAGATATGCTGGACCTAACACTGGCCGACAATCAAAAGGCCTATATTATGAGAAAAGACGGTACCTACCGGCGGGTTGACAGGCGCGGCAAAGCCATCAATTCACAAAAGGAATTTTATACTCAGGCTCAGGCAGATGCCCAAACACCGGATATCACCATGGAGCAGCGGCTTAAACCGATGTACCGCCGGGCCGTGGAATAAGCAGTTTATACCGGCAGGATTTTGCACCCTGCCGGTATAATATTAGGATATGTGGAAATAATGTGTTTCTACGATTATGATGCTGATTTTTTAAAGCGGAACAGAGGAAAGAGGCGATACTGTGGAAAATAATTTTAAGGTGGCTGTTCAGTATAACAACAAATGCGGTTATATTGAATATGATCAGGCAAGTAAAACGGTGAAAGTGATATTTGATGACGCGGCTGTCCGCCAAATCATTGAAACCTACCTGGCAGCAGAACATGTTATCCGGGTTCCCGGTGAAGGGCTCTTGGATTTCCGCGAGGAAACCATCCGCCCGGCGGAAAGTGTGGAAAGTCTTAAAACCGCCCTCACCCGCATCTGGGGCAGAACAGGCGTACATGTAGATTGGAGCCGGCCGGTAGCGTGACGAAAGCGTCACGCTTTACTTTTTTCACCGGTTTACACAAGTTATCCACAAAGTTATCCCCAAAACACCTGTTTTTGGGGATAACTTTGTGGAAGTTGTGGGGAAAAAGCGGTATAGGGGTTACCGGATACTTAAAAAACAAGCTTTTTTCTGTGGATAAGTCGGAATGTTGTGCATGTGGATAAATAGAACAGTAGGGCTTGTGGGTAAAAGCATGACTTGTGCACACAAGACTAACCGCATTGTTGGCAATTATAGAGAATTGTGGGGATTATGATTATGGGAGAAAAGATGAAAGCCCTGAAAGCGGCTTTTCCACATACGATTCCTGTTTTAACAGGTTATCTTTTTCTTGGTTTTGCCTTTGGCATATTATTAAGCAGTAAAGGATATTCTGTGGGCTGGGCAATTGTAATGAGTACCGTAATTTATGCGGGGGCCATGCAATTTGTGGCAATCGGTCTGCTCACGACAGTTTTTCAACCGTTGTCTGCCTTGCTAATAACCCTGGTAGTTAATGCCAGGCACCTGTTTTATGGTATTTCTATGCTCAGACAGTTCAGTGGGACAGGCAGGAAAAAACCGTATTTGATTTTCGGACTTACTGACGAAACCTTTTCGATACTTTGTTCGGCCGAACCGCCTCAGGACGTAGACCGCGGCTGGTTCATGTTTTTTATCAGCCTGCTCAATCAGGCCTACTGGGTCATTGGCTCCGCCTTGGGCGGGATTTTGGGTTCCATGGTCGCCTTTAACACCAAGGGCATCGACTTTGTTATGACCGCGCTGTTTGTAGTCATCTTTATCGAACAATGGAAATCGCAGAAATACCATGCCCCGGCTATTATCGGTATAGCTGCATCGGCGCTGTGTCTGTTGCTTTTTGGTGCCGGTAACTTTATTATTCCGTCTATGATAATGATTGTTGTGCTATTAACCCTGCTTAGAGCAAGGCTTGAAAGGAGAGCGGCAGAATGATCCAGACAGTCCAGCAGTCTTTGCTTATTATTGCGGTCATTGCTTTCGGAACGCTTCTGACAAGAGCGTTGCCGTTTATTCTGTTTCCTGACAGCAATAAAACGCCGGCATATATCCTCTATCTGGGCAAAACTTTGCCCTTTGCGGCCATCGGGCTTTTAATCGTGTATTGTTTGAAAAATGTATCCCCTTTAGCTGCCCCTTACGGTATTCCTGAAGCTATAGCCATCGGCGCAATTGTACTGCTGCACTTGAAACTGAATAATACCCTTCTCAGTATTGGCGGCGGCACAGTGCTCTATATGCTTTTAGTACAACTTGCCTTTGGGTAAAAGCTGTGGCAGGAGGGCATTTGTAAAATTTCCTTTTATTTACGCTTTGCCTAAAATCTGCTATAGTAAATAGATGGATGAAAACGATTATCAATCAGTGGGGGAGAGTATGGAACTTTTAAAATCAATAGGCTATTTTATCCTGGCAGGCTTATTTGAGATTGGCGGCGGCTATCTGATATGGCTTTGGCTAAGGGAAGGCAAAGGGATTAGCTATGCGGTCGCCGGTGCCGTAATTCTTGTCTTGTATGGGGTGATACCAACCTTGCAGCCGGCGAACTTTGGCCGGGTGTATGCCGCCTATGGCGGAGTGTTTATCGCCTTGTCCATTCTTTGGGGCTGGGGTGTAGATAAGGTTGTACCGGATAAATTCGATATTATCGGCGGTGTGATATCGTTGATTGGGGTTATGATTATTATGTATTGGCCCAGATGAGCAGCAAGCAGGGGAACTGTCTTGAGGATGGATTTTGCCATAACAAAAAAATAAGCATCTGTAGTTAATTACTCTACAAATGCTTCGGGCCTTTATGCGGCTGTTTCATTTACCGTTTAGGGAAAAATGCGTTTGGCTTTTCCTGGTTTCATATATTTCTATTTCAAGCAAAAACCGTTCGATGATTATCCTGTTAATCATCTCCTGCACCTGCCTGGCCGTCTCATCAACACCGGTTTCAATGGAGGCTATGAGGGCTTTCCGCTCTTCAAAAGTCAATGTTGGCGGTACTGATAAATTGAAATTTGGTTCAAACCATGTATTGGCATAGTTCTGAATAAAACTCATCATCCGTGCGGCAACCGTGTCAATGAAATTGCGCTCATCTGACACATTGCACAACCATTCCCGCATAAGCTTCTCTATTTCCGGTATATTGGGTTCATACTTGTCAGGAAACGGAATTACCTTTGCTGCCACATGCATTCCTCCTATAAGTGCTTAAAATTCTACGACTTGATTATCGCATGCAATTATTAAAAATCTATTTACTGTCAAGGCCAAAATGTCAGGGGATAGTAGCATGATATGGGTGTGGCAGATACTGTCGACGACATACAGGAAAGCAAAAACAACATTGACTGGATTTCCGGATAGTGGTGAGGCTGTTATGAGGAGGGGAGGTAAGTAATGACAGAAAAATTAAAGTTCGAGGTTTTAGTTGACACACTGGGTGTTTGCCGGCTGTGTGCAAGCCAGAGTATTCCGCAGTGGGCATACCAGGGCGAGTTTTTTTCCATTACGAAAACAACGGAGGAGCTTTCTATTGTCTGCTCTGAGGTGGTTATCCCCGAAGATGTGGTCTGTGAAAGAGGCTGGCGGGCACTAAAAATTGCCGGCATACTGGATTTTAGCCTGGTAGGCATATTGTCGGTGGTAGCCACAATACTTGCTAAAGTCAAGGTAAGCATTTTTGCTGTTTCTACCTACAATACAGATTACATTTTGGTAAAAGCCAAAGACCTGGAATGCGCTTTGCAGGCACTTGGGCATGAGGGTTATGACGTAGTGATTCAGTGAGTGGCAGTTTAGAAAGAAAATTGGCAATACCCGACAATTGACAATGCCTCATTCAAAATGCTATACTAAATAGCGTTATCTTTAGTATTGCCACTACTGCCGAAGTCGCTAATTATGCTGGGTTGACATCATTTGAGCAACCGTCAATTGCATGTTTTGGTATGGAGCAAGAGGCTAGAAATGGCGAAAAAGATATGAAATCTGCGTCCGTAGCTCAGGTGGATAGAGCGGTGGTTTCCTAAACCGCGTCTTGCGGGGGTTCGAGTCCCTCCGGGCGCACCAGAAAGAACAAGCCTTCCGGCGTTTGGCTGGAAGGCTTGTTTGCGTTTTGTAAGCAGGGTTATCGCTGGGTTTTAACCGAATATTTACAAGGTCTTAACTAATTATCTTGATTTTTGGTATATTATTAAGTTAGTCATTATTAACTGAAGGTGGTGTTAGTGATGGAGAAGGCACCTGATAATTTGGAGATTACTTTAACTGAAGAAGAACTGGAAGAGTTGCTGGCCGACTTACCTGATTTTATTAGAGAGTTAGAAGAAAGTGTAGCTTAAAACTTAATGGGGAAGCATTGATTAGCCGCTTGATCCTTCTGGATGAAGTGGTTTGTTCTTTATACCTGCCCCTGTGGCCGTGTAATCAGGGAGTGGCAATTATAGCGGTGAGGCCATTAATTACCGCCAAGGAGAAGTCAATCTGTCAAAATATACAATAACCAAACCGATGATAGCTATTAATATTACGATTGCAAATATTGTCATGACGTCCTCCTGGCTGGATTACTCTGACAAAGCGTCATAAACATTTTGATTTGCTTTAACAGCAGGCTCATCACGTAATTTATCCTGAATTGCACCGCTTGTTGGCGGATTATTGTATTTGACCGGTGCTTGCTCGGACACGTTTTTATTGAAGCTATCTTGTTGAGTTGCTCCACTATCACCTTTAGACATGTTTAATACCTCTCAGCTTTTATTTTTTAGTGTTTCCAGGAAAGATGAAGATTATTTCCGGGGAAAATAGGGTCAGGTTGACTTACCTTCTAAACCGCGTTTTGCGGGGGTTCGAGTCTCTCGGGCGCACCAGCAACAAACCCGTGTAAATCTTTGATTTACACGGGTTTGTTGTGTTTAACAGAATTTAGTTTTGCGTGCCGCTGAGATTATCAGAGCTTTCGCTGAAAATGGCGACCTTGTGTAAGTCCTTCCAGAAACGCAGCAGTATAACTCTTCATGTTGCCGGTTAGATCGCAGATGACGCCTGGTTCCGCATTTTGTCCAGGTCGCAACAGGGTTAGCATAGCTGTCGCTTCACCGCTCAGACCGATGGTCTTATAATGGTTAAAGGTGTCTCCGAGGAAACTTTGTACATCTGCCGAGCCTTTGAGGGACTCTATATGGGAGCCGCCAGGGATATAAACAGCATCGTAAAAGACGGCGGCCGTGGTGGTGTAAGTCTGGGTACACTCTACCGTGCTGTTATCCTGAGCAGTGGCTGGTCCAAGCTTGCAGGATACCACATCAAAACAAGCACCGGCGGCTGTGAGAGCGGAGGTAATAGCATCAAACTGTGCTTTGTCGAACCCGTTTCCAATCAGGATAGCTACCTTTCTGGTTTTCGGGCTATTTGCAGTATTGGCCATACTGAGTGCGGCTGAGGAAACTGTTGTAGGATTTGCCGTGTTGGCCGGAGGGGTGGCGCCCAAGCCTTCCGCAACCTTTTGGGCCAGTTCCGGATCAACATTGCCCAGCATATCCACAAGCTTTTGGTGGGTATTCTTATTTTTGCATTTGCCCAGCTCGAACCGGAAAGCATCAATAATGTGCTTTCTTTCCCAGTCAGACATACTGTTCCAAAACAACGCCGGCTGGGTGTAGTGATCCCGGAAGCTCTCACTGCGTTCCCGGACAATGTGGCCATCCACCTTTTCCTGATAGTGTTCGAAATGGCTTTCACCGGCGCGGGCGGCGTGAGGCTCTCCCATATTCAGGGAGTTGGGATAGTAGCTGGTTTGCCCCTTGTCAATGGTCATGCGGTGCATGCCGTCCCGTTGGTTGTTGTTAACCTTGGGCAGCGGGCGGTTAATGGGAAGCTGTTGGAAGTTGGGACCTCCCAGACGGGAAATCTGGGTGTCCAGATAGGAGAACAGCCGGCCCTGGAGCATAGGATCATTGGTAAAATCGATGCCTGGCACCACATTGGCCGGACAAAAAGCCACCTGTTCTGTTTCGGCAAAAAAATTATCCGGATTCTGGTTCAGTGTCATCTTGCCGATTTTCTGCACAGGGATTAACTCCTCAGGCCAAAGCTTGGTGCAGTCCAGAATATCGAAATCAAACTTGAACTCATCCTCTGGAGCCAGCACCTGAATGCCAAGTTCAAATTCGGCCGGATTGCCATTTTCAATATTCTCCCAAAGGTCCCGGCGGTTAAAATCAGGATCTTTGCCAGCAGCCTTCTGGGCCTCATCCCAGACGAGGGAATGGACACCCAGAATAGGCTTCCAGTGAAATTTTACAAATTTAAACTCACCTTTGGCGTTGACCAGACGGAAGGTGTTAATGCCAAAGCCCTCCATCATGCGATAGCTCTTGGGAACAGCGCGGGGAGACATCAGCCACATGACATTGTGCATGGTCTCCGGAGTATTCACCACAAAGTCCCAGAAGGTGTCATGGGCTGAGGCCGCCTGGGGCATTTCATTGTTGGGTTCCGGTTTTAAGGCATGGATGAGATCAGGGAACTTAATGGCATCCTGAATAAAGAACACCGGCATGTTGTTGCCAACAATATCATAGTTGCCTTCCTGCGTGTAGAATTTGACCGCAAAACCACGGACATCCCGTACTGTATCCGCAGAACCGCGAAAGCCTGCAACGGTGGAAAAACGGACAAAGACCGGCGTAACCAGCTTGGGATCGCTGAGAAAATGAGCTTTTGTCAGATGAGTAAGGTTTTTATAAACCTGAAAATAACCATGTGCTCCTGACCCGCGAGCGTGAACAATGCGCTCAGGAATTCGTTCATGGTCAAAATGGGTAACTTTTTCCCGGAAGATAAAATCCTCCATTAGGGTTGGGCCGCGTTTGCCTGCTTTGAGAGCATCATCGGTGTTACTAATACCAACACCCTGATTGGTGGTGAGATAACCGCTGTCATGGCTGACCCGGGCGGCGTCAAGATCTAAGTCTTTTGGATTTTTACTTTGTTGTTTCATACTAACCCCCCATTCCGCGATTTCCATAATAGGTAGTATTATCCTGAAAAATGAATTTATGCAAAGCACCATTTTGGTGCGGACTTGTGTAGCTGTATTTTCCAATATATAATGGTACTGATAAAGGCGCTTTCTGTGCCAATAATTTAGCGATGCTGTTTAGGAGGCGTAAATTATGAAGGTAGTTGCTTTTAATGGAAGTCCCCGCGCGAAAGGTAATACCCATCATGCACTTGCCGTTGTCGGGGAAGCTCTCAAAGAAGAAGGCATAGAATTTGAACTCATTCATGTTGGCAACCAGGTTATAAGAGGTTGCACGGCCTGTATGGGTTGTGTCAAAAATCAGGATGAACGCTGTGTATTTGGCGATGACGGGGTAAATGACTGGATTCAGAAGATGAAGGAAGCTGATGGAATCGTATTAGGCTCACCGGTTCATTATGCCGGCATTGCCGGGACAATGAAGTCCTTCTTAGACCGGGCCTTTTATGTGACTTCGGTTAACAAGTCCATGCTGCGGCATAAAGTTGGCGCAACCGTGGTGGCGGTAAGGCGGTCGGGCGGTGTTTCAACCTTTGATTCGCTGAACCACTATATCACGTATTCCGAGATGCTTGTACCGACGACAAATTACTGGAATGTCACTCATGGTCTTAAACCCGGGGAAGCGGAACAGGATGAGGAAGGTAATCAAATTATGCGTGTTTTAGGCAAAAATATGGCCTGGTTATTAAAGGTTCTGGCTGCCGGTAAACCTTTGGTACCTCCTGTCGCCCTGGAAAGAAAGAAAATGACAAACTTCATTCGATAAGATAAGCATGCAATAAGAGTCCGCGCCACTTTTGGTGATACGGACTCTTATTGCTGTTTTGTCAATGAAAAGACCGGATTATTTACGGTTTGTAATACCCTTGACGAACTTATGGCCTGTCTATATACTAAAAGAATACTACGGGTATCGATTACAGAAGGATTGCTAGTGATATTTTGATGAAAAAAAGCTGCAAAAGCTGTGAGATTTACATCACAACTAAGTATAGGGAGTGGGTAGCTTGTGAGAACAATAATTGAAAGGGTGGATTTCCCCTGTAAAGTATTTCGCGGCTTTGGCGCATTGGGTTCGCTGGGGGATTATTGCAAGACTTTAGGAACAAAAGCGTTTATTGTAGGTGGCAAAACCGCGTTGACCAAGACGGAGCAGAAGCTGCATGTCAGTCTGGAAAAGGCCGGAGTTAGCATTGCCGCAAGCCGGTGGTATGGCGGAGAATGTTCGCGGCGCAACATCAATGAGTTAGTTGCGGCAACAAAACAATCGCAAGCCGATTGTGTGATTGCCGTTGGCGGTGGCAAGGCACTTGATATTGGTAAAATCATCGCCTGGGAATGTCAGCTGCCGGTTATAACCGTTCCGACTATTGCAGCGACTTGTGCTGCGATTACTACGGTATCGGTTGTTTACACTGATGAGGGTGAGTTCGTCGAGATAGTGTCTTTTGATGAATGTCCGGCGGCAACCGTCATTGATACTGAGGTTATTCTTGATGCGCCTGTCCGCTGGCTGGCGGCCGGTATGGGCGATACCATGGCTAAATGGTATGAGTATCGCGTCAGTATCGAGTGTGCGGAGAAAACCAGTATGACCTTGGCTGCGCTGGCAAACGGCAGGTTATGCTATGATTTGATTGAGCGGTTTGGCGGTGAAGCCCGGCAAGCCGTGGAGTCGAAAATATTCCATGAAGCCTTGGATTCGACGGTGGATGCCATTATTTTATATGCAGGGCTGGCTTCGATTTTCGGCGGGGAAAAAATCCGGTCCGCCGCCGCACACGGCCTGCATAACGGCTTAACCAAAATACCGAGAGCGCATGAAGTCGGACATGGGCTGCTTGTTGGTTATGGCAACTTATTTTTGTTGGCTTTGGAAGACCGTTCGGATGCTGAAATTATTGAAGCAATACATATTGCCGAACGTTGCGCGGTTCCCACAACGCTGAGTCAGCTCCTTGACCTGACTGCAGAGGAGCTAACAGTGGTGGCTGCGGCGACGATATTGACTCCGGACATGAAAAATATGCCGTTTACCGTTACCGCCGATATGGTTTTACAGGCTATACGCCGGGTGGACAGTTTGGCCGGCAGCCTGAAAGCCTGATTGTCAATAACTAATCCGCATTTTTTATTTTGCTGTAGGTACATAACCATGGTTACAGAGGGTTAAACTTTTCAAGAATGCATCAATCGGATTAAGCGGTCGCTGCGCCCGGATTTTTATCCCATCGGCTGCCGCTGTCGCCAAAGGCTCGGAGTAAGTCGTATTTTCTTTATTGGATGAATAACACTTGTCGTGATTATGTAACAGAAAGGAATGTGACTGATTATGTGGTTTGCAAAATCGGCGCCGGAAGTTCTTACAGAATGTAAGGTCGACCCGGCTACGGGGCTGACTACCGAAGAAGCGCAGGCCCGGCTGGCTCAGTATGGTGAAAATAAGCTCGAGGGTAAACCTAAGAAAAGTTTAATAGCGCTATTTTTTTCCCATCTTCAGGATATGCTGATCTATGTGCTGCTGGGGGCGGCCGTTATCACCCTGGTAATTGGTGAATATGTAGACGCAATTATCATTCTGTTAGTAGTATTCTTAAATGCGGCTATTGGTGTTATCCAAGAGTACAAAGCAGAAAAAGCGGTTGAGGCGCTGCAGCAAATGACTACGCCGAAATCACTGGTAAAACGTGACGGACAAATCCAGGAAATTAACTCTGAAGACATAGTAGTAGGCGACATTGTGGTCATCGACGCGGGGCGGTTTATCCCTGCCGATATCAGACTGATTGAAAGCGCCAACCTTCAAATAGAAGAATCGGCGCTAACCGGCGAATCGGTTCCCTCTGAGAAAGATGCCAACAACATACACCCGGACCCGAAGACGCCGATTGGCGATAAAACCAATATGGCCTTTATGTCAACTCTGGCTACCTATGGCAGAGGCGAAGGGGTTGTTGTCGCCACTGCGATGGAAACGGAAATTGGCAAAATTGCTAAGATCCTGGATGAGGATATTGAAGAAATGACTCCCCTGCAAAAGCGTCTGGATGAACTTGGCAGGGTTTTGGGTTTTATTGCTATTGCCGTATGTGTGCTCATTTTTATTATCGCCTTTTTCCAAAAACGAGATTTATTTGAGATGTTCTTAACCGCCATAAGTTTAGCTGTTGCCGCTATTCCTGAAGGTCTTCCGGCAATTGTTGCCATCGTTCTGGCGCTGGGTGTCACCAGAATGTCAAAGATAAACGCAATTGTTAAAAAACTGCCTGCGGTTGAGACCCTCGGCTCTGTAAGTATCATATGTTCAGATAAAACCGGCACACTCACCCAGAACAAGATGACGGTGGTGAAGTTTTATACATTAGATAACCTTCAGAATGTCCCGTCAGAAGGAACCGGGTTTGAGGCCAGGCAGGAAGAACAGGAATTAATGAAATCCTTTGTCCTGTGCTCTGACGCCACCTATGAAGATGGCCAGGGCACCGGTGATCCTACGGAAGTTGCTTTGATTGTGCTGGGGGATAAATATGACCTGTCAAGGCAAAGGCTGCATACCGAGTATAAACGGGTTGGTGAAAAGCCGTTTGATTCTGACAGAAAGCTGATGTCCACCCTCAACCAGGAGGGAACTGGCTACAGAGTTCATACCAAAGGCGCTATTGATAATATTTTAAAAATAGCCAAAAACGCTTTGGTCAATGGTCAGGTTGTCCCCTTAACGGCAGAGATGAAAGCAAACTACTTACAGGTTGCTGAGGCAATGTCAGACGATGCCTTGCGGGTGCTTGGCGCCGCCTATAAAGATACGGATCGTGTAATTGACCCGGAGGAAATGGAGCAGGACCTGACTGTTTTGGGGATTGTCGGCATGATCGACCCGCCCAGACTGGAGGTTAAGGACTCGATAGCCCAAGCTAAGAGCGCCGGTATTACACCGGTTATGATAACCGGTGATCATAGGAATACAGCGGCTGCGATTGCCAAAGAACTGGGCATCGCCTCGGCGCTGGAACAGAGTATTACGGGTACGGAAATAGATGCCTTGTCAGAGGAAGAATTCGCAGGTAAAATAAACAGTTATCGGGTATTTGCCAGAGTATCACCCGAACATAAGGTTAAGATTGTTAAAGCCTATCAGGAACAGGGAAATGTTGTTTCGATGACCGGTGACGGTGTTAATGACGCACCTTCTTTAAAAAATGCCGATATCGGGGTTGCCATGGGTATCACCGGCACAGATGTGTCTAAGAGTGCCAGTGACATGATCCTGGCAGATGATAATTTTACAACCATTGTCCATGCCATCGAAGAAGGCAGAAATATATACAATAACATCAGAAAATCGGTAATATTCCTCCTTTCCTGCAATCTGGGCGAAGTTGTCGCTATTTTTGCTTCGGTACTGTTCTTTTGGCCGGTGCCGCTGCTGGCCACCCAGATACTTTGGATTAACTTAATCACCGATACCTTGCCGGCGATTGCCCTTGGTGTTGATCCCGGCGATAAGGAAGTTATGAAGAAAAAGCCAAGAGATCCCAAGGAAAGCTTTTTTGCCGGCGGTGCCGGCGCCAGAGCGGTGCTTGGCGGAACCTTAATCGGTGTTCTTACCTTGGTCGCCTTTTACTTTGGTTTGAACGAATACGGCTATAGCCTGGGATCTGCCAATATACCGGATGAGGTATTAACATATGCAAGAACTATGGCATTTGTAGTTCTTGCCGGTTCCCAGCTGTTTTACTCATTTGCCATGAGGAGTCCTACGAAGTCCATTTTCCAGCTTGGCCTGTTTTCCAACAAGTATTTGGTGGTTGCAGTAGTCGTTGGCTTTATGCTCCAGCTTGGGGTTATAACGATACCCTTTCTTGCCGATGCATTTAAGCTGCAAATGCTTTCCGGCGGAGACTGGGGGATTGTCATCCTGTTTAGTCTAATCCCCTTGACCTTAAACGAGATAGCTAAAATATTTATGAGAATGACGGCAAAGAATTAAATATAAGGCAACAACTGTATAAAGGCTCCACAGGCACTGGTTCTGCGGGCCTTTTCTCTTTCCCTACTGCTGGGGCAGCGATTGCAGGTATATCTGTCCGGATTAGTGAGTATACTTTTGTCTTGTGGAAATGAACATCCGGTAAAAGAGGTAGTAATTTTTTTGTACAATCATATCAAAGCGGCAGGAGTTTTTAAGTTTTCACATAATATTATGATAGGTTGCGGGGTAATGAAATAGAACGAGAGTAGAAAGGCGGAAAACCATGGACGAAAGTCATACACAACAAGAAGTACGGCGTGGCCTCAAGAATCGTCATATTCAAATGATTGCGCTGGGGGGAGCTATTGGCACAGGGCTGTTTTACGGCTCGGCTACAGTGGTGAAAATGGCGGGACCGGCGATTACCTTATCCTATCTGGTTGGCGGTATTGTTATCTTCTTTATTATGCGGGCGCTGGGGGAAATGTCGGTAGCCCATCCGGTATCAGGTTCTTTCAGTCAGTATGCTTATCAATACTGGGGTGAGCTTCCGGGCTTCATTTCCGGCTGGAACTATTGGTTTAATTATGTGGTTGTTGGCATGGCCGAATTATCGGTTATCGGCACTTATATTAATTATTGGATTCCGGATATTCCCACCTGGCTGTCGGCGCTGGTGTGTCTGGTAGTTGTTACCCTGATTAATGTAATTAATGTAAAGGCCTATGGCGAGTTTGAATTTTGGTTTGCTATTATCAAGGTGCTGGCCATCATCGGCATGATTGTTTTTGGTGTGGCGATGATTTTTTTCGGCATCGGCAATGCGGGACAGCCTGTGGGGCTTAGTAATTTATGGGCCCATGGTGGCTTTTTCCCAATGGGTCTCTATGGGGTGGTTATGTCACTGGTATTGGTCATGTTTTCCTTTGGCGGTGTCGAGCTTGTGGGTATTACGGCCGGCGAAGCCGAAAACCCGGAAAAAACCATTCCTCAGGCCATTAACCAGGTAGTCTGGAGAATTCTGCTGTTTTATGTAGGGGCGATGATTGTTATTTTAGCCATATTCCCCTGGAATGCCATTGAGACAACAGGCAGCCCGTTTGTTCAGATATTTTCGCATGTAGGTATTCCTTCGGCGGCTCATTTGCTGAATTTTGTCGTGCTTACAGCCGCCTTATCGGCGTATAACAGCGCTTTGTACAGTAATGGCAGAATGCTGTACGGGCTTGCCAAGCAAGGCAATGCGCCGAAGTTTTTGGGCAAACTCAATAAGGCGGGCGCGCCGGTAAATGCCGTGCTGGTTTCAACGGCGTTTACTTTAATCGTGGTATTAATAAGTTATTTGGACCCGGCCAAGGTTTTCTTATATTTTATGGCCTTAGCCACCATCTCAATTATTATTAACTGGGCCACCATATTGCTGGTTCAGTTAAAATTCCGCAAACATCACCAGCAAACCAACGAACCAATTTTGTTTAAAATGCCGCTGTATCCGTTGGCGTCTTATTTTGCCCTGGCCTTTTTAGTGTTGGTTGTCGGTATTATGGCACTGATGCCTGAGATGCGCTACTCACTGTATATTGCCCCGGTCTGGTTGCTGGGTTTGTATTTTGCCTATAAACTAAAAGCCAAGTAAACAAGTATATTTGTTACCAGCAAAAATCCGCAGACTTTTAGTCTGCGGATTTTTTTGCGCCAAGCGCCTGCTTTACGCCGGTAATGTCGGCAGTAATGGAATCTAAAGCAATCAGGTCATCAGGCTGAAGCTCGGCTAAGGAAGACCGGCCCAAAGCCCGCATGGCTTCTTCCATTTCAGCAGTCATTGCAGTCAGTACATTGGCCACGCTGGTAGCGGCTTGCCCGACCGAAAGCTGTGTTTTGGCCGGTGAATTGTAATATACCAGGGCGGTGGGCGGTTCCCAGGGGGCGATTTTGGTGATTTGATTATGTGTCAGGGCAAACAGAGGAATCGTACCCAGCGAGACGGCGTCCGCACCGAGGGCCAGGGCTTTTAGACATTGGCCTGGGGTAAAATATCCGCCGGAGATGATTAAACTAACCGGGGTGTTTGCCAAAAACCGTTTGGCCCGAACCAAAGCGCATAAACTGGGCAGCCCGAAATCATCTTGTTTGGTCGGGATGGAGGCATGGGATCCGCCTTCGGCACCATCAATGGCGATGGCATCAAAGCCTAAAGCTACGGCCAGCGCTAAATCTTCTTCCAGGTTCTCGGTCGCCATGATTTTAAGTGCAATGGGGATGCCATTGGCTCTTTGGCGCAGCCTTTGCATGAAAATGGGCCAATCCTCCGGCCTTTGTATCCCCGGCGGTGCGGGGAGTGGGATGGCCGGCTCGCCGGCGGCTAAGCCGGCCAGCCGGCGCGCTCTGCCGGCAATATCTGCCGCCTTGGTGCGGGTTGAACCGATGCTGCCGCCTTGTCCCATTTGCACCTCCAGCATGTGGGCGGCGGCAATTTGCTGATCGGTTCTTCCGCCCCACGGCCAGCGGCAAATTTGTAAAATGAATTTGCCGGCAGCCTGCGGTTCCTCGGGGAGAAAAGGACCCTCACCGGAATTTGTCGCCGTCTGCAGGGTTTTCGACGCTTTGGCCAAAGCCAGTTTCGCCTCTTCGCTGAGCGCCGTGCCATAAGCCATGCCGGCAATCAGTAAAGGGATTTTTATGGTCAGCGGTTTTTCCGCTTTAGGACCGAGGGTTACGCTCATATCGATTTTAGCGTCTTCAGGCAAGGAGAATTTAGTCATTTGCCGGGGAGCGAACATAAGGTTATCATAGCCAAGAAACTGTTTTGGCGAGCCAGATGGCCTTTCGATAAGTTTTCCCGTTTCGGCACGCAGACTCATCTCAATTAAATTTAAGAGCGACAGGCGCTTTACGGACGGAAACAACTCGGCCAGATTCTGATCGTAATCTTCCGTAAATAGTTTGGTTAGCGCGTCGTCAGAGATACGATTCATGAAATAACGAAAAAGAGGTTTGGCCAGAACGAGCAATACTGCCGGCATAAGAACCAGCAAAAGCAGTATCAGCAGCAACAGCGTATCTGTTATCAATATGGGCATAGTGTCATTCCTTAACAGGCTGGTTGTTACCGGTAATCAGCATTTCCTTCACTCCTGTAATCTCTGCCGTGGTGGAATCCAAAGCAACAAAATCATTAATACTAAACTCTTTAAAAGAAGCCTTCCCCAAAGACCGCATGGTCTCTTCCATTTCCAGCACCATTGAGGTGATTACATTGGCTGCACTGGTGGCAGCCTGACCGATATCAAGCTGGTTTTTGGTCGGTGAATTGTAATATACCAGAGTGGTAGGCGGTTCCCAGGGGACGACTTTGTTAAGCTGGTTGTGGGCGAGGGCCAATAGCGGCACGGTGCCCAAATAGATGGCATCCGCCCCTAAGGCCAGGGCTTTAAGACACTGGCCTGGCGTAAAAAAACCGCCTGCCACCACTAAACTGATGGAAGTGTTTTTCAGCAAACGTTTGGCCCGCACCAAAGCATAGATGTTAGGTATACCGAAATCATCCTGCTTAATGGGAGCGGTGGCATGCGAGCCGCCGCCGGAACCGTCAAGCATGACGGCATCAAACCCCAATTGAATCGCCATCGCCAATTCCTCTTCCAGCCGGCCGGTAGCCATAAGCTTCAAGGCTATGGGAATACCATTAGCTCTTTGCCGTAATTTCTGCATAAAAGCAGGCCAGTCTGCCGGCGTTTGCACCCCGGGCGGCGCCGGCAGGGCAATTGCCGGTTCACCGGGAGCCAAGCCTCCCAGGATGCGGGCTCTGCCTTCCACATCGACCGCATCGATGCGTGAGGTTCCCATATCGGCTCCTTGCCCCATTTGCACTTCTAACATATCGGCGGTGGCAATTTGCTGATCGGTTCTCCCACCCCACGACCAGCGGCAGATTTGCAGGATGAATTTGCCGGCAAGCAGCGGTTCTTCGGGTAAAAACGGACCTTCGCCGGAATTGGTGGCTGTTTGCAGGATTTTTGACGCCTTGGCTAAAGCCAGCTTGGCCTCTTCGCTGAGGGCCAAGCCGTAGGCCATGCCGCCGATCATCAGGGGGATTTTGAGAGTTAACGGTTTTTCCGCCTTGGGGCCAAGGGTTACGCTCATATCTATGCGGGTACTTTCAGGCAGAGCAAAGGAAGTCAGTTGCCGGGGGGAAAGCATGAGGTTATCATAGCCGGCGAAAGACTTAGGTGAACCTAAGGGTCGGGCGATGGCTTTTCCCGTTTCGGCACGTAAGCTCATTTCGATCAAATGCAAAAAGGAAAAACGTTTCAGCGAGGGGTAGAGTTCGGCAAGATTCCGCTCATATTTTTTGGTCAGCAGCTTGGACAGCGCAGCGACGGTCATACGTTTTATAAAAAAACGCGCAATCGATTTAGCAAACAACAATAATATCAGCAATACCAAAAACGGTAAAAGCAGCAGTAGCAGCAACCATTGGGACTCGGCTATGAACAGTTCCATAATCGTCTTCCTTAACAACCCTTTATCTTTATTAGGGAATAGTATTTGATATTTGCCCTTGGTTTAAACCGGATTTGCGGGGCAGGCAGCGAAGAACTTGGGCGGAAGAGCGGCTACTTTGCAAAAATATGGCAATACTATAACGTAATTCTTAGGTGGGGATAAAGGGAGGGACCGGCTTTGGGCAAAGCCTATACTTTTTTTGGCATCCTCTTGGCCGTGATGGGACTTTTTTCTGTTTTGGTTTATGACTCTATCCGTAATGCCGACGCAGAGCAGCCCATTCCGCCTGATGCCTTGCAGGGGAAACAGATCTTCCAACGGCGGGCCTGTATTGAGTGTCATACGGTTTTTGGCAACGGCGGCTATGTAGGGGGCGATCTTACCAAGAGCTATGTCAGAACCGGTGCGCCGGCTCTGACGGAATATCTGGTACAGGCACCGGTACTAACCGGAGCTAAAAAAAAGCGCCATGAACAGCTTAATGAGCAAGACGCAGCAGCCGTGGTGGCTTACCTCAGATATCTCAGTACCCTTAACACGCTTGATTGGCCGTTGAATACCAATAAAGGAGCCCGTTGATGCTACTTTCCCAAAAGTTATGCTATAAGTATGTTGTATTAACTTTTATATTTTTTGGACTGCAAGGCATTGTGTCAACCGGTGGCGCCCTGGATACCGCTTTTCCCGACCTTCCCAACCCGGTTCCGTTTACAGCCGGCAGGTCT
This sequence comes from Sporomusa sphaeroides DSM 2875, assembly GCF_001941975.2. Classification (NCBI taxonomy): domain Bacteria; kingdom Bacillati; phylum Bacillota; class Negativicutes; order Selenomonadales; family Sporomusaceae; genus Sporomusa; species Sporomusa sphaeroides. Next base: position 4,679,113 of record NZ_CP146991.1, on the reverse strand, counting down.
TTTCATCTCAATATCAGTATTCTATGGCCGCTGTTTGGCATAACAGGCATTGTATACTATTTTTTCAGTCGTGAAGCCGGCAGGGAAATGTATAGTTTAAAACTCATTGAAGCAAATTTCTGGGTGTTTCTGGTAACTATAATAACAATACTTGGTTCGCTTGTGTTGGGTTTCAATGAGGGTATTGAATATCTCGAAGCATGGCGGCCGCTCAAGCTGGGAATTGCCGTTTCCATCAGTCTCCTGTTTTATAATCTTATCAGAACCTATCTTGCGGCCAAGGTGCCGAAAAGCCGGGCAACGCTTGTTAGTATATTGGCCGGGAGTTTTACCCTGATTGTCTTCTTTTTGCCTAACCTGCTGCGTTATGCGCATCCGGTTGCTGAAGAATTCCTGAAATTTTGGGTGGTTCACCTTTGGGAAGAACTGAGCTTAGAGCTTATTGGCACAGGTGTGCTGGCGGCAGCTGTGCTAAATTTGCCGGGAATGCAGCGCAGCGTTATTGAAAATGTCATTTATCTGGATATTACGGTTATGGTCTTAACGGGAGTTTTGGCTACCGGCCATCATTACTATTGGGCCGGAGGCCCGTTTTACTGGATATGGATAGGCGGCGCTTTCAGCACCATCCAGGTTGTGCCTGCGTTCTTACTGCTGTACGCCATTGGTAAAACCGTGAAACTGCAATATTTTTTTCAATTGGGACAACGCGAGAAAGTGGTTATGGTCATGATTGCCAGCAGTATGTTTTATCATATTTTCGGGGCAGGCTTACTGGGTTTTCTGATGGCAGTTCCTGCTGTCAACAAATATATTCATGGCACATACATAACCTCTGCCCATTCTCATTTGGCGGTTTTTGGTGTCTTTGGTTTTCTGGTTTTGGCGTTAGGTTACTATATCTTTTTCTCGGAAATTGCGCTTGATACACAAAGCTACCGGCTCAGCCTGCTGGGGGTTTTTTGCCTGAATGCCGGTTTGCTGGTCATGTCGGCGGCCTTACTTGTCGCTGGTGGTTTGCAGTCCTATCTCTGGTATGTTGCGGGGCTGTCGGTGGGGGAGACAAATCAGGGGATTTTTCCCTGGCTGCTGCTCCGGCTGGTGGGCGGGCTGACCTATACGACCGGCAGTTCTCTCCTGACCTATATAATTATCAAAAAAGTCTGGAGCAACTTTGCTCTCTGCTTCCCTTCGCTGGCCATGCTGGAACAGCAGCGAACCATTACCTTGCAGGAGCTGCACAGCGGTTTTCAGCAAGTCCATACTGCGGGCAGTAAGCTGGAACAGGTTTTGCGCCAGACAAAATTGCTGCTGGATAAGTATCGCAACCTAAAGTGACTCATGTCCTTGTGCTACCATAAATTAATGACAATAAATGTCGAAATTGCTATAATGGTAGTTGGCAAAACAGCATAAGGACAAAACGAGTGAAAGGACTTTAGGAAACCGAATGGCAAACATACTGTCAGGATTTACCACCATTCCGTTCGGGGTGCTGGTTGTGATCTTTATCGCCTATTTTCAAATGCCTGTCAATGACGCATTATTTGCGATGCTGGATAGCTCTGCCTATATCCTATATGGTGCCGGAATGATTCTGAGCTGGTGGTTTAACCGCAGCCGGGTCTTTTTTATTACTATGCTGCTGGCGCTTTCCCAGTATGCGCTTAGTGGCACAGCGGCGGCCGATACCGGAATTGCGGCGTTGCCGGCAGTACTGTACCCTGTGCTTTGTACATTGCTGCCGATGAATATATTCGTTTTTTCGCTGCTGAAAGAACGGGGAATCTTTAATACCTGGGGCCTGGGCCGGTTTGCGATTATTCTTTTCCAGGTATTTTATGTTGCGATGGCGATTACCGCCAATGACAGTACCATGCTCAGCTTTTTTCATAAAGAATTCCTGGCTGAAGACCTGTCCTGCATAACGAAAATTCCGCAGGTGGCATTATTGGCCTATGCGGCTGCGTTTTTATTGCTCTTTATCAGGCAGCTCAAAACCCGGTCCCGGCTGGACCGCACCTTTGCCGCGGTACTGGTTAGCACTATGCTGGGGCTTCAGTGGCAGGCCGAGCCGTTGGCGCTGCCGGTATTTTTTGCCGCTGCCGGGATCATGCTGATTATTGCCGTCATTCAGGATTCTTACTCCATGGCCTATCTTGATGAGCTGACCGGGCTGCCGGCCCGCCGTGCCCTCAAAGAAGAGCTGATGAAGCTAAGAGGCGAGTATACCATCGCGATGGTGGACATAGATTTTTTTAAAAAATTTAATGATACCTATGGCCACGACACCGGTGATGACGTGCTGTGCCTGGTGGCGACTGTTTTAAGAAAGGTGACAGGGGGCGGGAAAGCCTTTCGTTATGGCGGTGAGGAGTTTACCATTGTCTTTCCCCATACGCCGCTTGCCGATGCCTTGCCTCATCTGGAGAAACTGCGGGAAGCAATAGAAAAAACACCGTACGCCTACCGGGGAAAACGGGCGCACAAGACCAAGAAAAAAGCCACGAAAAAGCTGTTTGTAACCATCAGCATTGGAGCGGCTGAACGCAGCGAAAAGCATGCGGAAACTCACGAAGTAATCAAAGCCGCTGACACTGCCCTCTATCGCGCGAAAAAGAAGGGACGGAACTGTGTCAGTAAATAGCGGGAGAAAAGGAAGATTGCCATGTTGATACATATAGATAAAGCCATTCTGCATATTCTGGATTTTAACTCAGGCGTAACGGTTTTTTCCGAACAGGAGCTGGATATAACCAGTAACAGTGTTGTCGCCTTTTTAACTAAGCATATCGAAAAATTGTATCAGGATCAGAGTGCCAAAACAGGCACTTTTTATCCCAACAGCAAGTTCAGGCAGCAAGTATCAGACTATCTTGCCGGCGGTGTGGATTTCACCGGTTTTTCCATTTATGCCGCCGAATTAATGTATGCTGCGATGGCTCAGGCCGATGCCCTGGCCTCTACCGATGTACTAATTTGCGATTTTACCATTGACAGCAACCGGATGCTTGCGCTGTTAAAATGCAATAACAAAATTGGCTTCATTCATCAGGTGGTACAGGAAAATGACAAAATCAAAAATGACATTATCAACCACTATGCCATCTTGCCGGGGCTGGCGCAAAAGCTGGATGAATATGCCTTTATTGATGCCAATTCACTGGCAATTACCTTTGTTGATAAAAAGCGCTCAGTCAATGGCGTGGAAACCTATATCCTGGCCGATCAGGTATTAGAATGCAGTTCACGGGTTTCACCGAAGGAGACCCTTGCCTTGGTGAATGCCATTACCCGCACAGTAGCGGAAAATCACGGAGCAAGCACTGTCGAGGCAGTGGCTAAAGCCAAAAATTATATTGTGGAGAATACCGGGATTTCCGAACAACTGGACCCGGTGGCCTTAGGCAAAGAGGTGTTCAGCGCTTCGCCTGCCATGCAGGCCGAATATATCAAAGAAGTAGAAAGTGCCGGCATTGCCGAAACTGTCAAAATCGATAAGGATTTTGCCGTTAAAAAGGGAAAAAGCCATAAGATTAAAACCGATACCGGGATTGAAATAACATTTCCTGTGGATTATTTTGAAAGCAGCGAGTATATTGAGTTTGTTAATAATCCGGATGGCACAATATCCATCCAGTTAAAAAATATCGGCAGCATAATCAATAAATAATGGATTAGGAAACTGCGCTGTCAAGGCCGGCAGGCGCAGCCGGAAGTATAGAGGATTATCCCCGGCGGTGGCGAATCCAGTAGGAAAGCTTTGTTAGGAGTGACATGCATGACTTTGAATCCTAAGAATTGGTCTTTGCCCGATATCCCCATGCTGAAGTCCTTTAGCCAGCAGTTGTCTGAATTCAATCAGCCCTATACTGCCAAGAATATGTTTCAGCAGCTTGTGGAGCGGGTCAAGGATTTTGAGGCTAAACTGGACCAGGAGCATGAGGTGGGGATGCGCCTGGTGAGTTTTGGTAAATCAACAGAATTCAGCGTATCACGTATCGGTTATTTGGACCCCAGCTTGCTCTGGTTTCAGGGAGTTATGCCTGATGGCTCGGAGGTTGAGCTTGTCCAGCACGTTAGCCAGATTAATTTTATGCTGCTCAAAGTCAAACGAAAGCTGCCGCAAGAGCCGCGGTGTCCGATCGGTTTTTGTCCGCTATTGCCACCGGCGGAAACAGCCATTCCTGACAGGCAAAAAATAATTGAGGCGAATGAGGAATAATTTATGTATATAGTGGGGATACTAATAATGTACTAGGTGTCCTCCGAGTCTGAGGGTTGCGAAAAAAATACTTTTGAATTATGCGCATACATAAGCACCATACATACCCCCCTGCCTGGCAGGGGGGTAATTTTATTTTACCGGAAAGTGATTTTTACCGGCAGGATCAACGTCGGCTTGTGCTTTTGCCAAAGGCGGGTGCAAGCGATGTTTCTTTAGCGAGATAATAATGACAAAAAAAATTCGAATTGGTATAATAAGAGACTAAGAGGTACAGTGATATAAGTTAGCATTGACCTGGATGAGGTGCCAAATGAACGAGACACCAAAGTGTACCAAATGCCAACACTATTATATTACCTGGGATAAGGTTTTCCCCTATGGCTGTAGAGCCATGGGCTTTAAAAGCCATAGAACTCCTGCTGCTGTTGTCAGGGAGTCGTCCGGACAGGAATGTTTGGCCTATGCCGAAAAAACCAAAGGGGTAAAGTAAGTATCCGTGGACAGTTGGTCTGCGGATTTTTAATAAATGTGCCGCGCTGCACAGAGTAGGAGCTTGCCAGCATGCAAAAACGGGACATCCTCATCGGCCTGGTGGTTGTTATTGTATGGGGCCTTAATTTTATTGCTATTAAAGTAGGTTTGCGGGATATTCCGCCGCTCTTATTAGTGGCGCTGAGGTTTGTGTTAACCTGCTTCCCGGTTATCTTTTTCCTGCCAAGGCCGCCGATTTCCTGGGCTTGGCTGCTGGCTCTAAGCTTGTCGATAAATGTAGGACAGTTTTCGCTGCTGTTTATCGGGATGAAGGTGGGGATGCCGGCCGGGCTGGCTTCATTAGTTTTGCAATCTCAGGCCTTTTTTACCCTGTTGATAGGCGTTGCATGGCTGGGAGAACAGTGGCGCTGGAACCATCTGGCAGGGCTGTTTTTGGCAGGCAGCGGCATGACCATTATTGGTTCGCAGCAGGGCGGTGAGATGACGGCCGCCGGCTTCGGGCTGGTTATAGCTGCCGCCGCTTGCTGGGGTGCCGGCAATGTCATTATGCGGCGGGCTACCGTGGGAATACCGGCTTTTCCGATATTGTCCCTGATTGTCTGGATGGGTGTGGCGGCTATTTTGCCGTTAATGGTATTGTCCTTATGGCTGGAAGGCTATGATGCCTGGGTGGCCGCTTGGCATACAGCCGGTTGGGCAAGCCTGGGAGCGCTTATCTATTTAGCCCTTTTTGCTACTATCATTGGCTACGGTTTGTGGGGAAAGCTGCTTTCCCGTTATCCCGCAGCAGTGGTTTCCCCATTTGCGCTGTTGGTGCCGGTGGTGGGACTGACCAGCTCGGTCTTGCTGCTGGGAGAGACAGTGTCTTTTTGGCAGGGGGTTGGCGCTTTGCTAATTATGATTGGTTTAGTGGTGCATGTTTTGGGGGCCAATTGGAAGGTGGGGAAAAAACGCCATGAAAATAGTAGTTGATGCCGATGCCTGTCCGAAGGCCGTGTTGCAGTTGTGCCGCCAAATCGGGAGCAACTATGCTATCCCGGTTTGGACGGTAGCCAGTTTTAATCACAATATTATCTCAGATCACCATGTAATCGTAGGGAGTGCTTCCCAGGAAGCCGATATAAAGATAATTAACCTGACCGAGCCGGGGGATATTGTCATCACCCAGGATTGGGGCCTGGCCTCGATGGTGCTTGGCAGGGCCGCCTATTGCCTGAGTCCGGTGGGGAAGGAATACCAGCCGGCAAGGATTGAATTCCTGTTAGAAGAACGGGAGCTCAAAGCAAAGTTTCGGCGGGGTGGGGGCAGAACCAAAGGGCCGGGGAAAAGAACCCAGGAAGATGACCGGCGCTTTGCGGCTGTGTTAGAAGGTATTATTATCAGGACAATTAACAGCTAATTCTCTGAAGGGGCTTTATAGCCCCAAAAGACTAGGAACCGCCAGCCGGCGGTTCCTTTTGTCTGGGCAGGACAGTATACATTTAATGATCTTCTTTCAATACAATCCCGGCAGGATCAGGATTATCCTGCACTGTGGGATTGGCGTCAGCCAATTGTTTGCTGCGTTCATTCATTTTATGGGTAATGTGTTTGATATAGTTGCAAGTGCCGCTGATAATATCGACAAAAGAAGTTTTCTTGAACTCGAAGAGGTCTTCCTTTGAGCTATAGCCGATGGCCTGGCTCATCATCAGATAATCATCAGAAATGTTGATGGGAATACCCATATCCACAATGACCCGGTTTAACCTGCCGATTTCTTTTAGTATTTTTGCCATATCAAGGTCGTTGAGCGTGTAGTCCAGTTTGCGCCAGAACTCCACTGGTTTGTAGATGGAATACTCGTAGTTCATCAGTTCCGGGACAAAGTTTTCTCCTAGCTTGAAGCCCAGCTTTTCTTTGTCGTCAAACCAGACTGTGCCGGGGAAAACACCGGGCGGGTTGATGATGACCGCATCCGGATTGGCTTCGATAATCAAGCTGACGTTTTGCTCGAAAACCTCTTCCAGGGTTACGCCGGGGACGACCGGGCACGGATAGATCATGGATAACACGATCTGGCATGACATATTTTCGGCCGATGCCGCCAGTTTGATGCAATGAATGGTGTCAATGATGTTTTTCCGCGTAACGCCTTTGTTCATAATTTTGTCATTAATTTCATCATGGCCGGTTTCACCGCCCAAAAATACGGCTCTGAGGCCGGAGCGGATCATCAGGCGGTAGCTCTCATAAACATACTCGGTTACATTACCTGGCCGGGCAAACATGGAATAATTCATTTTTATCTTATTGTCGATAATCATTTGTGCGATGTCCCGGCCGTGCCCTATCGGTGTTTCTGAGCTGCTGAACCGGAAAAAGGCGATACCGCGGCTGGTCATTGCCGTAATCTCGTCTTTTATCTCTGCTAATGGCCGTGGTGTATAATGGGTATTTTGCCTGGTATGTGAGCAAAAGCTGCACTTATTCCAAGTGCAACCCAGGCCGTCGACCAGGGTATGGAACCATACCTTGTCTGCCATGTCTACAGGCCTGTACTTGGGAACAGTAAAGGAGTGGAACATATAGTCGCCGGTTTCATGATAGTGTCCTGTCCGGATTACCGGCGAAGGCCCGATTTCCTGCTGCACCAGTTCGAGGAAAGCGGCTTTTGTCGGGACAGTTTTCCTTTTATTGAGCAGATATTCCAGGATTTCTTCGCCAGGGCCCATAATGGCCAAGTCAAACTGCTTCTCGGCTAACACATACTCGCCATACACCTTGACATGCGGTCCGCCGACAACCACAATGGTTTCAGGATTGGCCTCCCTGAGCCTTTGCGCCAGTCTGACACTCCAGGCATAAGGAGCGCCGCCCCAAAGCTTGATTCCCACAATAGGGATTTGCTCGGTTTTTACCAGGGTAACGATATTGTTGATAATCTTCTCCATATATTTTTTGCGGAAATGCAGGGTTAGCGACTGAACCGGCCAAGCCAGCAGCAAGGAAAGCAAGCCCAGTGGCTTAAAACGGCGGCTGTATTCGTGAAGCTGCAATTTGACCAGTTTGCGCAGCAACCGGGTGCACCACTGGGGAACCCCCTTTTCTACGCGCGAGACTCGCTGTTCGTCGGCAACATACACAGTAAAGCCGCGTTCTTCCAGATAGGTTCGGATGACGGCCAGTCCATTTTCCAGTGCCGCATCAGAAGCAATTCGCTGTCTGGGCGCAAAGCTGTTCACCAATAATAAATCAATACCTTTAGTCATTTTCTTTTCCTCCTTGTTCGGTTAATGAGGCGCAAGCATAGGCAAATCCCCGGCTGGTTGTTAGGTTGCTTACTAGGATTTCTGCCGCTTGCGGATGAAGATGCTGATAACGTGCCAGGGCTTGTCCGGGTAAAACAAATACTTCCGATTCGGTTAAAGCAGTTACCGTTTCGGTTTGCCGGACTTGGGCAGACAGAACAGGGCTGCCAAAATGATCACCAGGCAGAAGGATGCGTGTACCTGCCGGTGAAGTGGCCTGCAAAGTGCCTGAGATTAGAATATATATATCGTTTGACAAACTGTTGGGGTAGAGGATGCAGTCGCCTGACGCGCAATGGAAGAGAGCGCCTGACGCCAGGATAGTCATAATGCTCTCACTATCAAGGTTTATGAAGGGCGGAATTACATAAGGAGAGACAAGTAGCTTCTCCTGGACATAGGCCCATAGGCTTTCACGGGAGGCTAATTGGGTATTGATGTGTTTTGCTGTTTCCGGGAATGCTTGCAGGAATTGTTGGGGTATGGTTGAATTACTGGTTTGTTTGCGAGCGTGACGGTAAAGGGGGGATTTGATAGCACGGAAATGAGGAATGTCTTCAATCACCATTACCAGTGGAACGAGAAGACCATATCCGGAGTCGGTAAAGTTTTGTGTGAATCTCCTGAATCCCATTCGCTCATATAAAGAAATGAGGTTGGGGTTGCATCCTCCAAAGAAAAATGGGACTGTTTGTTTTCGCAGAATTCGATATGTTTCTGCTAGAAAATAAAAGAGTACTGGGGAATTTCGATATTCCGGAATAATCGCTAATTTAGTACCGAGAGCAAGATGGGGCCTTGGGAGAGAGGTAGAAAGTGCCTGGAAGGTATGCATGTGGAATGTTTCGGCGATATCAGCCGGGTAATCTTCGGCGGCGGCAATGGTAAGTCGCGTCGTACCAATAATTTTATTTCCAGACTTTGCATACATTAAGAGGCTCTTGTCATCCAAAGAATCCGAAACTAGGTTACTTGAATTAGTGGCTGGCACTAACGATTTACCCATTTCCTGTACATATACTTGATAACGCAGATGATAAATTTCACGTTTTTCCCACAATTGGGTCGCAATGTGAATTTGCAATGAGTCTTCAGTTGCATCAATTCCGATTTTGTTTGTGGTCATAATAGATCATCCTCCTTTTTTTGAACAACATGTAGGAAACTTTTGAGCACAATCAAGGGCATCACCTCCTTAAATAATTTGGTAAAAAATAAGCAATTTTCAAAAAATACCCATGAAAACAAAAAGAGAGTCCTGTTAGGACTCCCTTTAACAATAAGAAGTTAACGTAATTATTTAAATTTAAAAAGTACGCGGAATGTTGTTCCTTGTTGACTTGATTCAACTTGAATATTGGCTTGGTGGTCGCTTACTATTTTGTAAACAACTGCAAGACCCAGTCCTGTCCCGTTTTCTTTGGTAGTTAAAAATGGTTTGCCGATATTATCCAGAATATGTTGAGGGATTCCCTTTCCTTGGTCTTGAACAGATAGAATTACATGGTCATTTTCAACATAAGTCCGGAGAGTAACGGTTCCGCCTGGTTCCATTGCTTCTAATCCATTGCGGACTAAATTCAATAGCAATTGCCGGATTTCTTTCTCATCCAGGCGCACTTCTGGTGTAGTTTCTTGGATATAGTGGACATCCTTACTAGATGCATTAGCGGCGGTTTGTAATAATGGGTAAATATTTTGGATGATTTGGTTAAGCGGGGATGTTTTTAGTTCCCGTGATTTGTCTTTGCATAGAGATAAATATTCCTGGATGATTAAATTTGCACGGTCAAGTTCACTAATCAATAGATTAAACTGATCTTGGTAACTTACGAAGTTAGGTTTCCTCTGAAAGAGTTGTAGATATCCTTTGACGGTTGTTAGCGGATTTCTAATTTCGTGTGCTACATTTGCCGCCATTTGTCCAACTGTGTTTAGGCGGTCTAAACGGGAAACGTCTTGCTCTAGTTCTATTCGCGTAGTAATATCGCGAATGATTCCTTCAAAGCTGATACATGACCCATTATCGTCAAAAATGGGAACAGTGGTTTGCTCAACCCAGATTATACTATGGTCTTTGCGGATAAGTCGCATAATTATGGGGGTAGCTGAAACCGCAATAGGATCTTGTATAAGTTTGTCGATTACGAAGGTATCGTTTGGATGGATCAATGAAAAAAGTAAATCAGGAGATTTTATAAAATCATCAGTTTGGTAACCTGTTAATTTAACGATAGAAGGGCTTATGTAAGTAATTTTAGGCACTTGTTTCAGGCTATAAAGATAAATAGTATCTGCCGCATTTTCAGCCAGAAGCCGGTATTGCTTTTCTTTTTCTACTAAGTCGCGAAAATTTTGTTCCAGATAAAGCATTAATATACCAAAGGCTATGATCACCCGTAAAGTAGCACTGATTATAAATCCCCACGGTGCAAACCATTTAACACTAATGAGAAAAGGCATATCAAGAGTATGTATCGCTAAGCCGATAAACGCGAGACAGAGTACGGTGTTACCCAAACTCTTCCTCTCGGGATGACGCATAAACATCCAGCTATGCCAAAAATATACATAGGCTACAAAAGCAATTGTAGGAATTGCTTTTATAAGAAATGAGGTATTGAGAGACATAGCTATTATGGAGATGGCAGAAACTCCGGTAGCTACATAATACCAGCTTTTGTGAATCTCCTTCCCAAGAAATTTGCTTGTAGAAAACACGAGAAACAAATGGTTGGCAGTTGTGATCAGATGGATCGTAACTAGCTCAGCAAAGGAAAGTTGATGGAGTGGAGTGCGATAAAAAATTTGAACTGTAAGGTGAACAAGCCAAAAAACAGACCATAAACCAATGTAAGGTTGGCGATAAAGCGAAAATAGAAAAAAATAAACACATACGACGATAAATGTAGCTGATAAAGTTACAACAACAGAAAGCTCGTAAAAGGTCATTTACAAGATCCCTCCAGCGCACCTAACATCTAATTTCATATTACTACATAATTAAATTATTATACCAAATTTATTGTGCGAATTATGGAACTTTGTGACGAAATTTCGATTTATTATGCATATGGTGGAATAACTAGCGCTCCTCATAGAAAACAATGATAGTAAATCATTATGGTTCTTTAGTGAGACACAGTATGTTATACTAAACATATAACTATATTTATCCAAATAGATGGAACGGAGGCAGCATTATGGAAAAAAACTTTTTGGTTGCAGTGCGAGATAGAAGAAGCTTTTATGGAATTAGCAAGGAATTTGTTACTACCGACGAGCGGGTTCAAGAAGTAATTGAAGAGGCTGTTAAGCATACGCCCTCCGCCTTTAACTCACAAAGTGCACGGGTGGTTGTTTTATTCGGCGAACAACATAACAAGCTGTGGAATGTTACCAAAAATGAACTGCAAAAGATTGTTTCTCCGGAAAAGTTTGCATCAACAGAAGAAAAAATCAATTCTTTTGGCAACGGTTCCGGTTCCATTCTCTTCTTCGAAGATATGAGTGTTGTGGAAAATCTGCAAAACCAGTTTCCTTCTTATAAAGAGAATTTTCCGCTATGGTCGCAACAGTCCTCAGGTATGTTGCAATTGGTGGTCTGGACTTCGTTAGAGCTGGAGGGGTTTGGCGCTTCATTGCAGCATTACAACCCGCTTATCGACGAAGCTGTAAAAAAGGAATGGAATATTCCGGAGCAATGGAAGCTGATTGCTCAAATGCCTTTTGGCAAACCTACCGCAGCCCCCGGTGACAAAGAATTTCAACCACTGGAAGAACGCATTAAAGTCTATAAATAACTGATTAGGCAGATCAATATAAAAGCCAGGAAGCCTTATTAAGGTTTCTGGCTTTTTCCTTGAATATCGCCAACATGTGACATTGATTTTTTTCCGGCGGCGGGATATAATATCTAAGTAACATTTTTGGCAAAACCGTTCGGCGGTGAGATAACGTGGATGACAACTACTATATGGGATTGGCACTTACTGAGGCGAGAAAGGCATTTGCTCTTGGTGAAGTACCTATTGGCGCAGTGCTGGTGATGGATAATCAGGTTGTATCTGCTGCTCACAACATGCGGGAAAGTTGGCATGATGCCACTGCACATGCGGAAGTCATTGCCATCCGGGATGCCTGTCAGCAGTTGAATCGCTGGCGGTTGACGGGAGCTACACTTTATGTTACTATAGAGCCGTGTCCCATGTGTGCTGGGGCACTTGTCATGAGCCGCATAGACAGATTGGTGTACGGCAGCCCGGACTACAAAGCCGGGGCAGTAGAGTCGCTGTTCAATATTGTGCAACATCCTGCGCTCAATCACCGGCTGGAAGTAATTGCCGGAGTGCGCGCCGACGAATGTTCCGGTATTATGAAAGAGTTCTTCCGCTTACGCCGAAAATAAATACGGAGAGGTGTCCGAGTGGTCGATGGTGCTTGACTCGAAATCAAGTGTCCTGTCAAAGGGACCGTGGGTTCGAATCCCACCCTCTCCGCCAAATACAAGCATCAGAGGACTTCATGTAAAAGTGAAGTCCTCTGATTTTTTTGCTTTGTCCCTTACGCTGTCCCTTACAAGTAATTTGCATGGAAAAAGCAGACCCTATTTGGTCTGCTTTTTTTGGGTGGTTTTCGTTGCTGCTTTTTTTAATATATCGCCCATGGTATCAGCCGTTTCCTGCTCTGCTTTTTCCATTAAGTGACTATATATGTTCATCGTTGTGGAAGTCTGGGAGTGACCTAATTTACCGGATACAGTGCGGATATCATGACCGGCTGTAATCAGATAGGTGGCAGCCATATGCCGGAAGATATGGGGTGTAATTTTGGGAAGGTTATTGTTTTTTACAAATTTACTCAGCCATTTATTCATCGTGTAAGGAAACATGGGCTTGCCGCTCCATTGCGTAAACACGAAATCATCTTCAGCTTCTTTGGCACCTTCCCATTTAGTACCTAATTGTAACCGGTTGGATAACTGCCCGGCCCTGTGTTGCTTCAATACCGGCACGATATAGGCCGGAAAGGTTAAGAGGCGGGTGCTGCGGTCATTCTTCGTTTTCTTGGCAATAACCCCGGTTCGCTTAGTGTAGACTATGGCCTGTTCAATCTTCACTGTATTGTTTTCAAAATTGAAGTGATTCCACTGTAAGCCCAAAATTTCTTCGCGGCGTAGGCCGCAAGTAATAGCCAGGAAAACCATTGCTTTATATTTGGCAGGCTGTGATTCCAAAGCCTTGATAAATTGACCTAACTGTTCTTCGGTATAAACAGTCTTTTGCTCTACTACGGCCTTGGGCGGTTCTATCCGCTTAGCTGGATTATAGGGTATCAGATTCCATTTCACAGCGACATTAAGCATAGTGCTTAGTAAGGTATGGTGCTTCTTAATTGTGCTGTCAGAGAGCTTCTCAGGCGGCTTCTTTTCGGCGCTATCCTTCTTAGTTGGTACTTTCTTTATGCCGGGTTCTGCAAGGTTTTTATAGAAAGTAAGCAGGTGTTTAGGTTCAATCTTATTTAGCTTCTTACTGCCCAGGCTGGTACGTATGCGAGCAAATAGATGATCGTTGTAGGCCAATGTAGTAGCCTCATGCTTTTTTATCATGATGGCGTAGTGTTCAGTCCAATAATCATAAAACTGCGATAGCGTCATATTCCCCGATGTGGAGACTTCGCCGCGCTCAACTTCGGCAACGAACAGAGCATACAATTTATTAAGCTCCCGTTCACTGTTGGCGGTAACTGTTTTGGTATAAACCTTCTGTTTGCCGTTGGCTTCATACCCGGCAGCTACAGAGAGCAAGTAAGTATTCTCCCCGCGCTTTTTAATTTTACTTGGCATAAAATATCATTCCTCCTTAAAAATGGGCATAAAAAAGACACCCATTGTATGACAGGTGTTAAAAATGATATAATAGCCTTGCTATGGGGTACTATATCAGGCACCTGTCTGAATGGTATCTATTAAAAGAATCCTTGGTGTTACCAGCACCAGGGGTTCTTTTTTTATTTGTTGTTTTTTAACCAGACCTGATAGTCAATAGATTTTTCACAGGCTTGTTGAAATTCTTTGAACTCTGAATCCGTGTAGGTAGTCGATACACCGCCTTTAATTAAGATAACATCAAAATATTCTTCGTCAGGAATGAAAGACGGTTCGCCAACAATATTTCCTTCATCGTCCTTCTGTTCTTCATAGTAACCAGCTTCCGATTGCCCAGACTTTTCATATTTTACGGCATACCCAACAGATTCAAGATAGTTAATGAACTTTTCAAAGCCTTTTAACTTTCCTAAAGAATCCTTGTGCAGTTCGTCATAAGAAGACCAAACGGAGTTTTTGCCATTTTTTAACCAATCTTCAGACACGTTAAAAATACTTGAAATTAATTTTATGTGCCTTTCTCTAACACTTCGCGTGCCACTTTCAATATTAGAAATGCCTGATTTGGATAACCCAATTTTGTTACCGAACTCTTCCTGGGTCATGTTCAATTTTAGCCGAAGCTCTTTTATTCTGCTATTTATGTCGGACAACGTATCACACCCTTTCTATGAATAAATAGTAGCATAATAAATTCTGTTTGTAAACCAAAATACAAAATGTTTTCTAAAAGTTTTCAAAAACCATTGCAATAATTCTGTTTCAGAACTATAATATACACATACAGAACAAAAGGGAGGGTGAGAGCATTGAATTTGAGCGTAAGTAAATTATTGTTGGCAATGGCTAATGCTTGTATAACTGTGACTGAGCTTGCAGAGCAGTCCGGTTTATCAAGGCCAGCGTTAACCAAGTTTACCACCGGGAAAACGAATCCCAAGCCAGCCACAATAGGCAAAATCGCCAAGGCACTTAATGTAAGAGTTGAAGATTTAATTGAGGGGTAAGCCAAAAGCGTCTTTCGGCGCTTTTGAGGTTGAGGGGTAAGTCCCGTTGGGGCCGAAAGGCCACACCGGGGAAACTTCGGTATCCGCCTTTCGGCAGATACCGAAAATCAGTTTAGCCCTAAGACCGAAAGAACCCAAGGCAAGCAGCTTAAGACCGAAAGAGCCGAAGCTGACCCTTCGATTTAACGGGGCAGCGGAAAATTCCGCAAACCCTATATTAAATGAAAGGAGCGATTGTTATGACAACTTTTGAGCAGGAACGCCTAGACCGGTATATCCAGGACGCTAACCAATGGCTACTGGTTATAGCCGATATGCTGCGATTACCGGAAACATCAAATCAGGCAGCAGCGGCCAGTATGGCTAGGGCCGCGATTGAATTAGTAAGCGGCATTAAGCAACAAATGAATCTTGATAAGGGAGAGTAGTAATCATGGGAACTGAAAGCTGGATTGAAATAATTTGCAATGCTGATCTGATAACAAAAGTACCGGAGATTGGCGAGACATTAAAAGATATGACTGTTAATACAGCCATGGAAGATTACGAGCAGGGTATAAAAAGAGGATATTTTTATTAATTGAAGGAGTGATTCAGCATGACAGTAGCCAAGGTATTAAATGAAAGGGAAATAGCGGCAGAATTAGGCTTAAAACCGGCAACAGTAAGACGGTTAAGGGTACAGCTAGGCTTACCCCATTTCCGCACAGCAGGGCGCATATTTTACCGCTTAGAAAGCGTTCTTGCCTGGATGGACAAGCAAGAACATACTTGCCAGACTGAACCGGAGTCAGAGACAGGCACATTAAGGCGGGTAAAATGATATGATTCAAGGCTATATTTTACTCAATGAAAAGATACCCAAGCACGGTCAGAAGCTAACTGACCCTAACTTTGTTCCACTTACTGTCCCGCCAGAGCATAAAGACTATGGCGGGGTGCTAAAGCCGGATGTTGTCAAAGTAGATATTGATAATCCTGAGATATTTCAAAAGGCTGTTAAAATGATCAATGACCAAAATATCAAATGCAATATCCTTGAAACCACCAGGGGCGGTCATTTATACTTTAAAAACTCCGTAATGACAACTAATAAGAGCAATTGCAGTGCTGCTTCTGGCTTGTTATGTGAATGGAAATTGGGCCTAAAGCATGAGTTTTCACCTGTAAGGGTAAATGGTATTGATCGTCATTGGTTACAAGGTTCTTTAACTAATGACGATATAGACGAAATACCTAAATGGCTTTTACCGCTACCAAATGGTACGGCAGACAGTTTTTCCAAAATGGAAGAAGGTAGCGGACGAAACCAAGCGTTGTTCAATTATATATTGACTCTTCAAAGCAATGATTTTTCAGTAGAAGAAATTAAAGAAACCATACGGATTATCAATAAATATGTGTTGAAAACTCCATTAAGTGACCGGGAAGTAGAAACAATCCTGCGGGATGATTCTTTCAAAAAGCAGTCTTTTTTTAGAAGAACCAAATTTTTACATGAGAAATTTGCCGCTTATATGAAAAGCAATCACCATATGATTAAACTTGATGGGAAATTAAATATTTATACTGAAGGAATATATGTTTCTGAAGGTTATGAGATTGAAAAGAACATGATTAAGCATATCCCTTCCTTGACGGATGCTCAGCGCAGAGAGGTTCTAAAGCACCTGATGCTGATATGCGAGAATAGGCAGGCAGCAGACCTTCACTTAATCGCATTTAAAAACGGTATTTACAATGTACGTGACGATTCATTTAGCGACTTCTCGCCCAATGTCATTATCACCAATAAAATTGATTGGAGCTATAACCCGGCAGCATATTCCAAACTGGCAGACCGGACGATAAACAAAATCGCTTGCGAGGACAATGAAATTCGAATGCTATTGGAAGAAGTTATTGGATACACGTTCTACCGGCGTAATGAACTTGGCAAAGCGTTTATATTGTTGGGAGATAAGCAGAACGGAAAAAGTACCTATATTGATATGATTAAAACCATGCTTGGTGATAACAACATTTCAGCCCTGGATTTAAAAAATCTTTCTGACCGATTTAACAAGGCAATGTTGTATAAGAAAATGGCAAATTTGGGGGACGATATTGACGATGATTTTATTACTGATACGTCCACCTTCAAGAAAGTTGTCACCGGAGACACCATGCAAGGTGAAAATAAGGGAGAGAAGCCGTTCAATTTTAACCCTTATTGTAAGCTCATATTTAGCGCAAATCGTATTCCAAAAATTAAAGACCCTACCGGCGCGACAATAAGACGGCTAATAATTATACCTTTCAATGCAAAATTCACTGACAAAGAAGCTGATTTTGACCCTTATATCAAATACAAGCTGCGGGAACCGGAATCCATTGAATATCTTATTTTGTTAGGAATTCAAGGCTTAAAGCGAATCCTACAGAACCGGAAGTTTACCATTTCAAACGAGATTGAACAAGAATTGAACGAATATGAGGAGCAAAATAATCCGGTCAAGGCTTTTCTAAGTGAAATAGGGCATGAATCTATTCTAAGGGAAATTACGGATGAAGTATTTTCACGTTTCAAATCTTGGTGCAGTGTCAATAGTCACAGATATGATTATGATGTTAGAAAATTTACTGGGGATGTAAACAAGATTACAGGATTTAAGAGTGATCGTATTAGACCACCTAAAGAAAGTTATTGGAATGGGAAAAAGGATAAAATCAATATTTTTATCCTGGATGTTAAATAACCGGACATATAGGACGAAAAAGAGCAACTAACCGGACGTAGATAACAGCAGTAATAATAATGCTTCAAGGGCATTCGTCCGGTTTGTCCGGTTTTAGTGTCAACTCCTTATATAATAAATTATTTACAACATACATTAAAACTATATAAATATATAAAAGCCTTATATATATAAAGGACGCTATAAAAATGTCTCTAAAGTCTTGAATTTACTGTATTTATCAACGTTTTAACAAACCGGACAAAAACAGGACAAAGAAAGCGGACAAACCATAAAGGAGCGGATTATTAATGGATAGAGAAGATATTTATAAAAAAATAGTTGATTATGTTAGGGAATATAAGGGTGTAACCTTTGTTGAGATTGAGCAAATTCTAAAAGATAACGGTATTCCGGTAAAGGGCGAAGCTCAATTTGGTTGGTTAGATCAAAACATTCTTGTTTGGGGCGGCATGTCAAAAGAAATGTTAGATATAGTTGAACATTTGATTCGTACAAAGCAGATATATTGTCACCCTGCCTCTGTATTGATTTATTTAGCGGATGGACGTATACCGGCAATGCCGATAGCCAAGAAAGATAAAAAGTATAAAGAGTCGCATTGGTTGCCGATATGCTTCAACGTGATGCCTCCAGTAATGAAGGAAGTGAATAACATTGAAAAATGAACTGATCGAATATTTGACTGAACAAATTCAATTGTTGCGGGAGGGTGGACAGGTTTTCATTAAATATGGTGACTTAGTACCGTTTGAAAGTCGTGGCAGGGCATTCGTAATTGATACCCGGACACGCATTAAAGAAGATGAGCCCAATATAAGCATTATTAAGCCGGTTGGTATTAATGAACGTGGATATGTGTTATATGTGTGTCCTGATTGCCAAAGGCTACATTGGGTGCATAAATCCAATATACAAAGGGACAAGCCTATTATGACCGGATGTTGCAATAAAAAGTCCCGTAGTAAGCGGATGTATATTGATTCGAATGGTAAGTTAGTAAAAGTTAAGCGGGATAAAGTTTATATTGAAATTAATTGAAAATAGGAGAGTGCATAAAGATGATAATTGAATTGATGTCTGATAAAAAAAATAGACCTGTTGCCTTTGTAAGCTTGGACGATAAAGAGTACCATATTCCGCTAAAACATATCGTTGCAATTCACATGTTTAATCAAATCTTACGGTCGCTGGATACCGGTATTGACATCAAGTTCGAATCCTATAAGCAGTACGAGCAATTGCTGAATGATGTTTCAGAAGCTGTACAAAAGAAAAAAGCCACTGCCAGTTAGACAGCGGTTCAAACAAAATTCAATTTAAAGATACCATGTGTTGATAAAAATTTCAATATGGGAGATGATTAGATTTGGCTTTTAAGGTTAAGTTATCTTTTCGGCCTGAACATGAAGATAAAATAAATCAAATATTGAGCTTGCTAAAACCATTTACCAAGGGAGCTAGAATACGCAGATATAGTGACGAAAAATCGAACAAACGTATTCATATTACCATAGGAAAATAATCTTGTGAAGCTAGATAATCTAAGGGTTTGTGGTTGCTGGAAACTCTCTTGTATGATATAATTTAGCTAAGTAAATAATATGCAGGAGTACCCTTCTCCTTATGGAGAGGAAGCCAGTTTCAAGGCGCGGGAAATGTTAGAGGTAAAACTCTTTCATTCCCGCGCTTTTTATTTTACTGCATATTACTGCAGTCAAATTTTGAAGGGAGAAATGATTTTGACAACAGAAGAGAAGCAATTTCTTGAGGAAATGGTGTATTTACATTTTTTGCAGACCGAAGCCAATCCAAGGGTATATGTAAAAATTGCAGCTAATAACCTGAGCGTTACGGAAGCGGCAGCAAGGGCTATGCAGGAAACAGATACTATGAAACTAGCCCTGAAGGATGAAATTCACAAGTATCAAGCAATTATCAATGGTGTGGAAACTAAGGAAGCTGCCAGCCGGGTAATGTGGGATGCCTTAAAGACACATGTGAGCGGATTAAACTAATAAAAATTAAGGAGATGTGTATAATATGAGTTTTAAAGCAGAACTGCATAAAATTGTTAAAGAATATCAGCAGCAAATGGGCCAACTTAATTATGCCATTGAAGTTATTAAATCGGATACCTTCTACACCGAAGATGGCAAGCAATATAAAATCAATGAAATTAATGAGACCAAACAAAATTTGGATAAGCTGGCAAATGAGTACCTAACTACCCATATATCCGAATTTATTGCCGCTCATCGTTCGGCAGAGCCGACTAAAGATAATGATTATGAACTTAAAGTTTCAAATGCATTGAAAATGATTGAAATGTTAGGTGGCAATTTGACGGATGAAACAGCCAGTCAACTATTAGACTTCAATATGGACAATAAGCAATTGAGTATTTTTAGAACTATATTGGAAAATCGCTGCCCAAATAGCTGGCAGTTTCATCAAACGTTTAAAAGGTTAGATGAAGCGGAAGAATTATTGTCCGCTGCTACTCGTTTACAAGAAAGTGCAGCTGGTTTATTCGATTATACGCGCCCTTATTCTCCATCAGATATTCGAATTGGTGATATTGAATATTATGCAAACGTCATTAACCCAACTGCGGAAGGGAAAGCGGAATGAGGACACAACTGCTGGAACTGGTCACTGTATATCAAGAAAAAATGCGAACTCTGCAAAAAGCCACTACTATGAGCGCGTGTGATTTGGAGTTTAACCAAAAATTTCATGCGCTCATCAGCGCATTTATTGAAGAACATGTACCTGTTGAAACTGATGGTAAAGACCATAGGCTGGATATGTTAAATATCTTGACTACGCTTCGACTAATGCCTACTGGCTTAACTAAAGAAATGATTGAATATATCACTAAGCCCATTATGGGAGATTTAGCGGCTGTAAAATTTGTTCAATCTCTCATTAAAGCTAAATACTCCGGCATGGGTAATAACGTGCTACATCAAGCCATTGTACAACATGATAGTGTGCTTAAAAATCTGGATGCTTTACGTGAAGAACTGGCAACACCTCTATTCAATTCTTCATTAGGCGAAGATTCTTTAATTATCAGGGTAGACTTGATAAGTCAATTAATAGACCGCATTATCTAATAAACCTAAAATCAATAATAAGTTGAGGTGGTCAGCATGGATGAAGCAATGCAAAATGTAATAGAAGAATTTTTGGAACAAGACGATAATTTATTCTATAGTCCAGTGGCATTGCAGTATACGACTTCAGACATTGAACAATTTAAAGCTGGGTTGGCAAATTTACAGGCTATGGACATAGAAACGTCTTTATTTATGAAGTGTATGCATTCTTCATTACAATTATTAAAACGTATGGTTGATGAACGAGACTTTGTTATGTTTTTCAATCATTATATCAAAGGTAAAACACATGAAGTCCTAGCACATGAGTTGGATACTTCCCAAAGTACAATTACCCGTCATTGCAGGGCCGTATTAAAAAAATTATCTATTATCCTATATCCTGATTTGACTTTACAAAAGGTTTTTTTCAATGTCTAAACCGATTAATTTGACTAATGAAGAACTGGTCAAGGAATATCAAGCAGGGAATGAAGCGGCACTTACTCAGCTAATTGAAAATAACATGAAGTTGATTTATTATTTCGCAAAACGCCTTTACCCTACAATACAGAAAACACCTTTTGACAAGGATGATCTTGTTCAGGAAGGCTTAATTGGCTTTATGCAATCAGTAGAGAAATTCGAACACTATGAAGGTGTTAAATTTATTACTTATGCTGGCTATAATGTGCGGTATGCCATGCTGACTTTTATAAATCGTAGGGTTATTGAACGGGAATATAAAAATAACTCTACTAGTCGAAGAATACACACAACAAGTCTTAATGAAATTATACCGGGCAGTACAGACCTGACATTGGAAGCTGTAATTCAGGATAAGGATGCAGAGCAGCCATTTAATTTCGTTGATGATGAAATTGACAATGACATTTTACGCGAAGATTTGCTAAACCTGTTGGAAGATGTTTTAGGGCGGGGCAGTTTCAGAGTACGTGTATTGAAAATGTATTATGGTTTTGAAGGTTTGCCACTGAGTTTTGATGATGTTGGCGAACTTTGTGAGTTGTCGGGAAGTCGTGTTCAACAATTACACAATGATTCTATTTGGAGAATACGCAAAAGCCCAGGAGGGCAGGCGTTCATGAAAAAATATCAATGGATGATGCTTAATTCCCTGGAGGATAGAAGGGACGAGTTAAACCAGTTTATGGATACATCCCGAATTGTATGTGAAATGGAAACCATTGACGAGTTAATAAACAATGTACTTAGTGCCTGTGGGTAAGGGGATGAATTATGAACAACAATATTGAGGTTATAAATAATAATCTGTGAACAGCCGCTAGCGGTAAGCTAATGCCTGTTGAAGAATGGGGAGGAAAATAATGAATAATGTTCAAATTTTAATCAATAATAACGGGAAATTGCAAGAGCCTTGCATAGAGGAAGGTATTACTTGGGAAACAGAGCGTAAGTGTGCACCGGGTAAGTTAACTTTTAGTGTTTTAAATGACAGTACCTTGGACTTTACAGAAGGAAATCATGTGAGGATGGCCGTAGACGGAAAAAATGTTTTTTATGGGTTCGTATTCACCAAGAGACGTGATAAGGACGGGATTATCAAGGTAACTGCTTATGACCAACTGCGATATTTGAAGAATAAGCACACTATGGCGTATATAGGGCTTACTGCTTCTCAATTGATAAAAATGCTTGCCTCACAATTTCAAATGAGGGTGGGGGAAATTGAAGATACTGAATATGTTATACCTCAGATGATAGAAGATGGGCAAACATTGTTTGACATCATTTACGATGCATTAGATTTAACTCTAGACAATAAGAAAAAAAGATATGTTCTTTATGATGATTTTGGCAAGCTCACACTTAAAAATATTGAAAATATGAAGCTTGATTTACTCATAGATGCCACTAGTGCGGAGGATTTTGATTATACATCAAGCATTGATCAGAATACTTATAATCGTGTCAAACTGGTCTACGATAATAAGGACACCGGCAAGCGGGAAGTATTTGTTTCTCCACAAGACCCGGAAGAGTTTACTGCATCAGAAAATATTAAGAAATGGGGCGTACTCCAATATTGCGAAAAGATTGATGAAAACGCAATTAATCCCCAGGCCAAGGCAGATGCACTACTAGGGTTATATAATAAGAAAACACGTAGTTTGTCCATTAGCAATGCTTTTGGAGATATCCGAGTTAGAGCCGGTTCCCATATTGCTGTACAGCTTGATTTAGGCGATATCCGCGTAAATAATTATATGCTGGTAGAACGGGCCAAGCATGTATTCACCAACAATCAACACATAATGAATCTAAGTTTGAGAGGGCGTGATATTTTTGAATAAAAGAATATGATAAATTTTTACCCGGCTGAATTCACAGCCGGTTTTTGGTATAATTATCCTAATTGCCCCCGGCGATATGGTTAGTTTTATAGTCAGTATGAACTTTCACCGAAGGAGTTTAGATGAAAGTCAACGGGCTATGGTTGGGGCTAAAATCAAGCACATTTTTGAAGACGATGCGCGGAAAAGGCGTACTGAAAATCTTCCAAATAAACCAAATGGCCCGAAAGAGCCATTTGGCGAACAGGGAGAATCTGCTGAAAAAGCAGCCAAAATGGTTAATTCTTCCCGGACTTCAGTAAAACGGGCTTCTAAAGTCCTTAAATCCGGCATTCCTGAACTGGTACAAGCAGTTGAGAGTGGCAAGCTCACTGTTACCAGAGCTAATGAAATGAAGGTGATTTTTAATGATTAAGTTTCCAGACGAATTATATGATTGTACTTATTGGGATGAAAAATTAGGAGAGCGACTATTAAAAGAAAATGCCACTGAGGAACAGAGGTGTATTTTTGAAGAATTTTACCGGGATTTAGATAATGGCACTCTTTCCGATGTGGAAATTAATTTTCCATAATATAAGTTGGTTTAAGCATCTACACAGTAATGTGTGGGTGCTTTTTTATATGTATTCAAGCAAATTATTAACGAATATACGTTTAATTGATGCATATATATGGTAATTAATAAGGTATATATGTGCTTGGAACAATATATAATTTACTTGAGATTGGAGAATTTTAGTGTATAATAAGGTTAAGAAAATAATTAAATCTATAATTGCGGTAGGTGGTAATATGACTGAATTAATTAAAGTCACTATAAAAAATGTATTATGTAGTGACACCATTATGCCTGATTTATGGCCTGATACTGACTACCGTAAGCATGTTCCTAAAAGTGCTAAACAACTTGCAGAACGAAATTGGAAGACAACAGGTAGTTCTTTACGAAAAGCTATGGACAAAGTAGGTAGTGAAGATGGGCCAAAAGTTTAACAGGCATCGAGATTCTATTGAAAGAGGAGCTCAGTCCAGACCTTCAGAAGTAGAAGCTGTGGTTGAACCGGAAGTATTAGATGAAAAAGATAAGCATGAGCCTCGAACTAATAATGTACGAAGAGTGCTCTCTGCGGAGCGGTATATAGGGCCAATTCCACCCGCTGAGGAATTTGCAAAGTATGGACAAGTTATGCCAACTGCACCGGAACGCATATTGACAGTATTTGAAAAAGATTCTGATCACACTCGTAACATGCAGGCTATAGCATTGCGAGGTGAAATATCCCGAGATTGTAGAAGTCAGTGGATGGCGTTCTTTTCCATATTATGTAGTATCGGTCTAACAGCTTTTGCATTGGCAATAGGTCAAGATGTTGCGGCTGCATTGGCGGGATTGGCTTCATTATTCTTGGTTTTTAAAGGTGCATTTTCAAAGTCAGTTTCATCCGTTGAGGAAAAAGAGGATACTCCTAAAATAGAAAATAAGGTATAAAAAATCTGTCTGCTCTTGGGTTGACAGATTTTTTATACCTTAAAATGACAGATTTGACTTTACAAGCACAAACGTATGTTCTAAAATAAAAACATACGTTTGTGCTTGTTTTATTTTAGAAATATAGAATAATCATGCATTCCGACATATCCGACACCCTAAAAACAATTACCGATTTTACATGCCCTAAAAAAGGGTATGCAGACACCGTAACGCGCATGAGGGAAGAATGCGAGATTTGCGAGGCCTTAAAAAGATTGTTCTGGGAGATTTGGGAGCCCTTAAAAAAGGACGATACCGGTATTTCCTGACATTTCTGACGCCCTAAAAAAGGCTATTATTTCAGGTTTTTCATACCTTAAAAGGATTATGTTTTAGCAAGGTGTAGCAACTAATAGAACAGGGGGATAGTTATGACTAAGCAACCAGAAGAAAAATCTAAGTTTGTAAGAGTTCAAGAGCTTGCAGAAATACTTGATGTTTCCGTACCTCATGCTTATAGAATTATGAGGAAACTCAATAATGAGTTAGAGGAAAAAGGTTATATTATTACTGCTGGTAGACTATCCCGAAAGTATTTGGAAGAACGCATGTATAACTGATTCATATTGCTCAAAATGTTTGAAACCTAACAAAACCTAACATTAAAAACTATATTGATGAACGCTTAAAACAACTTGAAAGGTTAGAACGGTAAGGGTAATACCAAGGTAAGGGCAAGGTATTTTAGAGATTTTAGAGTCCCTAAAAAGTATCTGCAGATTCTGCAGGCCCTAAAAAGAGCAAAATCTAACATTTCTAACATCCTAAAAATAGCAAGGTTTTAGCAAGGCATTATAGACTCCATAAAAAAGGCCGTATAATTTAGTATTCGGAGATATCGGAGTCCTTAAAAAGGAGTAAATACATGGTTACATTTGTAATTAACCGTAAAACGGGTGAGGAAAAGGTTATTGATGGTGGCGATTCACCTAATGACAATCCTTGGGAAGCCCTTGCCCATTGTTTAGCTCAAATGGTTATAGAACATGGTTTGCTCAATAAGTACCAACAACAGAATGCCGAACCTGAGCAAGAAAAGCAGCTATAGTGACATAAGTGACATCCTAAAAAATACTAACTTTTACTAACATCTGTAATTATATATGTTGACATTTTTGACACCTAAAAAGAAGATGATAGGTTTAGGGACACCGTTACACGCATGAGAGAAATATTCACAGCCCTTAAAAGGGATAAGCGAAAACACCTTAAGCTGTCTACTCCTTACGAGATACGCAAGGCACTCTCCAGGGTGGCTAATATGGCCTAAATGGGGAGATTGATACCAAGATAGCCAACACTATTATTATGGCCTCTAATGCCATTCCTAAGCGGTATTAGGACGGACGAACAGCAGAAGAAGATTGAAGAGTTAGAGGAACTATTGAACAGTAAACTGAAATAAGTTTAACCAGCGGAATTTTCCGCTGGTCTATTTTTTGGTATAATTATCCTATGGAGGGCATGCCGATTGGAAAAAGATGAATTCATAAAAAAAGCCAAAGAGCTTGGTTATACTGATGAAATGATTAATGAGGACATCAAACTCCAGGAGGAAGCTGAAAAGCAGGGTATAAAAATCCCTTGGGAACTACGGTTAATCGAATTACCCATTAACGATTAAAGAATCCGGTTAATTTCTGTCCCTGATTTTGTCCCTTATCGCTTGAAAATGTTCTTTAACGATTGTTAGTAAACGTAAGGTCTAGAAGCTGAAAATGCAGTATTTATAAGGGTTCGTAATCAATGAAAATATACACAAAACCCCTTAAAGCAGACTCGAAATCAAGTGTCCTGTCAAAGGGACCGTGGGTTCGAATCCCACCCTCTCCGCCATATTTAAAGGCTTCATGGCTTCCGCGAAATTTCGCGGAAGCCATTTTTAAATTAAAAACCCAAAATAAAACCCAAAAAGGGACCCCCAATAAAATCCCCCAAAAACATAAATATGCAGTATATGTAAACTAAAATGAATAACTAATAATTTGCAATTTGATTCAGAAAAAAGATAGGCACGAAAGAACTTCCTGATTCGGGGGAGCTCTTTCGTGCCTATTTACACTACTTTGTGTAGGTGGAATATCGAAAGAGAATATCTCCCACTACAAGAGTTTGGTCTGAGCAAATGCACTCTTTTGCGGGACGGTTAATTTCTTTGCGTTGCCGCCATTGAACCTGTTGCATTCCTGTCCAGCGGCAAAAAAAGAAGCGCAAAAAAATGGTCTTCCATTAGGTTGCCAATATCGCCTATCTTGCGGAATTAGGATAATTAAGTGTTAAATTTATTTGGTAAAAGTATTAATGTACAACCAGTATAGCCAGTTGTGTTTACTGCCCCATTTTATGTATTAGGGATATAGATTATAAATAAGAAGTGCTATACTTATACTAGTTGGAAAATTTCAAAAATAAAACACACAGCATATTGTGAGACACATGGATGATTAATGGAGGTCAAAATGAGAGGATTTACTATTGAAAGCGTAAAAAAAATACAAGAAGCTTCTCAGAAAAATAAACTTGTTCTATTTGTAGGTGCAGGAGTATCTGCAAATTCAGGATTACCATCATGGGGAAGTCTAATTAGTTATTTTGCTAAAGGAATCGGCAAAGAAGCTGATAAATATACTAATGAAGAGTATTTGAAAATTCCTCAGTATTATTTTAATGAGAGAGGAAAAAAAGAATATTATGATATTATCAATAAAGTATTTTCTGTAGATATTAAACCAACTGCTATTCATGATATATTGCTTTCACTTAATCCTGCTCATATTGTTACTACAAATTATGATGATTTAATAGAAATGGCAGCACATTCAAATGGGGTGTTTTATGATGTTGTAGGTCAAGACAAGGATTTACCATATACCCCCAATGGAAAAATGTTGATAAAGATGCATGGCGATTTGAAATTTAAAAACATTGTATTAAAAGAGGATGATTATTTATCTTATTCTTTCAATTTTAGATTGATAGAAAATTTTATAAAATCATTATTTGCTACACATATAATTTTATTTGTCGGTTATTCAGTTAATGACCCTAATGTTCATCTAATATTTCAATGGGTTAAAGATATTCTTAAAGAAGATTTTCAGCATGCTTATCTTCTGGATATTGGAAATATGGAAGAGAAAGGGAATATCGACAGAATTCAATTTGAATACTATAAAAAGAAAGGCATAAATATTCTGTATTGCTCAGAAGTGAAAGACTTGGTTGAGAGTCTTGTTGTTAGCGATAATTTACTTGATGGGTTACATCCTAAAGGGAAATTTCTATATAAATTCTTAAACTTTGTAAAAAAGTATCAAGAACCAGAAAGTAAAATAGAAACTATGTACAAAAAATTAGAGGTCTTTGAGCCACTAAACAAAGTACTACCTGATGATATTATAAGAATCCTTGATATTTCTAAAACGTCTGATTTAGATAAGGACTGTATAAGAACTCATTCAGAGGACATTATTAAATTTACTGAGGAAGTGGATTGCCTTAGTAAAAAAAAGGATTTGTTAAATGACGATAAGGTATTAAAAGAAAAAATTGATATCATTAATAAAACTTTTCAGAAGGCAAATATTCGGGGATTTGAAGATGTTAACGGTAAAGTTATATATAATGTTCCGTCGGTTGAAATTAAAGCAGATGAAGTTTTTGAGGCAATACAAAATTTCAATTATGTATTTCTTTCTAATATACTTGATTGTGAATTGCAAAAACCTTTAAATAAAGACATTGATTATTTTCGTAGAGCTTTTTTGCACTATAAATTTCGGGATTATTTTTTAGCATACAATATTTTCAAAGATGCATCTGCAATGTTTTTTGATAATAAAAAATATCTTTTGTTTTTTATATCTGAATTTAATAGAAAGCATATTGGTAGATTAATAACGCAAGGAAGTTTTATTAATCCAATATGTGATAAGAACTTAACTGCTGAAATCCAAACTATTGATTTGAATGAAATTTATAATAGTTTGCCCTTAGAAGAGCGCAAAGCAATTTCTTTTATTAAAGAAGAATTATTAAATTTTCAGTTTGTTTATAAATATCATAATAGAGTATTTTTGTTGCAGAATGAGGTGTCGAAAGAAAAAGATGTTATTAGAGTGGGGGGAGCCTCGCCAATAATAAAAACCGAAATTCAGCTTAATAACTTTTGGGAGTATATAACATATAATTATTTACTAATTGGACATTATTCAGAATTGAAAGCGTTTTATCATACAATAGCCGAAACAATGCTAATTAGTTACACTACAGAAGAAATTAATCCTGAAGACAATATTCTAAAAATACCTATTCGCAGAAGTAAACTCAGGAAAATACCATACTCTATAATGTTCTTAATGATTAGTAATATCGAAGAAAAGGAAATATCATTACTGTTTGATAAATATAAAATCAATGAATTAGAGATGGAAAAAAACGATATAGATAAATGTATTTCAGCGTTTAAGAATTTAGTTGATTCTATCATTAGATTTAAAACCATTTTCCCTAATAATGATATGTTGGATGAATCATTAGCGGCTTTATCTTATGTAAATATTGGAATTGATAATTTTAAGGTTATTATGACAAAAATTAATGAGTTACAGCGATTATCATCACTAACCTATAACAATTATAAAAATATATCAAATTTTATTGTTATTCAACATAATAAGTTTAAAGAAAATATAGATTCAGAAATAATATATGATTTTATTCAGAATTATGTCATTAAGATTGTAGATAATAGAGCGTCTGCGTGGGATTTGGAAGCAACCAAGACAATGGGAGTTATTGAAGATTTTGTTAGTGTAATTATTAGCAAAGAAGGAAATTTTTTGAAAGATATTTCTCGAGTTATAAACAATTTAATTTGGAAGATAAATAATGATAAAAATTTAACGGACTATCGGACAAGATTTTTTACAAGGGTTATTATCCCCTTGTTTAAGATTGCTAATGGAAACATTAAAGAGGAATTAATTTCTTTGATTAATAATGAGCTAAAAACGAATTTTAATGTTGAATTATATGTAGTCGCATGTCTGAGGGATGTAATCACTCCAAATCAGGAATTCGAGGAATGTTTTATAAATACTTTGGTTTCGTTTGTCGATAAAGCAAATGGAAATTCTATACCCAATCCTATAGATACATATATGGGATATTTAATTAATTTAATATATGCAAAAAAGGTAGTAGAAATTAATAAGTATGATGTATTTAAAGGGAAAAGCGACTTATTTGATTTTATCTATGATATGAATAATTTTAACTTTAGCAAGTTTGATTTAAAATGGTTAACCCAATTACCAGAAGCAATTAATAACAGGATTATTGAGGTTGATGGGGCAAAAGAGTTAATAAAAAATAAAATACGTGAATTTATAATTTCTGGTAGTGCAGAAATAAGTTTAATAAAATTATATTTCGAGTATTATGAGTAGATAAATAGGAGATTGGATATAGAGTATATATTTTATGTAAAATGCATGGAAGAGGTCGGGTAATTTTGCAATACACAGTTTTTGAAAATGGGTTAGATTTTATTTTATCAGCGATTAATAATCTATCGGTTGCTAATGAAGGTGCGATTGATGAGGCTGAGAAAAAGAGACTAATTAAGTACGCATTACTTCATTTATCATCTGGAATAGAGCTTGTATTTAAACATCATTTACTGCAAGAGAATTGGACATACGTTTTTGCAGATATGAATAAGGCGAGAAAGAAAGATTTGGAAACAGGCGATTTAAAAAGCGCTGATAGTGAGACCATCATTGGGCGTTTGGAAAATCTATGTGATATAAATCTTAATGAATCAGACAAGCGATGCTTGAAAAATTTAAGAGGAAGGCGTAATAAAGCAGAGCATTTTAAGTTAGACGAGAATATTTTGTCTATTGAAAGCTCTATTCATAAAAGTATTTCTATTTTGATAAAGTTTATAGCAGAACATTATGATATTGAGGAATTTAGTGAAGAAGAACGTCAGCTTTTTTTCGAGATAAAGGATGCCATGCGAGGTCTTACGCAACACTATGACGATGCTAAGTTATTAGCACGAAAAGAACTTGAACAAAGTGGGGAATCCGCGATAATTTGCCCAGAGTGTAAAGAGAAATTTTTAGTGATAGATGGTGGTAGCGTAAAATGCTGTTTTTGTAAGTATGAGGACAGTGGAGAATCAGCGGCCGAAGACTATGTTAATAATGTTTTAGGTATGGATGCGTATTCAACCATTAAGGATGGCGGTGAATATCCGCTTTATACATGTCTTGAATGTGGGTGCGAATCGTTTGTGTTTGATTATGAAAAAGGTACAGCTATTTGTTTTTCTTGCGGGCATCAGTGCGATATAGACGAATTGTCATTTTGTAGTTGCTGTGGAGCGTTGTTATATAATCATGCTGACTGTATAGAAATCTGTTCGGATTGTCTGGACTATAAGATTAACAAAGATGATTGATGTAGATGGCATCGCATTTGTGAATGTAACACAACTAACTTCTGTTACATAAGGAAAATACCCGTTAAACTGTGCGAACGATGGGATTACGGGTGTTTTTATAGTTTGTGGTTTTTATTATTTGGTATTGAATGTAACATATGATAGTATCAAATATGATATGTTACATTTAATAGAAGGTGATTCAATATGGAATTGGTTGAGCCAATCAGAAGCAAAAAACAGATAGAGGCAGTAAAACGCTATTTGAAAGCTGGAAATATTCGAGACTATCTTTTGTTTGTGTTAGGCATTAATAGCGGCTTACGCATTAGCGATTTACTCTCCTTACAGGTGCAGGACGTAAAGCGTAAAGAACGTATCAGTTTAAAGGAACAGAAAACTGGGAAGACAAAAGATTTCCCACTATCAGATACATGCCAAAAAGCAATCAAAGAATATTTACAAGCTACAGGGTTGGAAGCAGGTTATTTGTTTCCTTCGCGCAAGGGAGTGGGTGCAATAAGTCGTGTGCAGGCTTATAGAATTCTTTCTCAAGCTGCCAATATGGTCGGAATTAAGGAGGCTGTAGGAACGCACACTCTGCGAAAAACATTTGGCTACTGGGCTTATCAGGCGGGAACGAATATTACTCGCATACAAAAACTTTTAAACCACTCTGCGCCAAGTGTTACGCTTGCTTATATCGGTATTACCAAAGAGGAATTGGATGATGTATATATTAATTTAAATCTATAGCCATAATAAGTTAAAGAAATAACCGCCCGAAGGCGGTTATATGAACAATATTGACCTATTGCAAAAACCTACTTTTACAAAATAAATAAGCAGGCTATTTTGCCTGCTCATGATTTATTTCTGATTTTTCTTTTGGACTTGATGCAATCCTATTAATATATGCAATTACTAAAGTGCCATATCCACCTATTAAAATTTGTATTATGCGGTTTACATTTATTGTTTCATTGGGCATAACGATATCTTTTAACGAGGTTTGGGACAGATATGTAATTCCATTAATAATCATTTTTACAATACCTGTGTAGGTACTTAAATCCCCTGTAGCTTCTCCAATTTCAAAATTATATATACCAATAGCCAAAGCTGTATATACTGCTATTAAAATAGAATATATATATCCAATTAATACTCTTAATAAGGGATTTTCTAAAATATCTAACATGGATAAAGTAATATAATAGAGTGGCAAAAAACAAAATAATATACCAATTATTACAAGGAAGAAATCTGCATTATTTGATATTATAGACAGAAATGTTAACCACGTCGGCGAAATTGCTAAACAAGTCAAGATTGTAAGAACTATAGTAACCAATATACGATTAATTTTTTTACTTTCTTTTCTAATATATTTGCTTCCACTTTGAAAATAATAAAGAATCCATATTAATATGGCATACTTCAATATGCTATATTTCTTTATAAAATTTATAAATTCAGGAAAATAATCACACGCTGTTAGAGAAAAAATAAACATTGCCCAGCTAAATGTCCCGAAAGGATATTTCTTTATAAATCTATTTCCTTTATAAACTCTTTGCGTCCAACTTATACTTTTATTAAGCGGTTTTTTTACCTTAATAAAAGTATATTTGCGGTTAAAACGTTTTACTCTTTTAAATAAAATTCTACTAATCTGACAGACTATAATAAATAAAGGTATAGCCACAAAAAACATTATAATATAATTCATTCAAATGATTCCTTTTTCTGAAAATCATTTAGTATATATTACATAAATCAATCCCAAAATCCTTTATCTACTTTTTGAAATTAATTCCTACATTTTTAAAACAATACCAAGCTAAAAAGCTGGTATTAATATATTTCAAACCTTTCATTAGACATTTCAACAATAACAGTCGCTTGTAAAAAAGAGGTCAGTTAATCTGACCTCCGAAGTCGGGGGTTTTAAACCCCGACTTCTGTGTTTATGTCAGAGGACGGCAAAGTGCCGAAATCTTTGCTTTTATGAGGTTGTCGCAGGATTCTAAATCGCAAGTTACTGGCATTTAGCGTAACTCTCCGCTCTTTGGCGAGTTTAGTACAGTATCGTTTCAACCTCCTTTTTTGTTGTAGAATACCCCTCCAGCAAGGTAGACCGTTGAGTTTGTTGTATTCAATTTCAAGAGGCTTTGCGTTACGTTTTTTCTGTGCGTCATTTGCCGCATAAAAAAGCTTCGATTTCAGCCCCTTGTACGTCTTTTCATCTAGCTTGGCAGTTATTCTTCCATCATTCTGGACTATTTGTATCACAACGGATTCACCAATTCGTATATTGATAGAATGCCGAGATATAGAGAGAAAGATATCATCCTGAATAATCCCAGGGGGAACTTGACCTGTCGACTTAAACAAGATAGCATACTGCTTCCATCGAAGAAAGTAATAAGCGCAATACCCTTTTTTTCTAGCTCTATATCTCTGCATAGTTGTCGAATCCGCATGGTATTTTGCAATTAGTTTTTTGTCGATGCCGCCCCATTTCGAGAATTTCGTCAGCGGATACATAGATAAGGAAAAGTTTTGGTATCCGTGGCGCGACACGAGACGAATGATTTGCTCCAAGAACGCTTGCCAAGCTCCATCTTCATAGACCATCTTTTTCAACTCCCATTGTACTTCGAATGGACAGGCTCCCGCCTAAAAGCTGGCTCGCCTCTTATACAGATATATATTTTTTACAATATAAGTTATGTACAAGCGTACATACGCCTCGGTGTACGCATATACGGTACATATATATCTACATAAGAGGGGAGCCACCCCTATGCGTACTCTCTCAAGGAGAGGTGGAACTTTCGAGTAGCTTTAAGTGAATGGTTGCCACACCATCCAGCTTCACCTTCCCACCGTTTCTAGCAGGTCAGTTCAAACTCTAGTCATTCTCGCTTCCGTTCCTCGCACGATTCAGAGAATCGCCGTTCGGAACTTACCCGATTATTGTACAGTCAGTATAAGTCTAACGTAGGTGTCGCACTTCGCATCATAGCCTAATGACGGCGGAATATAGAAGTTCCGTGTTACTACCCGTTACAAGTAACGGTTTCTCTTGGTTATGATGGTCAAGGCAGTTGAAACCTAGCACCATATTAGACATTACCTCATAGAACCATTTCAAGGTCCATTCCATATCTTCGCTAAGATATGTTGTAGGGTTGAGCTATTCACGTTCGCAGTTACCTGCGCTCCGTTGAACCAGAGCCGCTCCCCCCATCGGACACGTCACGCACTTTCATGCGCCCCGTGTATAGGATTTTCACCTATTTAACTGTACTCGAGCTATACAGAAGAACGTCTGTATAGCCTTGTCTCGGTCGCCCATTTTCCAATTAATATCGCTTTCGATGATAATGAGTAGAAGCAGGGTATTTCAACCCCACAGCCCTCAGAAAGCGATTTTAGAAGAGGTAAACGTGCAGGGGACGGTGCATGATTGGCGTTGGATATTCTATAATTACCAGGGCAAAGTAAGAGAGCATGTCTTAAAAGGGTTTGTTACTTCGGTTATTCGTGATGACTCCTACTATGTCAGGATGCTGGATTACTATAAATATTTAGTTGAGCAAGCGTAATTTTCAGAACTTCTGGTTTAAGTCTAATTCGGGCTATTTGTCCGAGTTAAATTATTAAATCACAGTTTATAGGATTACGAAAACAACCAATATTGGGGTATAATATAATTAAGAAGGGTTCGGGAGGTGAAAATTAATGACTTTAGCTGAAAAACTATTGCAAGACTTTCAGGGATTGCCCGAAGAAAAGAAGCAGCAGGTTATTGATTTTGTTGAGTTCCTTAAGAGTAAGCAGCAACAAGAGTTGGAAGCCATGATGGATGACATAATAGATACTAATAAAGAAGCGTTGATGGAGCTGGCTAAGTGATGCGTGGTTTGTCCGTTTCGGATATTATCATATTACATCAAAAGGTTATAGATAAGACTGGGGGAAGTCATGGTATACGGGATATCGGTTTGATTGAGAGTGCTGTTAGCCGGGCATATGCTACTTTTGGTGGCAATGACTTATATGAAACGGTTGAAGAAAAAATTGCGGCTACTGCTTACAGTCTTGTAAGCAATCATGGCTTTGTTGACGGTAACAAGCGAATCGGCATTGCTGCTATGTTATTGCTCTTGCAATTGAACGGATATAAATTGCAGTACAGTCAGCAAGAATTAATTGATTTGGGGCTGGGGTTAGCTGCTGGAAATCTTGATGAAAATGATATACAGCGATGGATTAAAGCGCACCGATAAATATATTTAAATTAACGGAATTCATGTAAAAGTGTCCGCTTTTGTTGTAACTAGCGGACATTTCTACAGAACTCCTGGCAACGGCGTGGCAACAAAATCATTCGGACCCCTTAAAATTCGTTGGTACTGGGTGATATTGCATGGCAAACAGAAATGGCCGAATGGCCGATTTATCAGTGTTTCTTTGGACGGGATAATACGTGCTGATACTGGCCATACAGGGCTTTTCACTACTCGAAATCAAAAGTCCTGTCAAGAGACCTTGGGTTCGAATCCCACCCTCTCTGCCATATCTTAACACTCATATTGATACAATAAAAACCCTTTGATTTCAAAGGGTTTTTGCATTTTCGATGTAAAAGTTGGGTTTTAGAAAGTCTGTTTCGGGCAATTTTTGCACCCTATCAAATGGATGGTATCCGGGACATGCTTGGTCTATGGGCGGGAAAAAACGAAAGCGCCAAGTTTTGGCTTAGCATCTTAAATGATCTGAAAAACGGGTCGTTCATGATAGCTTCATTATCAGAACAACCTGAGATGCCTTTAGCCACTACAAAAGTAACGGCCAAAGGCATTTAAACTTATATCCCCCAAATAGGCACAATCAAATTCTGGCTGTCAAACGCCGATAACCTGTCAGTTGTACAAAGTATAGCCCCTGTTCCACGTTCCAAAGTAGCCTTGTCAATTACACCAAACACACGAGTTAGCTGCTTTTGAGGCGTGGCAGTTTTCTTGATTTCCATGGGGTATAGCTTGCCACTGTCCTCTAGCAGAATGTCAATCTCCTTAGTATCCTTATCCCGATAATAATAAATAAAGGCCTCCCAGCCGCAATTGTGATAGCTCTTGACAATCTCAGATACCGCAAAATTCTCAAGAATCGCACCACTCATGGCACCATTCATCAGGGTATCACTGCTGCTCCATTTGGTCAGGTAGGCCACTAACCCGCAGTCATAGAAATACAGCTTAGGCTTAGTTACCATGCGTTTAAGCATATTGTTGGAATAAGGATGAAGATAAAACACAATGCCCAGTCGCTCTAAAATCCCCAGCCAGTTTTTGGCGGTAATCTGGTCAATGCCGGCAGCGTCAGCGATGGTCTTGTAGTTGAGCATCTGTCCGCACAGAGCTGCGGCGGCCGTGATGAAATCCATAAACCTGAGTGAATCAATGGTACCGGAAAGCTCTTTCACATCCCGGTCTATATAGGTACTGATATAGCTGGAATACACTGCCCGATGGTCGCTATACTGCCCGCTGATGAGGGCAGGCATACCGCCTCTGAAAATACGCTCATAAAGTGCAGGCGTATCAATAGGAGTGCGCTCTTTTACCCGCTGTGACAACTGCTCAAAATCCAGCACAAAAGGTGCGGTGGAAGCACCATCAATCTCCGCCTGTGATATGGGAGACATATGCAGCAGGCAGACACGCCCGGCCAGAGATTCCTGTATCCCCTCCATCAACTTGAATACCTGCGAACCAGTCAACCAAAAGTCACCGGCCCGTCGGTTTTGGTCAACATGTATTTTGATATAGGTAAACAGCTCCGGTGCATACTGTACCTCATCGATAAACACCGGCGGCTTATGGATTTGCAGGAACATCTTCGGATCGTTCTTCGCCATTTGGCGTTCCGTCAAATCGTCCAGTGTCACATACTTCCGCCCTATGTTTTCCTCCTCCGCCATTTTTTGCAGCATGGTTGTCTTGCCAACCTGCCTTGGACCGGTGAGCAGCAGTGCGGGAAATTCCTTGCTAAGACGGAGAAACGTATTCTCCATTGCTCTGTGTATATAATTCATGAGATCACCTCATCGTCTAAAATTAAAGTTTGTTATATTATAGCCGAAACACGTCTTGTGATCAATAAATTTTCGGCTATTATTTGTTTTAACAATATTTTAGACGAAGTTAGTAATGCGAGGATAATAAAAAAATAGCGGGGAATACCCCGCTATGGTTCAGTTCTATTAACTGCTTCTGTAACTGGATTGACCGAAGGTGTGGAATTAATATATTCCGCGGCGGCGTGTAATGCATCCTTATCTTTCGGAATTTCTGATTCTTTAAAGGATAAAGGCTCCGGATTGTTTGGCCCATATCCTACTGAAGCATTTGCCTCTTGTTCTTGTTGTTTCGTAGATTTGTTCATCAAAGTCACCTCCAGAGATAGTGTTTCCAATTAATTTTTATTTAATGCCGTTAGAGAAGCGGAGAATATATGTCTGACAATGGCTAAAATTAAGTGAGGCAAAGGGGCATAACGCCCCTATTGCCAAGGATAGGAAAGCCAATCAAAGAATGCGACAGCTAAAAAACACATGCCGGCTACGACGTATATTGCGATTGCTATTGTTTCCATAGCATACGCCTCCTTTGGTTTGTTAAGCTAGGCTATCCCATTGTTAGTATGTGAGATTACCAAAAAATTATTGAGTGTTTTGCTGATAAGGAGGCCACCATTGGGATTTGTGGCTTCTGCCTGGTACTGACAAGGGGGGGGCGGTGGGGGATTTAATCAGGGGTAAAGCAATTGGTATCGGCAAAATAGTTAACCGTGCTTACGGGCGGCTCAAGCGTAAGGTGAATACAATATAATAACATAACGTGAGCGGGGGGTTAATATGGATATAGGGAAAATAAAAAATACGATTGATGGTGTCGGGCGTAAAGTTAATGGTTTTGCTGCTTACCATAATTTCGATCAATGGCAAATATGGCTTGCTATTGCGTTTGTGATTGCACTGGTTACGTTGATTCTTATAGTCATCTGCTAAATAACTGAAGGATAGAAAAATAGCGCCGTGGAGGCGGCGCTTAATGGGAGAAGAGTGAGGATTATGCTTAGTTTAACCAAACGCCAGGCGGCTATTCTGCTTGGCGTTGTTTTGTTGGTGTTGGATAATAGTTATTTCGCCCTAGAATGATTTAACATAATATTTACCAAGCTATAACACAATATTGACTATTTTGATGTAATATTAAATCATCCTTTAAGTATCCTTCCTTTTTTTGCAAGCGGCCTGCCGGGTTTGATATGCTCCCCAATAGGTAGACAGGAGAAATAATAAAACCTGTTACCAAAAGGGGGAGCATTTTCATGCCTAAGAAGAGTCGATATAGCGGTGCAGAAAAGTTGGCAATCATCTATGAGTTTGGGCAAGGAGAATCAAGCCAGCGATCTGTTGCCAATAAATATGACGTTGATATTACAACCGTAAAGCGATGGATACATCGTCTGAAACATCATGGAATCGAAGGTCTGGAAGATAGATACCAGAATCAGAGTTACTCAGCAGAACTGAAGCTTTCTGCAGTGCATGAATTTCTTTCTGGAGAAACGTCTCAGAAAGAAATCATAGAAAAGTATAAAATATTGAGTTGTCGTCAACTGCGCAATTGGATTAAAAAGTATAATAGTCATAGTAGCTTTAAATCCACAGGAACCGGAGGGACAAGCACTATGACAAAAGGACGGTCTACCGATTGGAAGGAACGGATTGATATTGTCCTGTATTGCTTAGCAAATAACCACGATTACCAGGGTACAGCAACGCAGTATTAGGTATCCTATCAGCAAGTATATCAATGGGTAGCTAAATATGAGTCTGGTGGCGAAGAGGCTTTAAAAGATGGCCGTGGGCGTAAAAAAGCACCGGAAGAACTCACTGATATCGAGCGTCAAAAACTGGCGATGAAGAAACTAGAATATGAAAATGAGCGCCTTCGGGCAGAAAATGCTTTATTAAAAAAGTTACAACAGTTCGAAAGGCGGTGAAGCTAAGTCAGACACGGCAGGACCATCTCTATCGTGCCATTCAATCGGTGCAAAGCGAACATGGTTTTAGTGTGAATCTTCTTTGCGAACTGTTACAGCTTCCCCGTTCCAGCTATTACAAGTGGCTAAACCGTAAAGAGAGTCCTCGTGAGAAAGTAAACCAGGAACTTCTAGATACGATGCTTCTTCTTTATGAAAAAGTAGAAGGGATCTTTGGATACCGCCAACTTACTATTCATGTAACCCGCCAAATCGGCTATCCAGTTAATCATAAGCGAATCTATCGTTTAATGAAGGTTGCTGGGATCAAAGCTGTGATTCGTCGAAAGAGAAAAAGTTATATTCGATCTACACCACAACATATAGCTGAAAACTTATTAAACCGACAATTTACTGCTCAAACATCCAATGAAAAATGGGTTACAGATGTGACTGAATTCAAATATGGAAATGGTCAAAAAGCATATCTGAGTGCGATTTTGGACTTATATGACAAGTCCATCGTCTCTTACGTAATAGGACATTCCAACAATAATCCGCTTGTTTTTAAAACACTAAAACTGGCTCTGAAAACAACCCCTGGAGCTACACCTATGCTGCATAGCGATCGCGGCTTTCAATATACCTCGTTACGTTTCAAAAAACGGCTTGTTTCGAAGGGACTAACCCAAAGTATGTCCCGGGTCGGCAAATGCATCGATAATGGACCTATGGAAAGCTTTTGGGGCACATTGAAATGTGAGAAGTATTACCTTCATAAATATCCTACATTTGAGGATCTTAAAAACGCGATCGAGCAGTATATCTATTTCTATAACTACGAACGTCTACAGAAAAAATTAAACAGCCTTTGTCCGATGGAGTTTCGAACCAAGACTGCTTAAATTTTTCTTTTTTGTTCTGTCTACTTGACAGGGAGCACTTCAGTTCGCCCTGGTGGGCGGCTTTTTTTGCGTTGTAACAAATCGACAATTTCTATCCAAAAGCATAGCAGTGATACAATTTTGCAATTAGACATTCTATTAATGCTAAAGCATACTAGTAATGGGAGTTTATCGCATATTACAAAGAGGTACACAATATGACGACTCAGATAAGTATTGTTTCCGGATTTTTAGGGGCTGGCAAGACGTCTTTCCTAAAAAAGCTCCTTCCCAACCTGGAGGGAAAAATTGCTTTAATAGAAAATGAATTTGGTGAAGTCGGTGTTGACGGGGATTTGCTGCCCAAGGAGTTCCCGGTTAAAGAAATATATGCCGGCTGTATCTGTTGCAGCGTTGTACAGGACTTTGAGAAGGCTATAAGAGAGCTGGTGTTAGGCTATCACCCGCAGCATATTTTAATAGAACCTTCGGGAGTTGGCAGCCTTTCGGACATTATCAAGGTTTGCCAGGGAATTCGGCAAACGGGAGATTTGGCTATTCAAATAAAGCATCTGATTACCATCGTAGATGCAGCAGCATTTGATGATTATTCAGAAAACTTCGGCAGTTTCTATTCAGATCAAATTGCCAATGCCCACATAATTTTCCTCAGCCATATGAACCAAATGGAACAGCAGGAGCTGGAAAAAGTAATTGCCCAAATAAGCACAATCAACCCGGTTGCGTTTATTGTTAAGGAAGATTGGTATTCTCATGCCGGCGAAGAACTTATGGAAATATTACATACAGCACATGGCTTTGGTATTGACGCGAAAGAAAGAATGAATGTAATGCCTGCCGCCAAAGTGTTTGACAGTCTCTCGATTGCGAAGCCAAAGGTTTTTTCTGAAGCTGAGCTTGAAAAAGTATTGGCAGCCCTAAGCGGCAAGGAACACGGTTGCATTTTGCGAGCCAAAGGAATTTTGGAGCTTGATACACAGCACTCCATTCTTTTTAACTTTACGCCTCAGCACTGCCGGTGGGAATACCTGGCTGAGGACAAGGCGGCCAAGGTGGTTGTAATCGGTACTGATTTAAATAAAGAAGCTATAGCGGAGTGGTTTGGCAAATAGCCGGGAGGAGGGCCGCATGAGTAAAATTGTTGACTTTCAGTGTACCTATGTCAATTCTGTGGGAATTAATAAGGACGCCGTAAAGGGACTGGATTTAGAATTTCCTCAGGCCTATAAAACGTGGCAGGGTATGGCCCAACTGGCTCTGGCCTTGAAGGACTATGACAAAACGGAATTTTGTGAATTGCCCTTTTGTCATACGGTCGAAGGCGAAGCACTGGGAGGGCATGTTAATTATGGTGATGAAAACGCAGGCCCAAGAGGGGAAGACTATATTTGCATAACAGCAGAAGAATTATTGGACCTGCCTGAAATTGACTATTCGAAAGGGCGTATCGCCGAAGTGCTAAAAGCCTGCCAAGCTTTGCAGGACAAAGGCGAACAGGTAGTTTTATACATTTCAGGACCTTATACAATTCTGAATATATTAATGGAGCCCCGGCATATTTTCAAGATATTTCGCAAAAAGCCGGAGCAGATGAAGCTTATTTTTGATAAATTGCAGAGGGAAATGCTGCGCTATGTGGAGGCAGCACAGCAGGCAGGAGTCACTATGTTCAGTTATGGTGATTCTACCGGCGGCCTGAATATCCTGGGACCTGAGATGTCGGCAAAAACAGTGGAACTTTTTACTTATCCTTTCTTTAAAAGAGTGGAAACAATCCTCGGCAATGAAAGTCTCCTGCTGCTTTGTCCTAAAACCGCCTTTGCCTTGCTGGGGACAGAGAAAGCCGTTTGGCAGGACATTGATCTGGGTGCGCCTATAAACTATTTTTCGGCTTGTCAAAAAGTAGTAGGAAAAACGAAATTTGTTGGGCAAATGTGCGTTAAAAACAGAGAGTTTGTCTTGCAAAACGGGATAGTTAAAACCCTTGAGCTGCTTTAATTTAAAAAAAAGACGCAAAACAACAGCAAATTTTCACTAGGATTTCATTAGGAAATGAAGGAGAAAGTGACCTATGCATAAAGATGATCACATGACCCCTAACGAACGGCTGGCCGCTTTTATGACAGGAAAGCCTATGGACAGAATTCTGGCTATGCCGGTGGTCTGCTCCATGTCCGGCCTGGCCTTGGGAATGACCCATAAGGAAAAAAGGAGCAGTGCGTTAAATGAAGCCAAGGCTCAGGTGGCTGCCTATAAAAGATTCGGCAATGATTTAACCATCATCGAATACGGATTGCATGGAGTAGGGATAGCCCTGGGTTCTGTGATGAATGATCCGGAAGACTCCATCCCGGCAATTATGAGTTATGCCCTGAACGATCTAAATCATGTGGACCAGCTGGACATGGCCAAGCTGGAACTGAAGAATGACAGGAAACTTCAGCTCCATGTGGAAGCAACTAAAATTCTTATTAATGAACTGGGAAGAGAGGTTCCGACAGGGGTATTGATATCCGGTCCTTTTACGGCGGCTGCCAGCATCTATCAAACAGAGAGTTTGCTGAGGGCAACCAGAAAAAATCCGGAGAAGGTACACCAGTTGCTCCGTTTCTGTACTCAAGGCTTAAAGACGATTTACCGGGAATTTATTAAAGCCGGGGCTGTGATTTTGTTGTGTGACCCCATTGCTTCCGGGACGATCCTCAGTCGCAAACAGTATTTGGAATTCGTTTTGCCTTATACGATAGATTTGATGCAGGATATCCATGAGGCCAAAGGAATGGTATGCTACCATATTTGCGGAGATACGACAGCCATTGTGGCAGACATGGTGACATCAGGCTGTGATATGTTGAGTATCGATAACAAAGTGGATCTGGCCTATACCAAGCAGGTAGCAGGGGGCAAGGTTCCGATTCTGGGGAATGTAGACCCTGTAGAGGTATTAATTTTGGGGAATACCCAGGATGTGGACCTGGCGGTTAAAAGTTGTATTCAAAAAGCCTATGACAGTCCCAGCGGCTACATTTTAGCATCAGGCTGTGATCTTTCCGGCAATGTTCCGCTGGAAAATGTTGATCAATTTATGGCTTCTGCCAGGAAATATGGGAAATGGCCCTTGGAGCCCAAAAATTTCATGAGCTAGTAGAATAAATTTAATACATGATAAAATGGGGAGGAGAAACTTATGGCAGTATCTAAAGAAGAATTACTGAAAAGATTATCAGACGGTGTTGTGGACATGGAAGAAGATGAC
Organism: Sporomusa sphaeroides DSM 2875; assembly: GCF_001941975.2. Taxonomy (NCBI): domain Bacteria; kingdom Bacillati; phylum Bacillota; class Negativicutes; order Selenomonadales; family Sporomusaceae; genus Sporomusa; species Sporomusa sphaeroides. The sequence goes on along the minus strand of NZ_CP146991.1, from coordinate 4,635,818 downwards.
GTAATTGCAGCCTGTCAGGAATATGTAGCAGCAGGCTATCCGGCTTTCGACGGCATTATGGGGGGCCTTGTGGACGGTATGAACCGTGCAAGCCAATTATATGAAGATGAAGAGTATTATGTTACCGATGTATTGCTGTGCTCAGACGCCATGTATGAGGGGCTGAATATTTTAAGACCCCATCTTCCTTCAGACGAAGCAGGGAAAGAAAAGATAAAGGGTGTCATTGGGGTCGTTGAGGGAGATACCCATGATATTGGCAAGAATCTGGTGAAGATTATGATGGAAACCGCCGGCTTCGAGATGGTTGATCTGGGAAGGGACGTTCCGTTGCAGCGCTTTGTGGATAAAGCCAGGGAGGTAAACGCCTCTTTTGTATGTATGGCAACCCTGATGACGACAACGATGGGGGGCATGGGCACGGTAATTGAGCTGTTAACAGCAGCGGGCATGAGGGAGGAGGTTAAGGTGATTATTGGCGGAGGACCCATCTCCCAGAAATTTGCCGATATCATTGGGGCGGATGGTTATTCTCCCAATGCCGTTGAAGCAGTCAAACTGATCAAAGGCTTGCTTAATGTTGCCTAGAGGTAAAGGAGGGTGCAGCTGTGTTATTGCCAAAGGAACGGTTGAATAAGGTTTTCAGAGAGGAACAGATTGACAGACCCCCCTGCATTTGTCCCGGGGGAATGATGAATATGATCACTGCGGAGCTGATGGAAGAGGCGGGAATCCGGTTTCCGGAGGCCCATACGAATGCCCGGATGATGGCAGACTTAGCAGCGGCGGTTTATGAAAAAGGCTGCTTTGAAAATTATGGCGTTCCCTTTTGCATGACCATTGAAGCGGAGAATTTGGGTGCGAAGGTGGATTTGGGAACAAATTTTTATGAGCCCCATGTTGTAGAATATGCCATCACCTCTGTAAATGAGTGGGAAAGGCTTGTCGCAGCCAATAACCGTCAGGGACAGGGAAGGGCGGACGTAGTTGTTGAGGCCATTAAATTATTAAAAGCCAAGGGAAATGACGTACCGGTCATCGGGAATATAACGGGCCCCATCAGCATGGCCAGCTCGCTGATGGAGCCTGTTGTGTTTTATAAAGAACTAAGAAAAAATAATGCCAAGGCCCATGAGTTTATGGAGTTTGTCACCGGCCAACTGATCGCATTTGCCAAACGGCAAATAGCGGCCGGGGCGGATATTATAGCCATTTCCGATCCAAGCGGTACGGGTGAAATTCTGGGACCCAAGCTCTTTGAAGAATTTGCCGTGAAATATATTAATAAAATTGTCGACAGTATTCACAGTGAAAATAAGTATACCATTGTCCACATTTGCGGACAAATGCGCAAGGTATATTCGGGAACAGCCCAAATAAAAAGCCATGTGTTGAGCTTTGATGCCATTGTCAGCATGCGGGAAGCCAGAAAAAATCTGGGAGACAGGCTGCTGATGGGTAATGTCAGTACCTACGCCATTGAATTTGGCGAACCGGGAAAAGTCGCCGCACTAACTGAGAGATGTGTGCAGGACGGAGTCAATATTATCTCTCCTGCCTGCGGTCTTGGGATGAAATCCCCTTTGAAAAATGTAAAATCAATGCTGGAGGCTGTAACTAAAGGAGCTGCGAACATCGATGCCTGATATTTTCATTACGAATGAGGGGAAGAGAATTCAGTGCGACCCGGGCAAGGATTTGCTGCAGCTTCTGCTGGACAATGGGGTCTTTGTGGATAATCCCTGCAACGGCAAAGGCTCCTGCGGGAAATGCAAAATCAGGCTGTTGCAGGGGCAGCTGCCTGCTGTCTCCGAGACGGAAAAAAAGCTTTTGAAAAAGGAAGAAATGGCTGCAGGTGTTAGACTGGCCTGTCTGGTAGTGCCGGAAGAGGATATCGAGATCGAAACACTGCAAACAGAAAGAAAGCATGAAATACTGACAGCCGGCTATATGCCTGATTTTCGCATGAATCCGGGGATTTCCAAAAAAGTCTTGCAAATAGAAAAGCCAACCTTGGAAAACCCCAGTGCCTATGAGGATTCTCTCTGCCATGCCCTGGGCAGGGAAGACCTGGATTGGCGATTGCTGCAGCATTTGGACACCGGGGAGGGGAAGGTTACCGGTGTTTTTAACGGTACGGATTTAATCGGGATCGAGACAGGTGATACAACGGCGCTTATTTATGGAGTGGCGGTTGATATTGGCACAACAACGGTGGTAACCGCTTTGATTGATCTGAAAACCGGTGATGAGCTGGCTGCCGCTTCCATGCTCAATCCGCAAAAGAAATTTGGCCTTGATGTGTTAACCAGAATTTCCTATAGCCTGGAAAAGCCGGCAGACGGCCGCAAAGAACTGCAGCAGACAATTGTTGAAGGGCTCAATTCGCTGATTGAAGACATGTGCGGTAAGGCGGCTGTCAGCAGGCAAAACATTTATGAGATCTCAATTGCTGCCAATTGTACGATGATGCACTTCCTGCTGGGTATTGACACGGCGCCTATCGGACGCTCCCCGTATGCCCCGGTCTTTGTCAAAGCCAAAAATATAATGGCAAGCGATATTGGCTTACAGGGAGCCCCGGGCGCAAGGGTATATTGTCTGCCATCGGTATCCTCCTATATCGGCGGGGATATCGTAGCCGGGGCTTATGTCTGCCAGCTGGAAAAAAGCAGGGAGAATCTCCTGTTTATTGATATCGGCACCAACGGCGAAATTGTTTTAGCTAAAAACGGCCGGCTGATGTCCTGCTCCTGTGCTGCGGGGCCGGCCCTGGAAGGAATGAATATCAGCTGCGGCATGAGAGCGGCAGTGGGGGCCATAGAAGATGTGGCAATTACTGCCGGGGGGATTGAGCTGAAGGTCATCGGTGATGAGGCACCGGTAGGCCTATGCGGCAGCGGCATTCTGGCGGTTGTAAAAGAATTGCTTCGTATCGGACTGGTTAAAAAGAATGGCAGTTTTATTAAGAAAGAAGAACTGGAAGAAACGGATTACCGATATCCTCTGCTGCGGGTGGATGGTAAGAAGCGCGAATTTATTTTAAAAGACGGTCAGGAGCCTTTGGGAATTACCCAGGGAGATATCCGGCAGGTTCAATTGGCCAAGGGAGCGATTCTCTCAGGATTTCATGCGCTGTTAAGGCAGGCGGAGCTGCATATCAATCAATTGGATAAGGTCATGATTGCGGGGCAGTTTGGAGCCCATTTGCCGGCCGACAGCTTGGTGGGAACAGAGATTTTGCCGGCAGAGGTTGAGGATAAGATTCATTATGTGGGAAACTCCTCGAAAACAGGAGCCTATATGGCTCTTATGTCTGTTGAAGTAAAGCGAGAGCTTGAGGCATTGGCCAAGCAAATGGATTATATGGAACTGGGAGCATCGTCAGGATATGAAAGGCTGTTTGCCCAATGCCTGCAATTCGAGAAAGCTCGATAATAATGCTGGTATTGGCAGACCGGCAGAATGACAGCATGTTATTCAAGCATCTGTACGTCTCTGTTTTTTGATGAGGAAGTAGTGTATAATCTAATCAGGATATGAAATAGCGGGCTGATTAGCTTTGAAACTAAGGGAGAATATATGGACCTGATTGTTAAGCGTTTTGAGGATTTGACCACCCGTGAACTGTACGACTTGTTACAGGTGAGGGTATCGGTGTTTGTGGTCGAGCAAGACTGCCCTTATCAGGAGTTAGACGGAAAAGACCTTTTTTCTTATCACATTTTTTATAAAGAAAATGGCTGTATTCAGGCTTATCTTAGGGTAGTAGACCCTAATCCAAGCTGTGACAAGGTTGCTATCGGCAGGGTTCTGACAGTCAGGCGGGGAAACGGTTTAGGCAAAAAAGTCATGCAGGCAGGGATTCGGGTTGCGCAGGAAAAACTGGGGGCTGACAATATTTATATCGAAGCCCAGACCTATGCTAAAGGGTTTTATGAGCAACTGGGCTTTCAACAAATCTCCGACGAATTTTTGGAGGATGGTATCCCGCATATAAAAATGCTGCTAACGCTGTAATTGAATTTTGAACCGGTAGACTAACTACCCGCTGCCCGTGAGGGTAGCGGGTTTTTCGCTTAGATTAATGGGACGCAGGTTCGCGTGCTATTTCGTCATTACTCCGGGAGGAGGGGAATTACTCAACCGTCTGCTAAAATGGCGGGTTGACAGCCGGTTGAATAATTGTAAGAAATTCACCTACCAGGTGATTAGAAATCTGGTAAATTCCTTGTATTATATTGGTAATATGGGGTTTTTCATTGTTTAATAAAGAAGGTAATGGCGGTAGTTAAGGCTTCATGCCCGTCGGCACAGTGGAGCTAACATTCACCGGCGGTATCGATGGCGGTTATACTGCGTGGGTCAGCCACACACTGCCCAACATCGGTTTTGCCGGTTTTTTTTAATTTGACTGCACTGGCATTTCAGCATATGAGAGGTATTAGGCCGAACCTGGTGTGGGTTGCGGTTGCTCTGGAAATAATTATCATAGCCCAATAATCTGTGGCTTTTGGCAGTGTGGATGCACAACTTTTTTTGCTAATAGGAATAAATCGCCACGATGCTTGTGAGTATTTGTACATAAACAAGATACAAGGTGATGCGAATGACAACAGTAAAGCGCTATAATACAAAAAAGCTGTATTTTCCCGAAAGAATTACGGCGGCTCTGGGAGAAATTTTCGACTATCCTCTGGCCGCTGTTGAAGCACCGATGGGTTACGGCAAAACTACCGCCGTCAGGGAATATTTAAACAAAAGCACAGCTCATGTATTGTGGCAGATGGTTTATGACAATTCTTTGAGCAACTTTTGGCAAGCCTTTAGTAATTTATTCTCCCAAGTCGATACTGACTGTGGGCAAAAACTGCTTTTTCTCGGATTTCCTGCAGACAGTGTCTCGCTGCAGGAAGCCTTGGGGATTATTGCGAAAACCGAACTGTCCGCCCGGACCGTACTGGTGATTGACGACTACCATCTGGTAGAAACCACCGAAATTGACCGGTTTATTGAATTTTTGGCTCTCAACCGGATAACCAATCTGCATATTGTTTTGATTGCGCGGTTTATTGGATTGCAGAGCCGGGAAGAATTGCTGCTCAAAGGTTATCTGTACCACATCGCGCAGGAAACGTTTGAACTGACTCCGCAGGAGATTGCCGGGTATTACAAGACCTGCGGGATCGGCCTTAAGGGCAGTGAAGCCGATGAGCTATATGCTGTAACCAGAGGCTGGATCAGCGCCCTGTATCTGTTGATGCCGGAATTTATTGCAACAGGCGGCTGTGCCCCGGAAAACTGCATATACAGGCTGATAGAACAGGCGGTATATACTTCGCTTTCGGTTGAAATGCAAGAGTTTCTCCTTACCCTGTGCATTTTTGACAGTTTTACTTTTGAGCAAGCCGTTCACATGTGGGGCAAAGACAATGCCGGTGAATTGCTGGCCGAGCTAACCGGTAAAAACATTTTTGTAAAATATGACGCCCGGACCAGAACCTATTATCCCCACAGCATCTTCACCGGCTTTCTGCGAGAAGTACTGGTGTGTAAAGCCTTGCATCACCGGCACGACCTGTACCAAAAAGCGGCGCACTGGCATCTGAAAAATGGCGAATATCCGGTTGCCAGACGTTATTTTTATGAATGCGGCGATTTTGACAACATCCTGGTGGCGCTGGAAGCAGACAAAGCGGCTGACTATATCTTTGCCGCCAGAGACACAGAATTGCTTAAAAGCTATCTGGAGGAATGTCCGCAGGAGGTTAAAGCCCGGCATCATTACGCAATGCTTAACTATGCGCTGCATCTATTCGTTCATAATGAGATGACGCTGTTCAGCGAGCTCTGTCGTGAATTCATCGGCAATATCCACACAGATGAAAGCCTGGACGCCAGAGCGCGGGAAAGTCTGTCAGGAGAGGCTGAACTTTTGCTCAGTTTTACCGCCTATAACGACCTTAAGCGGATGTCGGCGCACTACCGGGCGGCCTGGGAACTTTTAGGACGCTCCAGTTCTGTCTGTTATAACAGAACCAACTGGACCTTCGGGTCATATTCCGTACTTTATCTGTATTACCGGGAAAGCGGCAAGCTGGAGGAAACTGTCCGGGACTTGCGGCAAAGCCTGCCTTGTTATGCCCGTCTGACTAACGGACACGGCAGCGGTGCGGAATATGTCATGGAGGCGGAACGGTATTTCAACACCGGTGACTTTGTCAATGCCGAGATTGTGCTGCACAAAGCCTTGTATCATGCCCGGACCGGAATGCAGACCGGAATCATTATCTGCGCTCTATTCCTGCAGATACGCCTGGCCATCGTACAGGGCGATTCTTCCGGTATAGCGGCCGGCTTACAGCAGCTGCGTACCGCTATAACCGGCGGGCGGCGCCACCTTTTTCTGCATACGGTGGAGTTGTGTGAGGGCTATCTATACGCTATTCTGCAGCAAGCAGACAAGATACCCCACTGGATAGCAGAAGGCCGGGTAAACGACAGCTGCCTGCTGTTTCCTGCTATCGGGGCGTTCAATATGGTATACGGCCGGGTCTTGCTGGTGCGCGGCGAATACCTGAAGCTGATTGGCAGTGCGGAATACTTTTTTGACACTGCCGCCATTTTTCCCAATTTGCTTGGACACATTTACACGTATATATATCTGGCGGCAGCCAATAAGCGGATTTGCAAGGAAGCTGAGGCATTGTCCAATCTGAGGAGCGCACTGGATATCGCTATGGCCGATAAGCTGTATATGCCGTTTGTGGAAAACTGTGATTACATCAAACCGTTGCTGAAAAAGCTTGCCGAAAGCGGCTTTTGCCGTGAGGATATCGGTAAAATACTGGCGTTGTGTGCCAGCCGGCAAAAAACGGTGGCGCGAATTGTAAGAAACCACTGCTTCAGGGGCGCGCCGAAGTTGACCAGACGGGAACAGGAGATAGCGTGCCTGGCGGCAAAGGGGATGAATAACAGAGAAATTGGTGAGCGGCTGTTTATTTCAGAGAATACGGTCAAAACCCAGCTTAAAAGTGTTTTTGAAAAGTTGGGAATAAGCTCACGGGTATTGCTGAAACAACGGCTTGACAGTACAAATTGTAATAAATTGTCCGAATTTCACTCACCGGGTGATTAGGAAAACGGCAAATTCCTTGTATTATTTTATAATATAGGGAGTTTTTTTGTTGAAAGGTAATGGTGCTGCTTAATGGCAGAGAGAGAGGAGAAAATTATGATGTTAACAGTCGGGAAAAAGATTACTGGGGGTTTTTTATTAGTCATCCTGCTGGTTGTTATTATGAGCGTATTTACCTATGTAAAGATTGGGGATATAAATAGCTCTTACGAGGTCTTAATCGATAACAGCCTGCGAAAAATGGAGTTGACGCAAGGGGTTGCAACTGATTTGGCTAACGAGGCTGTAGCCATGCGCCGGTTTAACTTTACGGGGAATATGGCGGATATAGCGGCTTTTAATGATTACCGTAAAGAATCTGATGATAAATTGGCTCAACTGAGTGAAATAGTTATAACCGAACAGGGCAGAAAGACGCTGCAGGTGATGCGACAGGAGAAGGCTAACTATGAAGCCATTGCAGAGAAGTCTATCGAGGCCAGGAAAGCCAATAATCTGGAAGCTGTCGGGCTGTATATGCAGGAGGTGGGCAAGCCCTATAATGCCGCCATAAATGCTTCGGAAGAACTGGTTCAAGTGGTGAAAGCTTTAGTGGATACCGATCAGAAGGCGCAGACAGAACAGGCAAAACAAGCTCAGACATTATTGCTGCTGGTAAATATTTTCGTAGCCTTTGTTGCTGTCGGGATTGGTGTATTTGTAAGTCAGAGTATCTCAAAGCCAATCCGGAAAATTACCGGCTGCGCCAATGAACTGGCTAACGGGAATCTGCGGGAAGAGGATGTCCTGGTGAAATCTTCGGACGAAATCGGCCAGCTGGCCGTTTCCTTTAACACGATGAAAGAGAACCTGCGGCAGTTAATTAAACAAGTAATGGTAACAGCTGAACAGGTCGCAGCCTCCAGTGAGGAACTTACCGCCAGTTCGGAGCAGTCCGCACAGGCGGCCAACCAGGTCGCTTCGTCGATTACCAATGTGGCTAACCAGGCCGGTGAACAATTGGCTACCGCCAATGAAACCGCCGCCGTGGTGGAACAAATGTCAGCCGGCATTCAGCAGGTGGCGGCCAATGCCAACCAGGTAGCAGCTCATTCGGCTCAGGCGGCCGACAAAGCCAAAACGGGCGGTACATCGGTAGAGCAAGCTGTAACACAAATGAATACGATAGAAAAGTCGTCTCAGGTAGTAGCGGGAACCATTCTTAACTTAAATGAAAAATCCCGGGAAATCGGGCAAATTGTTGACACCATTGCCGGTATTGCCGGGCAGACGAATTTGCTGGCCCTTAATGCCGCCATCGAGGCGGCACGGGCGGGAGAGCAGGGACGAGGCTTCGCGGTAGTGGCGGAGGAAATAAGAAAATTGGCGGAAGATTCTCAGGCCGCAGCCAAGCAGATAGCCCAACTGATCGGTGAAATCCAGGGCGACACCGGCAAGGCGGTTGTCGCGATGAACGACGGAGCACAGGAAGTGAAGACCGGGACCGCAGTGGTCAGTGCGGCCGGGACTGCTTTCCGGGACATTGCGGAATTGGTGACCCAGGTATCGGGTCAGGTAAAAGAAATTTCGGCAGCCATCCAGCAGATGGCAGGTGGCAGTCAGCAGATTGTAGGTTTGGTCAAGAAGATTGACGACCTCAGTAAAGCCGCGGCAGGTGAGACACAGACCGTCTCGGCGGCGGCAGAAGAGCAATTGGCTTCCATGGAGGAAATCGCCGGTTCCAGCGAAGCTTTGTCCCAGCTATCACAGGAACTTCAGGCGACAGTGGCAAAATTCCACGTATAACACCTATCTCCAGCCTTCTTGTTGGCGCAGGGCATAAATTTGGGGGAGCCGTACCAGCGGTTTGGGCCCTGAAGGACACCTGGTGATTAAAAGGATGGTAACTGATATGATTGATTTAGACAATGACACCATTTACCGGAATATAATGGAGCAAATGCGCGATATTATTTTAGTTGTCGACACTAACGGCAACATTTTAATTACCAATACGGCGGCCGTACATGCTTATGGCTATTCCCGAGATGAGCTTTGCGGCATGCAGATTTATGAATTGCGCTCACCGGAGACCAGAGCTGCAGTTGACGCCCAGCTTAAGATTGCACAGCAGGCAGGAATCTTGTTTCGCACTGTCCATATGCGGCGAACAGGCGAAACTTTTCCGGTAGAGGTCAGTTCGCAGCGAGTGCGGCTGCTAAATAAAGAGGCAGTTATCAGCGTTGTCCGGGATATTACGGCGACAGTCACTATGGAAACGGCAATCAGACAGAGCGAGGGAAACTACCGGTATTTGCATGAAGAACTGACCACCGCCTATGAGGAACTTGCCGCTTCCGAGGAAGAACTGAGACAACAGCTGGATGAGCTGCTGGCGCGTGAGCAGGCTATCCACCGCCGCAATATCGTCTTAGCTTCCCTTCACGAAACGGCTTTAAAGCTTATGCAAAAGACGAATTTACATGATATTCTCAGACTGATTGCTGCGAGTGCGGCCAAACTGTTAGGCACAACCCATAGTTATATAAATTTGGTGGATGAAGAAAAGGGTATTTTCTGCAGTGAGATTGGCTTAGGACATTATGCTCAGCTTGTTGGCAGAGATATAAAACTGACCGAAGGTATTAGCGGACAGGTGTATAAAACCGGAGAAATCGTTGTGCTTGATGACTACAGTACCTGGGAGCACCGTTTGCCTGATCCGCTTTTCGATCTGGTACACAGTGTTGCTTATGTGCCGATGAAGGCAGGCGCTCAGGTAATCGGCACCTTCAGTGTGGGATTTCTTAATCCGGAACAAAGCTTTAGCGACGAGGACATCGCCTTTTTAGGAAGATTTGCCGACCTGGCTGCTATTGCCGTACAAAACTCGCAACTGGTTAGCGCTCTTAAAAGGTCGGAGCAGGAATTGCGGGAGAAAAATGCAGAGCTTACGGCGGCGCATAAAGAACTATTGGCCTCAGAAGCAAAATACCGGGCTATTTTCGAAGCCGCCAGTGACGGCATTTTTATACATGATACAGAAACCGGCGAAATTCTTGATATCAACGAAAAAGCCTGTGTAATGCATGGATATACCCGTGAGGATGTGCTGGCTGGAGGCTTTGGCATTTTTGACACCGGTGAACCGCAATTTAATGGGGAAGAAGCCAGGCGGCGGATGGAACACACTGTTGCCGGCAAGTCGCAGCTATTTGCCTGGAAAAACAAGCATAAAGCCGGCCACCCGATATGGATGGAAGTAAACCTGCAAAGAGCAGTAATTGACCAAAAGGAGCGTATACTGGCCATTGTCCGGGACATCTCGGAACGCAAGGCACAGGAGCAGGTTATCCAACGGCTGGCTTACCATGATGCTCTTACCGGCTTGCCGAACAGGGCCTATCTGCGGGAATTTCTCAACCTGGAAATGGAAAAGGCACAACAGGGAGAAACTTTAGGTGCGGTTTTATTCATCGACCTGGATAATCTGAAGACAATTAACGATACCTTTGGCCATTCGTATGGTGATGAAGTGATCATTAAAACCGGCAGCTATATTTGTGCTGCAATGCAGGAACGGGCGTTTGTAGCAAGGATTGGCGGCGACGAATTTATCGTAGTGCTGCCAGGTGAAGCCAACCGGGGAGAAATCCGCAACATTGCTGCCGGCATGGTCAAGCTGCTCGAACGGGATTATGAGCTCGGTACCTCCCGCGCCTATATGTCTGCCAGTATTGGTATTGCCTGTTATCCGGATGATGGTGATACAACGGAGGATATTTTAAAGAAAGCCGATTTAGCTCTGTATGCAGCGAAAGGAAACGGCAAGAATACCTGGCATTTTTACGAAACCGATCTGCAGAAAACCGCCGATGAGGATATGCTTATCAAACAGGGCCTGCGTGAGGCAATCAAGCGCAATGAACTGTACTTGCATTATCAGCCGCTGGGCAATCCACATACGCTGGCGGTAGTCGGCTTTGAAGCGCTGCTGCGTTGGAACAGCGCCGAACTTGGCCCGGTGTCTCCCGGACGGTTTATTCCGCTGGCGGAAGAGAATGGTACCATCCAGACAATTGGTGAATGGGTTATTGGCGAAGCCTGCCGGTTCGCCCGTAGATTAGCGGACCGGGGGAAAAGCCACCTTCGTGTAGCGGTCAATGTATCGCCACGCCAACTGGTGGCTGAGAATTTTGTCCCCTTGGTTCGTGAAGCAATACGCACAGCCGGTATCAAGCCCGGTCAGCTTGAAATTGAAATTACGGAAAATGCTTTGATTGTTTCTATGGAGGATAGCATACAAAAGCTCAAGGCATTGCGCACACTGGGAATACGCCTTTCCCTTGATGATTTTGGCAGCGGTTATTGTTCTTTGACATATTTAAAAAACCTGCCGGTGGAGACACTTAAGATTGACAAGCTGTTCATTGATGATATCGAATCTGACGCAGACCAACTGCGATTTGTCAATTCTATTGTCAGCATGGCTCAGTTGCAGGGACTCAGTGTTGTGGCCGAAGGTGTCGAAACAGAATCACAGTTAAATAAAGTCAGGCAATGCCAATGCAACTTTATCCAGGGCTATATTTTCTGCCGGCCTCTGCCTGAAACAGACGCCATGCTATTTTTGAGCAACACCGGAGCAAACTAAATAGACTTCATAATCTCTGGATTAAACCGAAGGTTATAGAAATCGGTGCTTGTGCTGACCGACTATATCTTATATGCTATATGCTGGAACAGGTTGTGCATTAGATAGTTGTTGGTAGCTGGAGGCAGAGGATGATAATGGATAAAGAAATATTAATAAACGAAATGAAAGAAATATTTCATCAGGTTCCCTATGGAATAGAGCATACCCTAAGGGTATTAGGATATGCAGAAGAAATCATGGACGGCGAAAATGTTAATGAGTATCAGCGAGAAATAAGTTCAATAGTAGCTATCTTTCACGACATCGGTGCTATTGAGGCGCAGCGCAAGTATGGCAGCATGGAGGGGACGTACCAGGAAAAAGAGGGTCCGCCCATTGCCAGACGAATACTTGAGGAATTAGGTTGCGATTCCCGCATTATCGACAGATGCTGCTTTATTATCGGCAATCATCATACGCCGTCAAGGATTGACGGTATTGACTTTCAAATTCAATGGGAAGCAGACCTGATTGACAATTTAAAGTATACGGATATTCAAATGGATAGAGAAACACTTGGCCGTTATATTGATGATAATTTCAAGACAGGCACGGCTAAAAAAATTGCATACCGTGAGTTAATGGATAAAGCATCTGAGGATATCCACTAAGCAAAAGACCAAGCAACCTCTGCTAAATAGGTGCTTGGTCTTTGCTTGTCCTGCTTAGAGCAATCAGGATACTTATACCTGATTTCGCCTATACTAATGGAAACCATTTTCGGAAACCTACAGTAAGGAGTGAAGCCAATGGCTGTTCAAGCGTATATCAATTTTAAAGGGAATTGCCGGGAAGCAGTAGAATTTTATTCACAGGTTTTCGGAACGGAAAAGCCGCAAATCATGACCTTTGGTGATATGCCGCCAGACCCTAACCAGCAATTTACTCTGCCGGAAGAGCTGAAAAACTGGGTAATGCACGCACGGCTTAGCATTCATGGAAGTGTTGTGATGTTTTCCGACGTTTTCCCCGATATGCCTTTGGTTGTGGGCAACAATATAAGCCTTACCATAGTTACGGCGAATATGGAAGACATTACCTTCGCCTTTAACAAACTCAAAGAAGGCGGCAAGGTGGTTATGGAGCTTCAGGAAACATTCTGGAGCAGGTACTATGGATTTGTAACCGATAAGTTTGGAATCGGCTGGCAGTTTAACTATCCCATATGTGAGGAGGCCGCGGACAAGTAAACCAATTTCAGCATGCAACCGGCGCGATGGGCAAATGTGGAGCCCGTCTTGTTACAGGAGGTTAATTCATGGATCCATCAACGGCTTTAGGTGAGGAGCCGATTGGCAAGCTGTTATGGCGGTTTTCCATACCTGCCATTATCGGCATGATGGTAAATGCGCTATACAATGTTGTGGACAGTATCTTCGTCGGTAATGGTGTGGGTGAGATAGGTCTGACGGCAGTGACGATCGCGTTTCCGATCATGCTGGTAATGATGGCCTTCGGTATGTTAATTGGGGTGGGGGCGTCTACACTGGTGTCTATCCGGCTAGGCGAAAATAACCGGGCAGAGGCGGAGCAGATTTTAGGTAATGCGCTGACTTTAATCATTATCCTGGCGTTTGTTATGTCTGTTGCCGGGCTGCTTTTTCTCGAGCCTATACTGCAAGCGCTGGGGGCAGAGCCCAAGGTGCTGCCTTCTGCCAAAATATTTACCCAGATTATTATTTCCGGCAGTGTATTTATGTACATTGGCTTTGGTTTGAATAATATTATCAGGGCAGAGGGCAATCCCCGCCTGGCGATGCTTACCATGCTGATTTCGGCGGGTATTAACATTATTCTCAATCCGCTTTTTATTTTCGGGATGAAACTGGGAATCGGCGGTTCCGCTCTGGCTACTGTCATTTCCCAGGCTGTTTCCGCTTTATGGGTCCTTGGTTACTTTTTCAGCAGTAAGAGCACCCTGAAGATCAGGCTGCGGTATCTGCGGCCGAAAGCAGCTATTGTCCAGGCGATTGCCACTATCGGGATGTCGCCGTTTTTCATGCAGCTGGCCGCCAGCATTGTTACCGTCATTTATAATTTTGCCCTCATCCGCTATGGCGGAGACCTGGCTGTCGCCGCTATGGGCATTGTCAACCGGGTGGCGATGCTGCTGTTGATGCCTGTAATGGGCATTAGTCAGGGGGCTCAGCCGATCATCGGCTATAACTACGGTGCACAGCAATATTACCGGGTTTTTCAGACGCTGAAAAAGGCAGTCCTGGCCGCCAGTGGCATTTCGCTGATCGGCTTTATTTTTATTCAAATATTTGATTACTATATTATTGGCTTGTTCAACAGCAATCCGGAACTCATTGCCATGGGCGGCAAAGGGTTGAGAATCATGCTGAGCTTATTGCCGATTATCGGTTTTCAGGTCATTGCGGCTCAGTATTTTCAGGCAGTCGGCAAAGCCAAACACGCGTTATTGCTTACCATGTCAAGACAAGTGCTCATATTAATTCCCATGATTATGCTTCTGCCTAATTTTTTCGGCTTGACTGGAATTTGGCTGGCAGGGCCGATCGCAGACTTGGCATCAGCGGTTCTCACAGGATATTTTTTATATCGTGAGCTGCGTGCCCTGAAAGTTATGTAATAATTTAACAGGCGGTGTGTTATTACAATCTTGCTCTTAGGGTATGATTATAGTATAATTACACTGGTGCAACGGAGTTGGGGAGATCTGCTGGGTTTGGGGGAAACCTAATGGATTTGGTGGAGCTCCGTTGCTCGGATGAACATGCAGTCCGTTCTCAACCTGTCGGTTGGGGGCGGGCTTTTTTAGGTTGTGTTCCGTCCGCCGGAATAGAGCAGTTTTTGGCTTTCACCAACCTGCTTTAATTGACATAGACTACAGTAAGACATCGGAACGATTACTACAAGGGAGGGGTTTAGATGGCAGATAATGCGCGAGGGGCCGGCTGGTTTGGAGGAGGAATCTGGTTTATTCTGATTATACTTATTGTGCTGTTCATTGTTTTTATTTAAATTCATGCTCGGTCCGACCGGACAATTGCCACAGGTATCCATTTTTTGCCCCTGGACTTAGGTCTGGGGGTAATTGTTTTATAAACTCAGGTCGTTTGTTTGGCAGTATGTTGTTTTGTTAAATAATATATATTTACACAAACAATAAACAGATTAATTAAGGCCACCGGCAACGCCTTAATCGTAACAGCATATATAACAAAGAGAATAGCACCTGCCGTATTTACCAGACGTAATTTATTTATCGATTTCATTAAAAAAGAGCTGGCGACCAAGAGGGAGGCAAAATACCCCAGACATTCCACGAAATCAATGTTCTCCATAGTATCACAACCTGTCTGTTATTTTTATTGTTATAAAAAACGCTAAGCTGTTTTTGCGAATACAATTCACATGTATTAGTATAACTAGCCTACTCGCGGTTGAGCAACTACGAAAAGCATTTTTTCCCCCGGTAAGCTGCCGTACTGTTTACCAATATAGAAAAAAGCGTGTTGAAATGTATGATTCCAGCACGCCCTTTTCCTATACCTACAGGTTGTCAGCCGTAATTCCACTGATGACCTAGCAACCGGTATCTTCGAATTCCGGGAATAATAAGATGAACAGGCTGATCACCAGGATAACAAACCACAATTCTCTATTGGTACCCCAAAACATCTTAATTCCTCCTTTGTTGATGAAGTTTTACTATGCTTTATACTATCCCCAGCTGAAACTGATGGATGTACATTATCACCAGTAATACAGGGCAGCGGCAGTATGAGTTCTAGCCGGCTAAAAGTTGAAGTTATTATCGCGGAATAAGAAGAGAAAGCTGATTAGGATAAGTATAATCCAGATCCAGTTGTTAGAATAACAATTCTGGCCGAAAAAACCTTGTCGAGCATCCAAACTGAACTCCTCCTTTTAGAGTATTGCTATTCTATAGTATGCTTGACGCCGGCAATGTGCACTAAACTTACATCTATTTACGGGTCCTGGCGTTTACTGTTTGCCAGACTTATTGCTGAATCAAACATTATTTAGACCGCTTTAAGGATATGTGAACAATTCTGTCCTGACTCTGTTATAATAGTTATAATTTGCGATCATGCTACATTTAAGCCGAAAGAGATGATTTTGTGGATACGATAGTGGTATTTATTCTATTCTTTGTTGCTTTGCTTGTCAGCCTTTATAACGGGGTATCCATACTTTACCCTCTGCTTTTCGGACTGGTCTGCTTTACGCTGGTAGCTATGCGTAAAGGCTTTACCTTGCCTGGTTTATTTGCCATGATGCTTAACGGCTCAAAAAAATCCCTGATTGTTATCAGGATTTTTGTATTAATTGGCGCTATCACTGCGGTTTGGCGAGCCTGTGGCACCATCTCTTTTATTGTGTATTATGGAATTTTGTTTATGAATGCCGATTATTTTATTGTATCTGCGTTCCTGTTGTCCTGCCTGGTTTCTTTCCTGCTGGGAACCTCTTTCGGAACAGTGGGAACCATAGGGGTAGTGCTTATCGTTCTGGCGCAAAGCGGCAATGTAGATATTAATATGGCTGCCGGTGCCATTATTGCCGGCGCCTATTTTGGGGACAGATGCTCGGCCATGTCTTCCAGTGCCAATCTGGTAGCCGCCTTGACCCATACTAAGCTGTATACCAATATAGCTAATATGACCAAAACGGGGGTGATCCCTTTTGCGTTGTCCATCATCGGTTACCTGTATTTATCTCAGGCAAATCCGCTGGCTTTTTATGAAAACTCCATCGGCAATGAAATTGCCAATTCGTTCAATACAGACCTGGTTGTGCTGTTTCCTGCTGTCATTATTCTGCTGCTTGCTGCCTTTAAGGTGGATGTCAAGCTGTCGATGAGTATCAGCATTGTATCCGGTATTCTAATTGCTATTTTCGTGCAAGGTGCTTCTTGGGCACAAATGCTGAACTATATTCTTACAGGTTACACGACGGATACAAGCGGCGTTTTCTCTGAGATAATCCAGGGCGGCGGCCTATACTCCATGCTGAAGGTATCGCTGATTGTGCTGATTTCTTCCGCCTATGCCGGAATATTCGAGGGAACCGGTTTGTTGCGGGATGTTGAACAGTTTTTTGAAAGACTTGACCAAAAAATCAATACATATCCGACGATGATACTGTCAAGCATAGCCACAGCCGCTTTTAGCTGCAACCAAACCCTGGCAGTTATGCTTACCCATCAAATTACCCACAAACTTTATGAAAGAAAACGTCTCAGCAACTACCGGCTGGCGCTTGATCTGGAGAATACCGTAATTGTAATATCGCCTCTTATCCCCTGGAATATTGCCGGAGCCGTTCCGGCAGCGGCATTATCGGCAGATTCAGGTTTCATAATATATGCATTTTATCTTTTCCTGGTTCCTCTGACAAATTTATTTACGCAAACAATGAACAATTCCTCAGCTGGTCCCGATGACGCTACCAGTTGATCCTGGGTTTTACCTGACCGCCAACGCTATTATTTAACGTTGGCGGTATTTTATTGGCCAAACCGGACAAAATGTAAAAATATAGAAATGAATAGCAGGGAAAAAATACCATAAAGCGAATATGTAAAAGTAAAAATATGGAAGGTGAGAGTTTTGAAGGTTGTAAAGGTTGCCCCGGTATTTCCCGGCGTAAAATCACAAATGCAAAACCAATATGACGAAAAGACTTACTCATCGAAGAAAAGGCCGGAAACATCATTTAAGAGTGTTTTAGAAAAAGAGCTTCAACCCCAAATAGGAACAAAAATAAATATGCTGTGCTAGCGTCCTTGCGGGCGTATTTTTTTTGGTCTAACCAGAATGTATAAGCTTTGCGTGCCGGCACAAGACCCGGCACAGACGGAAGTATTATCCACCACCCACTTTTCTATTGACAATACCTTAATTCATAGGGGATAATAGGTACATACCGACTGGTAGGTATGCAAAAGTCATGGGAGAAGGCAGATGATGGTATGACCAAAGAGAATATTGTTATAGCCGCTTTGCGTTTGTTTTTAACCCGCGGTTATAAATCGGTTTCGCTGGTTGACGTTGCTAATGAAGTTAACATTACCAAGGGAGGCATCTACCATTATTTTTCCAGCAAGGATGAATTGCTGCAGGTAGCGCTGCACTATTTGTTTGACCGTCTTGAAGCTAACTATAGTGCGCTGCTGGACGATCGCAATACCCTCAGGGAAGTGCTGCACGCCCTGATTGTGGAAAAAACGCCGGAGCAATATGCGAAGGATTTGCTGGGAGTAGATGGCCAATATAGTGTGGATTGTGCTCATTTTGCCATCGAAATACTAGGTAAGTTTCCCGATATTCAGCAGCGCATAGAAACAGGCCGGGTCTCAGCCTGTGAGGCTTTTGCCAGGAAGCTTGAGACAGCCATGGAAAAAGGGGAAATAAAGAGCGGCTTTGACAGCTATGCTCTGGCAGCCAATATTATTGCCATGACAAATGGTCAAATATCCTTGGGCAGCCAATTCCAGTCAGAGGCCATGCGGCAGCGCATGCTGGATAATGTCTGGATGTTACTGAAGGTTTAGCGCAGTATACAAGGCGCTAAATTTTTTAGCCAAGACATACCGACTGGTAGGTATGCCCAGCTCGGAATACAGTAAAATTTGGATGGGGGTCTGGTTCAATGAAAAAATGGGAACCGAAACACTGGTTAATCCCGCTGATTTTAGTGGCAGGGGTAACTTTATTATTTCGCAGTGGCGTGTTTGCCAGTAAAGAGCAGGCTGTCGTGCCTGACAAAGGCATAAGTGTCAAGGTGGCGGCAGCCGGCTATATCGAGACTGTTCCCAGCCTGAACGCTAACGGAACGCTGGAAGGACAAATTTCAGCCACCGTGAGCGCTAAAATTTCCGGCAGGGTGGAGCAGGTGCTGGTGCAGGAGGGACAAACGGTTAAAGCCGGTCAGCCGCTGGTTAAGCTGGAGACTGTCGAATTAATCAACACAGCCCGCCAAGCCGGCGACTCGGTGCGCAAGGCGCAGGTAAACTACGAACTGGCGCTTAATGATTTTAACCGGTATAAACGACTGGCTGATATTGGCGCCGTTTCCGAGCAGCAGCTGGATAATGCCAAAGCCAAGCTAAAATCGGCTGAAGCCGATGTGTCGAGTGCGACTGCCAATCAAAGCAGTGCCGAGCAGCAGTTCAGCTACGGCGTAATTAGCTCACCTGTTGACGGGGTAGTGGCCAATAAAACGGTGACTGTCGGCCAGGTGGTCTCGCCGGGGGCTGCCTTAATGGTGGTGCAGGATATTGACCAGATATATGCTGTAATCCCGGTAGAGCAGAAGGATTTGGGCCGGGTTAACATTGGTCAGCAGGCCCATGTTACGATTGATGCGTATCCGGATAAAGTCTTCACCGGTGTAGTGGATGTTATGAACCCGGATGCCGGTTCGGCAAGCAGAATGTTCCGTACCAAGATTAAGATCGATAATGCCGGCGGGGAATTAAAGTCAGGCATGTTTGCCAATGTACAATTGGTTACCGGTGAAAGTATTCAGGCGCTTACCGTGCCTCAGGCGGCTGTTATCCAAAGACAGGACGCCTATTATGTTTTTACTTTGGAGAATGGCAAGGCTGTCCGCAAACCAATTGAGATCGGTGAAGTAACCGGCAGTACAATTGTTGTAAAATCCGGGCTAGAGGCGGGCGAACAGGTTATTATCACCAGTGTGAGCCGGCTCCATGACGGTGATGCCGTTCGCGTGGCGCCATAGAGTAGGAGAGAAAATCTATGAAACTTACGGAGATTAGCATCAAGCGCCCGGTATTTGCAACCGTAATTATTTTGGCGCTGGTAGTCATCGGCATGGTTAGCTACATGTCCCTGGATGTTGATCAATATCCTAGTGTTGAAATACCGGTTGTTGCTGTTCAGGTTCTATACCCTGGGGCAGCCCCGGAGCAAGTGGAGTCCAAAATTACGAAAGAGGTAGAAGATGCTGTCGGCGTGGTAGCCGGTGTTGATCATATTATGTCCACGGTAAGTGAAGGTGTGTCAACCACCATTATTCAATTTACCATGGACACCAATGCCGACTCTGCCGCTCAAAGCGTACGCGATAAATTGGGAACCCTGCAGGCCAAGCTGCCGGATGAAGCCAAAACGCCTACGGTTTTGCGCTTTGACCCTGACGATACGCCCATTATGTCCATTGCCTTAACAGGCAATTTGAGTCAGCGGGAGTTGACGATATTGGCCGAAGACCTCCTGGAAAAGCGTTTACAGGCAGTCAACGGGGTTGCCGCTGTTGAACTGAAAGGTGCCCTGGAGCGGGAAATTCAGATTCACCTGGATAATAACCAAATGTCGGCTTACGGCCTTACGATTCCAGAGGTACTAAACAGTCTAAGAAATGAAAATATTGATTCTCCCGGCGGTAAGATAACCGATGGTCAACGCAAGACCGACCTTAGAGCGGTAGGGAAAATCAACGAAACCAGTCAGTTTCTTACTGTTCCGGTGGCCTCACGCGGCGGTGTTCAGCTATATTTGAAAAACATCGCTGACGTCAAAGATACAACCGCAGAGGTTGAGACCCTTACCAAGGTAAACGGTACACCGGCTCTTGGTATTGACATTATGAAGCAATCAGGCAGCAATACCGTAAAAACAGTAGCTGTTGTCAAGAAAGAATTGGAGACGATCAAAAAAGAGCTGCCGTCCGGAGTTGATTTGGTGGTGGTTCGCGATAACTCCAAGACCATCGAGGAATCGGTGGAGGATGTGCAGTTTAACCTTGTGGTCGGCGGTGTTCTGGCTGTCGCCATTGTGTTTTTGTTCCTGGGAAACTGGCGGAGCACCATCATTTCCGGCATAACCATTCCTGTTTCCGTTATCGCTTCCTTCGTGGTTATGAAGGCGCTGGGCTTTTCCCTTAACACCATGTCACTGTTGGCGCTGTCGTTGGCGGTTGGCTTGTTGATTGACGATGCCATCGTCGTTATTGAAAATATTGTGCGCCATCTCGAAATGGGTAAAGACAAAATGACGGCTGCGCTGGAGGGAACAGCCGAAATCGGGCTGGCGGTTATGGCCACTACCTTTACCCTGGTGGCGGTATTCCTGCCGGTGGGCATGATGAGCGGTATTGTCGGTCAGTTCTTTAAAGAGTTCGGTATTACCGTGGCAGCCAGTGTGTTGGTTTCCTTATTTGTGGCCTTTACCTTAACACCCATGCTGTCGTCTAAATATTTGAATCACGCGTCCATTAAGGGTACCGGTAAATTAAGCCAGGCCTGGCTGACCTGGAATGGGAAATTTGACGAATTAACCGCCAAATATGGTGAGTTTTTGCGTCAGGCTCTGGGTCACCGCGGCAAAGTGCTGCTGGCAGCGGCAGTTCTATTTGTCGGCAGCCTGCTGCTCACACCGCTGCTGGGTACAACCTTTGTGCCGGATGCCGATAACGGGGAATTTACCGTAACGGCTACTGTCGATCCGGGAATGAGTGTGGCTGCCGTAGGTGATATGGCTGATGCCATGTCGCAAATTATCGGCGCCATTCCTGAAGTTGAAATGACCTATAGTGTGGCTAATACCAGAGAGATTAGTATTTTTAGCCAGCTTGTGCCGAAAAGTGAACGCAGTATCAGCGATAACGAAATTATTGCCGGCCTGCGTCAACAGCTCAAGGATATTCCCGGTGCCGATATCAGTGTCATGAAACAGTCAGGCCTGTCAGGCGGCAAACCGGTGTCGCTGGTTATTCAGGGGCAGTCGCTGGATACCCTGGCGATGATTGCCGAGCAGGTACAGCAAGCGGTTGCCGGCATTCCGGGAGCCGTCGAAGTATCGTCAAGCTATGAACCCGGCAACCCTGACGCCCAATTCATCGTGAATCGTGACCGGGCGGCTGACTTGGGTATTTCGTCAGCCAGCATTGCCGATACCTTGCAGACCATGTTTAACGGTAAGGTTGTTACCCAGTACAAGGACGGTGACGACTCACATGATGTCAGGGTCATTTTAGATCCGGAAGAGCGGCGCAGTTTGGGCAATGTCAACAAGGTATACCTGTCAGGAACGGCGCGCGATGAGGCCGGCCAGGCCGTCATGGTGCCGGTGTCACAGGTGACTGACACTGTCTATGCCACCAGTCCGGCCCAAATCAAACGTTATGACAATCAGCAGCAAATTACCATTTCGGCTAACTTAAGCGGAATCACTTTGGGCGAATTTAACTCTGCGTTTGAGAAAAAAGCGGCTGAAATTGATATGCCGGAAGGCTATCAATTTGTGGCTACCGGTCAGACGGAATCCATGAATGACGTTTTTAGCAGCATGGTCCTGGCGCTGGGCATGGCAGTGTTGTTTATCTTCTTTGTCCTGGCAGCCCAGTTTGAAAGCTACCTTGATCCTTTTTCCATTATGCTGGCCTTGCCGTTAGCCATAATCGGTGCCATCATCGGCCTGCTGGTTATGGGCAGTGAACTCAGTATGATGTCCCTCATCGGTATTATTATGCTGATGGGCTTGGTTACCAAGAACGCCATCCTGCTGGTGGATTTCGCCAAACAGCGTCGTGAACAAGGCGTGGAACGCAACCAGGCCTTAGTCGAAGCAGCCATCCAGCGGATGCGCCCGATTATCATGACAACCGCGGCAATGATTTTCGGTATGCTGCCGCTGGCGTTAGGAATCGGGCCGGGCGCTGAAGCCCGGGCACCGATGGCTCATGCCATTATCGGCGGTCTGGTGACTTCGACCATTCTCACCCTGGTGGTAGTGCCGGTAGTGTACACGGTATTTGACGATATTCAACAAGGAAAGTTTAGTTTGAAGAAAGTATTCAGGAAAGCATAAGTATGGAGAAATCCCTGCCGTTCTTTACCGGAACGGCAGGGATATTTTTCGTATATCAACCGTAATGAAAGACCGAGTGCGAGGGCGGAAAATAGCGTGCTGTTGCGAGCCGTCAAGCCTATTGTGTTCTGTGCCTATAGGCAGCGATAAGCAGGCATAAGCCAAGTGTAGCAGGACTTTATGTTTGATTAGAAAAGCAGTAAGATAACAATGCATACACAATATAAGGCCGAGTTCCGTAATGGAAGCGGAGGAACCACTTTTGGGGTTAATTTTGTCCTTGTGACAAAAGGGATGTTTTCTCTTGTCATCCTACCCGTCAGCTAACTTCGCAGGCCAAAGCAAGGGGTCGAAAGGCCGTCAGGTCTTTTTCTTATGCCCAAAAATCGAATAATGAAACTGGAGGCGCTGGTATGATGCGCGAATTTCGCCGATTACTTATCGGCAAGCCCCTTCACAACCGGGAATTGGCTCATGAAAAACTTCCCAAGTGGAAAGCCTTATCCATCTTTTCCTCTGATGCGTTATCGTCGGTGGCTTACGGGCCGGAACAAATTATGCTTACCCTGGTGGCTGTTCCGGGTATTATTGCCTATGGCTTTATGGCGCCGGTGGCGCTCTCCATTCTGTTACTGCTGGGCATCGTGGTTTTGTCCTATGTGCAGGTCGCGAAGGCTAATCCCGGCGGGGGCGGGGCCTACTCTGTGGCCAAAAAAAACCTGGGAGAAATGCCGGCGTTGGTGGCTGCCGGTTCGGTATTTGCCGATTATGTGCTGACAGCCGCTGTAAGTGTCTCAGCCGGTACGGCGGCCATTGTTTCCGCTCTGCCTGACCTGGCCGGGCACGAAGTGACCCTGGATGTAATGGTGCTCTTTGGTTTGCTGATGCTGGTGAATCTGCGCGGTGTCCGGGAATCGTCCAATGCCTTTGTTATACCCACCTACGCCTTTTTATTCGGCGTAATTGCTTTAATTGCAACAGGTGTCTGGAAAGCCTTCACCGGCGCACCCTATCTGTTGCCGCCGGAGTCTTTGGCCCGTCAGCAACTGGACTGGGCCATGCTGTTTGTCATCTTACGGGCTTTCGCCAATGGCTGCAGCTCTATGACCGGGGTTGAGGCTATTGCTGACAGTGTGCCGATGTTCAAACAGCCTGAGGCCCGCAACGCAACGGTTACCACCTATTGGATGGCCGGTATCCTGAGCTTTATGTTCCTGGGTATCACCTATCTTGTTATGCACTATCATATCCTGCCTGTTGCCGAAGTAACCGCCATGTCGCAACTGGCTGAGCAAATTTTCGGCCGTTCGGCAGCGTATTACTATATTCAATTCACGACCATGCTGGTATTATATCTGGCCGCCAATACCGCCTACAACGGGTTGCCGATGCTGTTGGCTATTGTCGCCAGAGATGGCTATCTGCCGCGTTATCTGTCAACCCGCGGTGAACGGTTAACCTTTTCTAACGGGATTATCCTGCTCACCCTTGCCGCTGCGTTATTGATTATCGCTTTTCAGGGAGATACCGAGCACCTGATTTCCTTGTATGCTATTGGTGTTTTTATTTCCTTTACCATTGCGCAGGCCAGTATGGTGGTGCACTGGTACCGGCAGCGGGGTAAGGGCTGGCAGGTCCGGGCCTTCCTCAACGGTCTTGGCGCTGCCGTCACCGGTTTGGTGGTTCTGATTATTACGGTAACGAAATTCCTTTATGGAGCCTGGGTTGTGCTTGTTTTCATTCCCATCATGATTTATATATTTAAAGCCATCCGGGGACATTATAATACCATGTCGGAGCAATTGCACCTGCCGGAAGCATGTTATGAAAGAGGTGCGGCCACCTTTCCCAAAGGCAAACACACCGTTATTGTGCCTGTATCCAGTCCCACCCGTGTTGTGTATGAGACCATCAAATATGCCAAAATGATCGGTGATGATATCCTGGCCGTTCATGTATCTGACAATGATGAACTGACCAAAAAGGTTATAGAAAAATGGAAGCTGTGGGACCCTGGTGTGGAATTGGTGGTTATTCGTTCGCCGTACCGGCTGTTAATGCGCCCGCTCTTGCATTTTATTGAAAAAAGATGCCGGGAGAAGGGGCCGAATGATTATATCACCGTCATTATTCCGGAGTTTGAAACCAGGAAAGCATGGCACCGGTTATTGCACAACCAGACCGGCTGGTTTTTGCGCAATACTCTTATTTGGAAAGAAAATGTCATTGTAACCACAGTGCCGTATCATTTGACAAAATAACCGGGACGGACCTTCCGGGATCACACCCGGGAGGTCCGGCACCGGTATCTGTCAGATAACACTGCGCTGCCGGCGCCTCAGTACTATTGCCGGCTGTAAGGCCGCAGCAGCGGTTTTTCTTTACTCAAAAACTTGACAAGCCTTTTGGTACTCGGTATAATTAAGCAGTATCAATTGGCTGCCGGTTTGTCTGGTGATATTGCCGGGCTTGCAATATTTACCGCTTGCATTGATTTAAAAAATAAGATATAATAAGTTTCTGTTGAGAGCACTTGGAGAGATGTCCGAGCGGTTGAAGGAGCACGCCTGGAAAGCGTGTGTACGGGAAACTGTACCGAGGGTTCGAATCCCTCTCTCTCCGCCATAAAATTCAAGGCCGGTATACGGCTTTTTGTTTTCTAGGCCGGACTGTAGCAGTGCCGGGTCTTACGCAATAGGAACTCATGAATCGCGTCAGGTCCGGAAGGAAGCAGCGCTAAGTGATACTTCTTATGTGCCGTAAGGGTGCCTGGTATCTGCTGTGGTCCGTCGTGGGAAACAAGGCCGTATGGTACGCGGAAGCAATATAATATATCTATTGAAAGTAGCCAATGAGGGCTGCTTTTTTGTTATATGGCAAACTGCACACCCGCCTGCGCCTGCCAGATTCTTTAACGTAGGATATACATACGGTGGCGGATAAATTATTTTCTTGAAAAAGGGAAATATTTTAGTAATGTTGAATATAAATGAAACTTGCATTATCTAATGTCTTAGCGGGGTAAAGGAGGTATGGGCGTGGCTTATGTGGCTTTATACCGCAAATGGCGGCCGCAGGATTTTGATTCCTTAGTCGGTCAGGAGCATATTAGTACTACCTTGAAGAATGCCATTGCCACCGGCAAGATTGCTCATGCCTATCTGTTTTCCGGTCCGCGTGGTACAGGAAAAACCAGTACGGCCAAAATTCTGGCAAAATCACTCAATTGTGAACATGGTCCCAGCGTCAATCCCTGCAACCACTGTTCCAACTGTGATAAAATTACTGCCGGTACTTCCATGGACGTATTTGAAGTGGACGCAGCTTCCAACCGGGGCATTGACGAGATTCGCGATTTGAGGGAAACCGTTAAGTTTGCGCCGGTAGACGGGCGTTATAAGGTGTATATTATCGACGAAGTGCATATGCTGACAACAGAGGCTTTTAACGCCCTCTTAAAAACCCTGGAGGAACCGCCGGCCCATGTGGTATTTGTGCTGGCAACCACCGAACCGCATAAGATTCCGGCCACCATCCATTCGCGCTGCCAGCGTTATGACTTCCGGCGGATTAACGCCAGGGAAATTGAGGAGCGGCTGAGTATGGTGGCAGAACAGAGCGGCCTCAAGGCTGCTCCGGATGCACTCAGGCTTATTGCCATTCAAGCCGAGGGCGGTATGCGGGATGCGCTCAGTATTTTGGACCAATGCGCTGCTTTGGATGACGGCAGCGTGATAACAGCCGCCCATGTGCGCCAGCTATTAGGCTTGATTGGTCATGAGTGGGTGTGGCAGTTAACCGACGCTGTGGCTGAACGGGATGCGCACAGCGTACTGGTGAAACTTGACGAACTTATTAATCTAGGGAAAGATATTCGCCAACTGCTTGTGGAGCTGGCGCTGCATGCCCGGAGTCTGATGCTGTATAAAGCTGCTCCTGCTATAGATACTATTGAAGTATACAGTGATGATAAAGCTGTGCTTGCCGCCCAGAGTGCCAAGTTCAGCCATCAGGAACTGGTAGCCGTGCTGGAAGTGCTGCATCATGCCGCTAATGAAGCAAAATGGGCGGCTGAGCCGCGTATTGTGGTGGAAATGGCGCTGATTACGTTGTGCCGCAGGGCGGCAAAGAGCGATATGGCCGCACTCTTAGAGCGGGTTGCTGCGCTTGAAGCCAGACTTGCCGGCAATCCGGCAGGGGCTGCCGTCAGTATGGCTAAAACGGAGGCTCCCGCAGCGGAACCGCCGCCGTCAGTGCCGCGGGTGCAGTCACCTGTAACACCCATGCCGCCGCGGCCGCAGCCAGAACCGCAAACGCCGCTCAGTCCTCCGGCACCACCGCCAGCCAATCCGTCTGTTTCGGCTCCGCCGGAACCGTCAGGCGGCAGCGTTGGCGGCGATCTGAATGAGATATGGTCGGCTGTGCTCAAAGAACTCATGACCAGCGGCAAGCGGTCGGTACATGCTTGTGTGATGCAAGGACGCTTGACAGGGCTTACCGCTACTCAGGCCACAGTGCACTTTACGGCAACCTTTCCCAAGGAACGCACCGAGAAGGACGATTACCGGACTATTGTGGAAAAAATCCTGGCTCACATTACCGGACATCAGGTAAAATTAATGTGCTCACTGGGGACAGATACGCCGCCGGCCAAACCGGCTGCGCCGAAGCCGGCGGTGGCAGCCGCTCCCCCTGATCCAGGGATGGAGCATCCTGCGGTTAAGCAGGCCCAGATGATGTTTGGTGGCAAAGTAATTAAGATAGAGGAATAAAAATTAGTGTTAGGAGGCTGATAACATGTTTGGAAATATGGGAAACATGGCAGGAATGATGAAAAAGGTGCAAAAGCTTCAGGCCGATATGGGTAAACTGCAAGAGGAGCTTAAAGCCCGTACTATTGAGGTATCTACCGGTGGCGGGGCAGTAAAAGTAGTGGTTACCGGCGAAAAGAAAATTCAGTCGGTAAAGATCGCACCGTCGGCGGTTGACCCGGAAGATGTGGAAATGCTGGAAGACCTGGTGGCTGCTGCAGTCAATGAGGCTATGAACAAAGTGGATGATATGATGTCCCAGGAAATGGGCAAACTGACCGGCGGTCTCAACCTGCCGCCGGGAATGTTTTAATCCATGGCCTATATTGCGCCAATTGCCAGGCTGGTGGAGCATTTCCGCCGCCTGCCTGGCATTGGGCCTAAATCTGCGGTTCGCCTTGCCTATTATGTGATTAAAATGGATAATAGTCAGGCATCGGCTTTGGCTGAGGCCATTATTTATGCCAAGGAGCGGGTTGGCTATTGTTCGATCTGTTTTGATTTAACTGATAGCGATCCCTGCCAGACCTGCCGGTCTGAGGGGCGGGATCAAACCGTTGTCTGTGTGGTGGAAGATCCCAAAGACGTGACAGCCATGGAGCGTACCCGTGAATTTAAGGGCCTGTATCATGTATTGCACGGCTCGTTGTCCCCGCTGGAGGGTATTGGCCCTGACGACATCAGGATTAAAGAATTGCTGGACCGGGTCAGGCTGGGAGTGCAGGAAGTTATTATGGCTACCAACCCGAATGTTGAAGGTGAAGCTACGGCTATGTATATTGCCAAATTGCTGAAACCGCTGGGGGTCAAAGTGACTCGCATCGCCCACGGCTTGCCGGTAGGCGGTGACCTGGAATATGCCGATGAGGTGACCTTGTCCAAAGCACTGGAAAACCGGCGAGAAATGTAGTGCAATTTGGTGTATGATTTATCCCGCCTGTTTATGGGAATACTGTAAGCAGGAGGGCGATATGCATGAAAACAAAGTTAACCAATTTAGCCAAGGGTGTATTGTCAGAGCGCGTACCGGAGGCTAAATACCCGTCCTTGATGCAGCAGCTTGAGGAAGCGAGAAAAGAATGGCTGAATGCCCAAAACTACTATAACAATGTATCTGATACCGATTTGGTGGATTATGCCGCTTATCTTATTCAAGCCTCCGAAAAAAAATATAATTATCTCTTAAAACGCGCGCGCCATGAAGGCCTTGAGTATTCGCCATTTAACTAAAAATCACAAGCTAAAGCTAAAATACCGGAATATGTCCGGTATTTTTATTTTGGGCACAAGACCGGGCACGGACAGCTGTGTTTTCTTTATTCCATCGGCTTCCACCTTCGCCAGCGGCTCGGTGCAAGCCGTGTTTTCTTTATCATTATTTTGGACTGGCCAACATATATTGTTGTAAGTATTTATGTTGGAGGGATAAATGATGGCTGCATGGCAAAAAGTACTGGAACTGTTCCATAGCGAGCCTGCTAGCGCTAAAAAGCAGATCAGCCTGCCGGAAATAGTGGATCAATCGCGACGTGACTGGTTATATGCCCAAAGTTGCTATAAGACAGTAAGTGACCCGGATTTAGTTGACTATTTTTCTTTTCTCATCAAGGCTTATGAGCGCAGATATGTGTATTTGCTTAGAAAAGCACGGGATGAAGGTATCTGCTGCCCGGGTATTATCTCGGGAATTCAGGATGAGACAACTGTACGCAAAGTGTTTTAGCGTGGTAAAATAGAGAAAAGCAGGTTGGAAGGAGGGAGAAGCTATGCCGTTTTTACCGGCAGGTTTAGAATTTAATGTTGTTGTGGCCTACGCATTTGGGATTATTTTAATATATCTTATTGGCCGTATGTTTTTAATGCCTATAAAGCTGGTATGTAAGCTGATATATAATGGTTTAGTAGGCGGCGTCATGTTATGGGCTGTTAATTTTGTCGGTGCCTATGTCGGATTTACTATCGGCATCAACCCGATTACGGCGCTTATTGCCGGTTTTTTAGGATTGCCGGGAGTTGTTTTATTGATTTTGTTTAAAATATTTATTAATTAGTGACAATGCTGTGCCGCTGGCGCTTAACCTCCGCCTAGGATAACGGCTGTTTGTGCCTCAGTAATGGTGACGGTGGTAAGGACTGAGCCGGATATTTTTCTTAAATATGTGGACAAGGAGTGGAGCACCTGGATATGGTAAAAGATACGCAGCAGGTTGAACCAATTATTGAAGCCTATGTGGGGGAATATGCCAGCGGTAAAAGTGAAAACGCCGTAAACCGGGCTATTTATTTACGCAAGCAGGGGTTGCCGGTAACTATTGTCGATTTGGATACTGTGGAGCCATGCTATACGCTGCGCCCCATAAAGCAGGAGCTGGAAGAACTGGGCATGGAGGTTGTTGCCTGGGAGACCCGGGATACTACCGGTCTGGGGGAAGCCGGCAATGTTATTAAGGCTTCGATGCGCTGGGTGCTCAGACGCAAAGGCAATATCATTATGGATGTTGGTTATGGCGTGCATGGTGCCAGGATTTTTAACCTGGTGGAAGGCGCCTTTGAGAATCCGTATCTTAAAATCATTGCTGTGCTGAATATGTCGCGCCCTTTCACTTCAACGGTAGATAATATTTTGGAATATGTTGCGACTCTGGGCCGGGTGGATGCTGTGCTCAACAACACCCACATGGCGGAAGAGACCACTGTCCAGCTTGTGCAGCGCGGTGCTGAAGGCGTGACTGAAGCGGCAAAACGCCTTGGCGTACCGGTGGTAGCCACTTCGGCGGTAACTGAAATTGCCGATCAGATTGGACCGGTTGATTGCATGGGTAATCCGGTCTGGAAGCTGGAACGGATTATGCCGCGCACATTTTGGTAAGCATTCCGGCATTCGCTCATATAATAACCCAAGAGGGGGTGCCAGTATGCTTCAACCAGACTTTCAGGATGTTTTAGAAACGTTTGTTTTTACCAATTTGCCTGCGCTAATGAATCCAGCGGCTACTGTTGTTGTCACAACTACTCCGGAAACCACTGCTCCCAGTACTGACATCATTGTGATTTCACCGGAACTTTTGACCACGCTAAGAACCTATGTATTTAATAATTTTTCGGAATTTAATTTAGCGCCCGATATTCAGGATATTGTAAGACAGTTTTTTACGCTGAACAACTCGATAAGTTAGAAAACCGCTACTAACTGATTTTAGGTGCCGGTTGTAGAAGACGGAGCCAGGCTTCTGTCATCGGATAAGCAAAAAACCATCCGAAAAGGATGGTTTTTTGCTGTTTACTATAGCGGAAAGTGGAGTAAGCGGGATTATTTTTCAATCATATAGGGATAGTTAACAACTGTACGGGGAACCAATGTCTCTTTAATGGAACGTTGATTCATCCAGCGGTACAGGTTGATGGCACTGCCGGCTTTATCATTTGTGCCTGAACTGCGGCTGCCGCCGAAGGGCTGTTGTCCGACAACGGCACCGGTGGGCTTGTCGTTGATATAGAAGTTGCCGGCTGCATGATCCAGGGCTTTTGCTATTTTAATAATGGCGGCTCTGTCCTGGGCAAATACAGCGCCTGTCAAAGCATAGCTGGTGGCGGTATCGCAGGCTGTTAAGGTTTCATCCAATTTGTCGTTCGGATATACATAGATGGTCATAACAGGTCCGAAAATTTCTTCTACCATTGTCTTGAAGGTGGGTGTTTTGGCTACGATCACGGTAGGCTCGACAAAGTAGCCGACACTGTCATCGCAATCGCCGCCCATGATAATCTCGGCATCAGGGGACTCTTTGACATAATCGATATAATTCTTGATATTCTGGAAGGATTTCTTGTCAATAACAGCATTTACGAGATTGGTAAAGTCGCAGACATCACCCATCTTAAGCTTGCTGATTTCTGTTTCCAGGCGTGTTTTTACCTCAGGCCACAGGCTTTCCGGGATATAGGCACGGGAGGCTGCCGAGCATTTTTGTCCTTGATACTCAAAGGCACCAAGCACGATATTGCAGGTAAGGGCTTCCACATCTGCCGATTCATGGGCAAAGATAAAGTCCTTGCCGCCTGTCTCGCCAACAAGCCGGGGATAGGTAACATAGTTATCAATATTTTGGCTGACTTGTTTCCAAATATCATTGAAGACGCCGGTAGAACCGGTGAAATGGAAACCAGCCATCTTAGGATGGGGAACGACAACCTTGCCGAAATCAACACCCCTGCAAGGTACGAAGTTGATAACCCCTGCAGGTAAACCAGCCTCCAGCAGGATTTGCATGAAATAGTAATTAGCAAGTACGGCGGTCGATGAAGGCTTCCATAGAACGGTATTGCCGCACATCGCCGGAGCTGTGCACAGATTGCCGCCGATGGCTGCAAAGTTAAACGGTGTGATTGCGGCAACAAACCCGTCAAGGGCCCGGTATTCTACCCGGTTCCAGACACCATCGCTGTTATTGGGTTGCTGCTTGTATATTTCCTGGGTGAAATATATGTTGAACCGGAGAAAATCAGCCAATTCACAAATAACATCAATTTCCGATTGGAAGGTATTCTTGCTTTGACCAAGCATGCAGGAAGCCGATAATTTTGCCCGGTATTTTCCTGTCAGTAAATCGGCTGCTTTTAAGAAAATAGTAGCGCGATGCTCCCACGGCATGTTTTCCCATTCTGCTCTGGCTGCTTCTGCCGCTTCGATGGCCATCAGCAGTTCTTTTTCACCGGCTATATAATATTGACCAAGTACTTGGTTGTGATTATGGGGGCAAATTATGTTTGCCTTGTGCTCTGTGCGGACCTCCTTACCACCGATAATAAGTGGTATTTCAACCGGGTTTGCTAACTGTCTGGCAAGCTCTGCCTTTAACGCAGCCTTTTCCGGTGAGTCCGGCAGGTAGCTTTTAACTGGTTCGTTTACCGGAGCTTTTACTTGAAAATAAGCATTGTTCACATCAAGAACCCCCTAATATTTTTAATATTCGTTCTTGAGTGATAGTATAAATAAAAAACAGGTAGCAGACAAACGGGGAATACTTTATTAATATATCAGTAATTTTGATGGAACCTTATATAGTCAGATAAACAAGAAAAATTAATGCAATACGTTGAAACATTTGATGATTGAGAATGCGGTATTGGTGCAGGATTTTATTTTGTTACGGTAAATAAGTATATAACATTTCATAGATAACGAGGTGGAGATATTGAACTATAAATTCCTTTTAGAATCAATTTTGATGAATATGGATGAAGGAATTTTAGTGGTAGATAGCGAGGCTAATGTTACTTTTTATAACGAACCGGCAACCAATATTGCAGGTATTAGTCCGGAAAAGGCTATTGGCAAAAATATCTTAGAAATCTTCTCAGATTTGACACCGGAAAGCAGTACCTTTTATCAGGTACTACGCAATAAACAGCCCATTATTGATTATGCTCAAACATATATGAATTATCAAGGCGTCAAGGTATCTACCTTGACCTCAACCATACCGCTCATCGAACAAGGGGAGGTTGTCGGAGCCCTTGAAATCTATCGGGACTTAACGCAGGTAAAAGAGTTATCAGAGAAGGTCTTGAACTTACAATCGGAATTATTCAAGAAAAAGAGTAATGAAAAGTCCTATAGCGGTAATGGTGTTGTGTATACTTTTGATGACATTATTGGAGAAAGTTTAGCGATAAAAAAACTAAAAGAACAAGCAAAAAAAATAGCAGATAGTATGTCACCGGTATTAGTGTATGGAGAAACCGGGACTGGTAAAGAAGTTTTAGTTCAAGCTATTCATAGTGCAAGCAGGGTACGGAAACACAAACCCTTTATAGCACAAAACTGTGCGGCTTTGCCAAATACCCTTTTGGATAGTATATTATTCGGTACGACTGCCGGCAGTTTTACAGGTGCAAAAGATAAACCAGGACTATTTGAACTTGCCGACGGGGGAACTCTTTTTTTAGATGAAATTAATTCCATGGATCTGGAATTGCAGGGAAAACTGCTGCGCGTTTTACAGGATGGTATCGTTCGCAGGGTTGGCGGAACTAATACCGTGCATGTCGATGTTAGAATTATAGCCAGCACCAATGAGCATCCGGCCTACATCGTGGGAAAAAATATTTTACGTAAAGATTTGTATTATCGGTTAAATGTTGTATCTTTAACTATTCCCCCGCTAAGAGAGAGAGTAGAAGATATTCCACTACTCGTAAAATCTTTTATTGAAATGTACAATAATACGGTGAATAAGAAGGTTGATAACATTACACCTGAAGCCGTTCATGTTTTGCAGTCCTATCATTGGCCAGGAAACATTCGGGAATTGAAATATGCTATTGAAAGTATTATGAACTTCGTTGATAGTCATAGTATTAATGTCCATGATATACCTTCTCATATTATCGACTTCCTTGCAACGCCGGGAGTAAAACTGGAAGAAACACTGGAGAACATACCGGTTTCTTCATTGGTGGACAACTTAAATAAGTATGAAAAACAATTAATTCAAAGAGCTATCAGGCAGGCCAATGGCAATGGGGCCAAAGCTGCAAGAATATTGAATATTCCCCGGCAGACTTTGCATAATAAGATTAAAAAATATAATATTGACTGGAAAATAATAATGGAAAATGATGTATAGTAAGTAGTTTTCGGTTTAAACGTCCCTATGATAGCAATGTCGCAAGACATTGCTATCATAGGGACGTTTAAAATTTTTTCTTGTGAAAAGAACATGCTGAAAGTCCCTTAAATGATACGTATTATATTGGACATTGTCCCATTTTCGGGACGTTATTTAATTTTAAGAAAATATCAAAATATCTTAAAATACCGGATAATCAGATAAAAAACGAACGATTAAAACTGAATTAGCTATAGTTTTTCAGATAAAACAATGATTGGCATGCTTATTGCAATATAGTATGCAAGACAGTTAGCGAGTTGAAGGGAGGCAATGGTTCCCTAAACGATAAACAACTAATTCGGATTGGCGGGTGATTTTTTGATTGCGGGTACAGTGTTCAATATTCAAAAATATTCAATTCATGATGGTCCGGGTATACGTACCACTGTTTTCTTCAAGGGATGTCCTTTAGCCTGCTGGTGGTGCCATAATCCTGAGAGCCTGTCAGCAAAAACAGAAATAGTCTTTTTGCAAAACAAATGTATTGGCTGTGGTGACTGTGTAAAAAGCTGCACCAATGCGGCTATCACACTTACCAGCCAAGGTATTAAAAGAAATGAAACAAAATGCAGCCTGTGTAAAATGTGCGTAGAAGCATGCCCTACCGGAGCCATGGAGCAGCTTGGACAAAAAAGGACTGTGGCAGAGGTTATGCAGGAAATAGAAAAAGACAACATTTTTTATGAAGAATCAGGCGGCGGCGTTACGTTTTCCGGAGGAGAAGCTCTATACCAACTGGAATTTCTCGACGCCCTGCTTACGGCCTGTAAAGCCAAAAGGATTCATACGGCTTTAGATACTTCCGGTTATGCTCCATGGGAAGCCATTGACAGGATAGCGGACAAAGTAGATTTGTTTTTATATGATATCAAACTTATGGATGACGAGAAACACAAAAAATATACGGGTGCACCCAACAAGCTAATCTTGGAAAATTTGAAAAAACTGGCGGCAGATCAACGTAGAATCTGGATTCGTATTCCCGTGATACCGGGTATAAATGATGATGAGAAAAACATAAAAGACCTAGGTGATTTTTTATCGTCACTGAACTTACGGGATGTTTATCTATTGCCGTATCACAATATTGCCATTGACAAATACGCTAGGCTGGGAAAAACTTATCCACTGCCTGAACTGGCATCACTTTCAGATAAGCAAATGGATAACGTTATTGAAATCCTGAAAGCTTCTAGCTTACATATAAACAAAGGAGGATGATGAGAAATGACAACAGGAGTCAGTGTCAATGACAGAGTGACAAAATTAAAAGAGCAGAGTCTAAATACTGTACCGCGTTTATCTATTGAAAGAGCCAGACTGATAACCGAAGCCTATCAAAAGTATGCAGGCAAAGTTTCCATACCGGTATTGCGGGCTTTAGCCTTTAAGCATCTGATGGAAAACAAGACGATCTGCATCAATGAAGGAGAACTGATTGTCGGCGAGCGGGGGACTGGTCCGCAGGAAGCTCCGACTTATCCGGAGTTATGCTGCCATACGGTTGAGGACTTTGAGATTATTGACCAGCGGGATAAAATCTTTTTCCGGGTAGATGAAGAAACCAAGCGCATTCAAAAAGATGAGATTATTCCTTTCTGGCAAGGCAAGGCCATTCGCGACCTGATATTTGCTCAAATGACACCGGCCTGGCAGGATAGTTACGAAGCTGGAATTTTTACCGAATTTATGGAACAAAGATCACCTGGTCATACGGTTGCTGACGGAAAAATTTACCAATATGGTTTTCTTGATTTTAAAAACAGGATTGAGAGAAAACTTCAGGAACTGGATTTTCACCAGGATCCTTTAAGCTATGACAAGCAAGAGCAATTAACAGCAATGGCAATTTGCTGTGAAGCCATTATTGCTTTTGCCAACCGCCATGCGGCTAAAGCTAAAGAATTGGCTGGCAAAGAGCAAGAGCCGGTCAGAAAGCGGGAACTGGAGGAAATTGCAGATATTTGCAGCCATGTGCCGGCTTATGCGCCAAGAACTTTCCGGGAGGCCTTGCAGGCGTACTGGTTTGTCCATCTGGGCGTTATTACCGAATTAAATACCTGGGATTCTTTTTGTCCAGGCAAGCTGGATATTCATTTGTATCCTTTTTATGAAAAAGAAACCCAGGCAGGCACTCTGACCCGCGAGGCTGCCAAGGAATTGCTACAGTGCTTTTGGGTAAAATTCAATAACCAGCCTGCGCCGCCCAAAGTAGGCATTACGCTGCAGGAAAGCGGTACTTATACTGATTTTTGCAACATCAATATTGGCGGTATCAAGCCGGATGGCACTAATGGTGTAAATGACGTATCTTATCTGCTGTTGGATATTATTGAGGAAATGCGAATCCTGCAGCCCAGCACCAATGTGCAAATCAGCAGGAAAAATCCGGATCAGTTTGTTATCAGGGCTGCTGAAGTTATCCGGGAAGGCATGGGCTTTCCTTCGGTATTCAATACCGATGCTGTTCTGGAAGAACTGCTGCGGCAGGGCAAAAGCCTGGAAGATGCCCGTGGCGGTGGAACCAGTGGGTGTGTGGAGGTAGGTTGTTTTGGTAAAGAAGCTTATATCTTAACAGGATACTTGAACCTTGTAAAGATTTTGGAAATAACACTTCACAATGGTGTCGATTCGAGAACAGGCAAGAAAATAGGCATCGAAACCGGTGATGCAACTACATTCGCTTCACTGGATGAATTGTTGGCTGCATTTAAAGAGCAGGTCAAGCATTTTGTGGATATCAAAATCAGGGGTAACAATGTTATTGAACGGTTGTATGCCCAATATATGCCTGCCCCCTTTATGTCTATTATTATTGATGATTGCATTGAAACCGCTAAGGATTATAACGCAGGTGGAGCAAGATACAACTCGCGGTATATCCAGGGTGTGGGTATCGGCAGCATCACCGACTGCCTGGCGGCCATTGAATACCATGTATATGATCACAAGAAATTGTCCATGGGTGAACTGCTGGATGTATTGCAAGCCGATTTCCAGGGATATGAAAAAGTACGGCAGCAATTTTTGCATAAAACGCCGAAATACGGCAATGACGACGACTATGCCGACAACATTATGCTCAAAGTCTTCGAGATTTTCCATGATGTTGTCAATGGCCGCAAAACTCCGAATGGTGGAACCTACCGGATCGAAATGCTGCCGACCACATGCCATGTATACTTTGGCTCGGTTATTGGTGCCACACCGGACGGCAGACATGCGGGACGGACGTTGTCGGAAGGCATTTCTCCTGTCCAGGGTGCGGATACAAACGGACCTACGGCAGTTATCAAATCGGCAGCAAAAATGGATCAGCTAAGAACCGGCGGAGCCTTACTGAATCAGAAGTTTACTCCCCAAGTGGTACAGGGAGAAGAAGGTCTCAGAAAACTTAAAGATCTGATTCGTGCCTATTTCAAAATGGATGGACACCATATTCAATTTAATATCGTGGATGCCGATACTTTGCGCGATGCTCAAAAAAATCCGGAAAACTACAATAATCTGATTGTTCGGGTTGCCGGTTACAGCGATTACTTCAACAATCTTACCAAATCTTTGCAGGATGAGATTATTGATAGGACAGAACATACTGGTTTTTAAGTCAATTCATACGTCTTACCCAGAATAATCTGGTTCAGCAGGTCATTTCCCAGAAGCCATGCAGTCAAGAGCGAGTGTTTACTTGCCAGTCTTGCCTGCATGGCATCGGGAATTCAATTTATCCGATGGCTAACCTGCTCTAAGCCTCCCATCTTCTACAAGTGGGAGCTAAGAACGGCTAAGTCTACTTTATAAAAACGAGGTGAAGGTTATGCTTTAGTCAAAGTACAAGCCAGAAAAATATCGGAATCTATTATTCTGACTTAGGAGGATGTTATGAGTTCAAAATATTTGGAATTTATTGACATTGCCATGAAGGCAGCTGATGTCTCAAGAGAAATTTTAACAGAGCACAGAGTAAAGTACTTGCGTGGTAATTACGATTTTAAAACAAAAAATGACGCAAGTCCTGTAACAGAGACTGATGAGCGTGTGGAACATGAAATACGATCCATGATACAAGCAGCTTTTCCAAGCCACGGCATGTTAGGAGAGGAGTATGGCGCCGACGCACAAGACGCCGAGTTTGTCTGGGTTATTGATCCTATTGATGGTACGCGTCAATTTATCGTCGGTTATCCGTTCTATGGTACTCTCATTTCGCTCTGTCATTGGGGCCAACCAGTGCTTGGGGTTGTAGAGATGCCTGTGATGGCTGAACGCTGGGTGGGTATTGCCGGAGAGCCTTCGACTGTCAATGGCTTGCCCATTAAAACACGGGAGCATGATGAGCTTAGCACGACACTGGCAGCTTCCAGCAATACTGAGTTTGTTTTTCCCGAAGACAAAGAAGCTTACGCACATCTGATGAAGTCGACGAAATGGCGTGTTTACGGTGGGGCTTGTTATGGTTATCTTAGCCTTGCGGCAGGAAAGATCGACCTTTGTTATGACAGTGGTATTATGCGTGAAGTTGATTATTGTGCACTTGTACCCATTATTGAAGGTGCCGGTGGTGTTATGTCTGACTGGGAGGGACAGCCGCTTACCATGCATTCTGGTATGAAAGTGCTGGCTGCTGGCGATCGTCGTCTGCACACAAAAGTCCTTGAAGAGATTAAAAAATTTAGACCATGACTATCTTAGTATCCACATAAATGAGGAGGGTTTTGTATGTTCTATTGGTTGAAACCGGCAGAGTCCAAACCCGTTACCAAAAGTCAGGCAGAGATTGACAAGGACTATAATTACTGGCGCTGGCACGTCATGGCATCTATCTGGGTGGGGTATGCCATATTCTACTTCACCCGCAACAGCTATAAATCCATCATGCCGAAAATGCTGGAAGACCTTCACTTGCAGCTTTCGGATGTAGGCATGCTCAGTACTATATTTTACATTGTTTACGGATCTTCGCGGTTTATTGGCGGCATTATGAGCGATAAGTCGAATCCACGCTATTTTATGGGTATCGGCTTAATTCTTACCGGTATTGTTAACATTTTATTCGGATTAAGCTCTTCTGTAACCATGTTCGCTCTGCTCTGGGGTCTCAATGCCTTTTTTCAGGGTTGGGGCTGGCCTCCCTGCACTAAAATCCTTACAACCTGGTATTCCAGAAATGAACGCGGTTTTTGGTGGGCGCTTTGTAATACGTCACATAATGTTGGCGGCGCTATCATTCCTATCTTGGCAGCATATCTCGCCGTTCATTACGGCTGGCGCTACGGCATGATTGTTCCCGGTATTATCGGTATTGTTTTTGGTATTCTTGTTTGCATTTTCTTGCGTGATCGCCCGGAATCCATGGGTTTGCCGAAGGTTGGTGAGTGGCGAAACGACGAGTTGGAAATGGAGCAGGTCAAAAAGAGCGCTTCCGACCTGTCCACATTTACCATATTGCGTAAGTATATTTTAACAAATAAGTTTGTGTGGTTGCTGGCCCTGTCATATGTGCTTGTTTATGTTGTTCGTATCGGCGTCAACGACTGGGCTAATCTTTTTCTTGTCAAAAGCCATGGTGTCGACCTGGTGGTAGCCAATTCGGCTATTTCCATGCTGGAAATCGGCGGCTTTATTGGCACTATCGCGGCAGGCTGGGGTTCAGATAAATTGTTTAAGGGCAATCGCATTCCTATGAATATTATCTTTATGCTTGGCATTATGGTCTCGGTAGCGGCGTTGTGGCTGTTGCCTCTTGTCAGCTACTGGGCCATCGGTGCTACGTTTTTCTTCATCGGCTTTTTTATTTTTGGCCCACAAATGCTTACCGGCATGGCGGCAGCCGAAGTGGCGCACAAGGAGTATGCAGGAACTGCTACTGGTTTTGTCGGACTTTTCGGTTACATGGGCGCAGCGTTAACAGGCCTGCCTGTCGCTAAGGTCATTGAAACCTGGGGTTGGGACGGCTTTTTCATGGTCATGGCTGTGGCTTCGTTATTGTCGGCTCTTATCATAGTGCCAATTATGAAACCTAAAAAGTAGTCGGGTTTGCGGGGTGAAAAAGAGAACACCCGCTAAACATAAAACATGAACTCTGTAGTTTGCAGAGTTCATGTCCTGTGTTAGAATAATTGTTAAGTATAAACGGTCAGGGAGGAATAGTTTGATATGGAACAATTTGAGAATGTAACTATCCGTACACATGCAAATATTTATTTTGAGGGCAAGGTTACTAGCCGGACGATTCTGTTTGCTGATGGCAGTAAGAAGACACTTGGGATTATGATGCCAGGTGATTATGAGTTCGGTACTGAGGCCGCGGAAATAATGGAAATATTAGCAGGTGAACTGGAGGTATTGTTGCCAGGCAAAAATGAATGGGCTGTTTATAAAGCAGGTACTGCTTTTAATGTTCCTGCCAATTCAAGCTTCAAGCTGAAAGTACTGACGGTAGTAGACTACTGCTGTTCTTATCAGTAATCTTAACATCGTATCCAGGTTTGATAGTAGAAAAAGGTTATGATTTGAAGCCTGGAGTACTTTAACTGGAAAGCAATTTTACCGACGAATGACGAAAAGCAGCCTGTACAGGCTGCTTTAAAATTTATTATACACCAATTTTTTCTTTTTGCGGCGATATCATTCAAAATCAAAATAATTATTGTCACGCAGCCAGGACCGGACGCAGGCAAGGAATTTTTTGGCGGCAGGAGAAACGGTTTTAAAGGAAAGTGCCGCGATTCCCAGGATACGGTACTCGGCCTCCTTTAAATCTATAATATGAATATTGTCAGGTACATTAACTAAAATCAGTTCAGGCAGGATACTGATTCCCAAGCCCCGCTGTACCATAGCAAATATAGTGCGCTCTTCCATTAACTCATATTTGACTTGCAGGTTCAATTTGTTACCGTTTAAGAGGCGTCTAATATTATCATCACTGCCCCATTGCGGCATAATGAAGGATTCATCTTTGATTTGTGCATAGGAAATAGCTTTTTCATGCCGCAGTGGGTGATTTGGCGGCAACACGACCATCAGTTTGTCCTTTTTTAAGGGTATGGTTTCAAAAGGCTTGGAGGTGGGTAGTGACACAAAACCGAGGTCTACCGTCCCGTTTGACAGCCAGTCATTCATTTCATCGTAGCAGCCTAGATAGGTTTTTACTTCAATTTGCGGATATTTTTCACTGAACTCTGAGAAAATGCCAGGCAGCCATTGCATGGAGACGCTGGATAAGGTCCCCAGACGGACAGTGCCGGTATCAAAGCCTTTGATGGCAGCTACTTCCTGCCGCAGAAGCTCTTCTTCATGCAAAATTCTGCTGACATGCCTGAGAATACGTTCGCCATTACTTGTTAAGCTGATTCCAGACCGGTCGCGCTTCAGTAAAGAAAACCCCAATTCCGACTCAAGAGTAGAAATGGAATAACTGACTCCTGACTGGGTTAAATTGAGCTTTTCCGCGGCTTTGGTTAGGCTGCCAACTTCAACAATGGTGCTGAATATCTCGTATTTTGAAAGTGACAAATAACCAACCCCTTGCTATAGAGATGACTAATTATACTATACTATATTATAGGTAAAAAGGCCATCCCGAATTGGGATGGCCTTTTGCGATGGGTGTCTTAATAGCGGCGGGCGCCAATATAGCGTTCCGCGTAGTACGTTTCTGTCAGAGAGTTGATGGTTACTTCTTTGGCAGCCGAGCTGGCATGAATAAACTTGTTATCTCCCAGATAGAAGCCTACATGGGATGCGCCTGGCTTGTAAGTTGTAAAGAACACCATATCGCCTACTTGTAAATCATTCTTATTGACGGCAACACCTTTAGCAAACTGTTCGGCAGCCGTACGGGGAATGGTAATGCCGCTTTCCTTCATAACATACTGCGTATAACCGGAACAGTCCCAGCCGGTAGGGACAGTACCGCCCCAGACATAGGGAACTCCCATATATTTCTGAGCGTTTTTGACAATATCCGCGCCCTTGGTGTTCGCGGTTCCGGTTGTTTTAGAACCGGCAGCCGCACCCAGGACAGAAGAAATGGTATCGGTGCTGGTATTGCTGCTATTGGACGTACCGAGGAATTTACCTAAAAGGAGTGCCAGCAGGATGTTGATAAAACCGCTGGAACCGCCGCTGCTGCTTTGGGTAGAAGTTGTAGGACTGGTTACCTGAGCCGCCTGAGCAGGCGCTACCGGAATGAACAGTGTAGAGAAAAAGGTGAAGAGCAACACCGCAGCTATCTGATGTGTATAACGTTTCATGTTCGCGCCTCCTTATTATTTTAGAGTAGACTGAGCCGTTTGCCTCCTGTACTTTGGCGTATAACGCCCGCAGGCAACGGATTAGCCGTCGGATAATTTATTGCAAGTACCATTCAATAATATCATAGTAAAGTATTTATGTAAACAACAAATAATGGATAAGAAAATCCGCTGATGCGGCCTTATGGCCGTTATGCATAAGCGGAGGGTAAGCGCCGGCGGCGCGCAAAACTTATATATTCGGTTAAGAGCAAAAAATACGGCCTGCACCGGGCCTTTTGGCAACGGTGCAAGCCGTATTGCTTTTGCGATAGGTACTATCTTATACACTGACTCAAGACTCCCGCCTCTACAGGCGGCGGGAGTTCAGCTTTGCTGAAACAAGTTCACTGGCAGTGTAAGCCTTGTAAAACGAGGCAGGCAGTTGCCAGGTTGGTGGCGACCGGAATGTTGTGTAC
Source organism: Sporomusa sphaeroides DSM 2875 (assembly GCF_001941975.2). Classification (NCBI taxonomy): domain Bacteria; kingdom Bacillati; phylum Bacillota; class Negativicutes; order Selenomonadales; family Sporomusaceae; genus Sporomusa; species Sporomusa sphaeroides. The sequence goes on along the minus strand of NZ_CP146991.1, from coordinate 4,592,975 downwards.
ATCGCAGACTCGCAGCAGCGCGGTAATATCCGGCTCGTGCGGTTGAGCGGTCAGGGGGTCGCGCAGGAAGATAACGGCATCGACTTCCTGGCAGGCTATGCGGGAGCCAATCTGCTGGTCGCCGCCAAGCGGGCCGGACAAATAGGTGGTAACAGGGAGTCCTGCATTTGCTTTGATGATTTTACCGGTAGTCGCGGTGGCAATTAGGTCATAGAGTGCCAGTTGATTTTTGTTTGCCAAAACAAAGGCTAGCATTTCTTCTTTTTTACGGTCATGCGCTATCAATGCGACAGTCTTTTTCATAAAGTATCACCTCATTAACAACATTCGGTCCCTAAATCTATAATACCAATAAAAGGCTGCCGGTGCAAATGAAGACAGTAAGGCAGGACTGAGCTGCTTGCCGGTATCTCCTGCCGGAGCAGCGGCGGGACTTGCCGTGGCTTGTGTCGACAAATAGTGCTTGACTTTGTCCGCGACAACTGGTATCATATTTCACAAAATACAGTATACAAATATTTTCAAACTTGTACAATTGTAATAAGGGAAGTGTGTCTAGTAGTCCGTCAGGTCTAAAGCCATAGGATGAATTGCGCGGGAGTTTCCGTCCAGCAAGGCGGAGGAGCCGCGCATATTGGACATATGTAAGGTGACGATAAAGTAAACACGGTTTGTGCCGAGCGCTAGCGACAGCAGAAACTGATGTTGCCCTTATGCCCCTCGTGGGCTAACGAAGCTGGGCGGGAAATATCGCGACAAGAACACTGTGGATTTGGGCTTGGCGGACTACTAGGGTTCCGGCAATTGTCGTTGCGCCTGGTCCGAGCGGCACAGGGCCCGGAGGGTCACACCGTGGGTACAAAAAACCCTAGCGGAAAGTTCCTGCCAAGGACTTTTTGCGGGGTTTTTTTATTATTTCAGGAGGAGAATAATACATGAATACATATTGGAACAAACCGGCGGAAACCATGCAGCGGGAGGAAAGACAAAAGTTGCAGGCTGGACGGCTAAAGGAAATTGTCGATAGATTATACCGGCAGCAGCCGTTTTATCGCTCGAAAATGCAGGAAGCAGGCCTGCTTCCTGAAGATATTGGCAGCCTGGAGGATATTACTAAACTTCCGTTTACAACGAAACAGGATATGCGTGACAATTATCCCTATGGCCTGTTTGCGGTACCTATGTCGGAGATTATCCGGATTCATGCTTCCAGTGGCACTACCGGCAGACCTACTGTTGTTGGTTATACTAAACGGGATATTGGCATTTGGTCTGAAGTTGCGGCCAGATCCCTGGTGGCGGCAGGTCTGAGCAAACAGTCCTGCATTCAGGTAGCTTACGGTTACGGTTTATTTACCGGAGGACTGGGCATTCACTATGGAGCAGAGCTTTTAGGCGCTTCGGTAATTCCTATATCAAGCGGCAATACTGCCAGGCAAATTGCGCTAATGAAAGACTTCGGCACAACGGCATTAGCCTGTACTCCTTCTTATGCCCTGTATATTGCCGAGACCATGCGCGAAATGGGGATTGAGCCGGGCGAGACCTCGCTTAAGGTAGGCATCTTTGGCGCTGAACCCTGGTCTGAGCAAATGCGCCAGGAGATAGAAGCCCAGCTGGGCATTAAAGCCATTGATATTTATGGTTTAAGTGAGATTATCGGGCCGGGTGTCGCCATCGAATGCTGTGCTCAGAATGGTTTGCACATCAGTGAAGATCATTTTTATCCGGAAATTATCAATCCGTTGACAGGTGAAGTGCTGCCTGACGGCGAAAAAGGTGAATTAGTTATTACCACTCTCACCAAGGAAGGCATGCCGATGGTCCGCTACCGTACGCGGGATCTGAGTGTCCTCCACCGGGAAAAATGCACTTGCGGCCGGACTTTGGTCAGAATGAGCAAGGTGCTTGGACGCAGTGACGATATGCTCATTATTCGCGGGGTTAATGTATTCCCCTCGCAAGTGGAGAGTGTGCTTTTGGGTATCGGCGAAACCTCGCCGCATTATCAGTTAATTGTTGAGCGCAAAGATAATCTGGATCATCTCACCGTACTTGTTGAAGTTACCGATGAGATGTTCTCTGACGAAGTGCGCGGTTTAGAAGTGCTGGAGGCTAAAATTAAGGCAGAGCTGGCCAGTGTTCTTAGCGTGTCCGCCAGTGTTCGCCTTGTCGGTTCTAAAACCATTGAGCGCAGCGAAGGCAAAGCTAAACGGGTTGTGGATAAGCGGAAACTTTGATTAATATAAAAACTATTAAGGAGGTACAGCATGATTATTCAACAATTGTCGCTGTTTTTGGAAAACCAGCCTGGCAAACTGGCAGAAGTCCTGGGTGTGCTTCATGCTCATGGGAGTAATATCCGGGCAATGTCGGTTGCCGATACGGCGGATTTTGGGATTTTAAGAATTATTGTTAATGAGCCGGAAAAGGTACAACAGATATTGCGCGGTGCCGGTTTTACGGTTAAGGCTACACCGGTGTTAAGTATTGTGTTAAGCGATACGCCGGGGAGCTTGTTCGAACATGTCAGTAAGCTAAGTGCGGCCGGAATCAATGTTGAATATGTGTATGCTTTTGCGGCTACTTCGACAGATACTGCACGGGTGGTCTTAAAGGTTGATAATTTGGAGCTGGCCGAACGTTTGATTGCCGGTGAAGGCAAGGCGACCGAACCGTACCGGGAAGATGCGGGTGCTACCCCTAACTTTTACTGGTAATGTCTGCTGCGGATTACAAAAAGCGGGATTGCTTCGCGCTGCTTGCAGTGATTGTCCATTGTCACTGCGAGCGCCGGCGTGGCAATCCCGCTTTTACAAATAACTGCAAAACCTAAAAAAAACTCCTTGACAAAACACATTAGTCCTGGCATAATGTATACAGAATTACATTATGCGTAAGGAAGTGCGTCTAGGGTTCCGCTGATTGACAGGACTGGGCCGAGCGACGCAGAGCACATTAAACCGTGTGCTACACCGTGAGAATAAAAGACTCTGCGGAAAGTTTCTTATTTTTTACAAGTGAGACTTTTTGTGCAGGGTATTTTTATAACCTTTTTGCGCAAATAGTGATAATAGTGATGATTGGGAGCAAGCTTAACATCCTGCCCAGAGAGCCGGTGGCTGGTGTGAACCGGTGCAGTGGTCTAAGCAATACTCGCCCAGGAACTCTGCTGTTGACCTGCGTATGTATGCAATACGCACTAGACAGTGGCGGTACCGGCCGTTATCCGGTAGCCATGAATAACGTCATGGCTAAATGAGCCCAAAGTAGGGTGGTACCGCGCGTTTAGCGCCCCTATGGACAGATTGATATATCTGCCATAGGGGCGTTTTATATTTTAAAACTTTAAGGAGGAGCATACATGGAGGTGGAAGTTGTGCAGTCTAACGTTCTTTCGGTATTAGTACACAATCAACCCGGGGTGTTGGTCCGAGTCGCCGGTATGTTCTCGCGGCGGGGCTTTAACATCGACAGTCTGACCGTAGGTGTTACCCAAGACCCCGAGTATTCCCGGATAACAGTAGCCGTCCGTGGGAATCATGCATTTATTGACCAGGTGAAAAAACAAATCGAAAAGCTGGTGGAAGTGGTAGCTGTGCAGATTTTGCCGCCTGATCATTCCGTTTTTCGGGGGCTGGCGCTGCTTAAGGTTAAAGCCGGCGACAACCGCTCCGAAATCCTTAAGCTGGCCGAAGTTTTCCGGGCTAATGTAATCGATATCTCAGGCAGCACCATCACGCTGGAAGTAACCGGCGAGGATAGTAAGATGAATGCCCTGACAGAGGTTCTGGCCCCTTACGGACTGTTGGAAACCATCCAGACCGGCCTTGTAGCGCTGGAACGGGGGGAAAATACAATATATGAACATGAGGAGAGAAAAAATTATGAGCAAAATGTATTATGAACAAGATGCCCGCTGGGAACTTATCCAAGGAAAAACAGTAGCGATTATTGGTTATGGCAGCCAAGGCCATGCCCATGCGCTTAACCTGAAAGATAGTGGCATTAAAGTTATTGTCGGTCTTCATGAAGGCAGCCAATCGGCAGCCAAAGCCCGCGAAGACGGTCTGACGGTTACTGATGTGGCCCAGGCAGTAGCTAATGCCGATGTCACCATGATTCTTATTCCTGATGAAAAACAAGGCAAGGTATATGCCGAACAAATCGCCCCGAACCTGAAACCCGGTTCTGCTCTGGCGTTTGCTCATGGCTTTAACATTCACTTTAGCCAAATTGTTCCTCCTGCCAATGTGGATGTATTTATGGTTGCGCCGAAAGGACCAGGACATCTGGTACGCCGGGTATTTACTGAAGGTAAAGGCGTTCCCTGCCTCATGGCCGTGTATCAGGATCATAGCGGCAGCACCCAGGACCTGGCATTGGCGTATGCGAAAGGCATCGGCGGCGCCCGGGCCGGTGTACTTGTTACCACCTTCAAAGATGAAACCGAATCCGACCTTTTTGGTGAACAGGCCGTACTGTGCGGCGGGGTAACCGAATTAATTAAAGCCGGTTTTGATACCCTGGTGGAAGCCGGTTATGAGCCGGAAATCGCTTATTTTGAATGTTTGCATGAAATGAAGCTGATTGTTGACCTCATGTATGAAGGCGGCATGGCCAAGATGCGTCATTCGATCAGTGACACTGCCGAATATGGCGATTATGTAACTGGATCGAGGATTGTTACCGAGGAAACCCGCGCCGAAATGAGACGGATTCTGGCTGAAATCCAAAACGGTACCTTTGCCCGCAACTGGATCGTGGAAAATCAGGCAAACCGCCCGATGTTCAATGCCAAACGCCGCCAGGAAGCAGGCCACAAAATTGAAACCGTTGGCAAAGAACTGCGTCAAATGATGTCCTGGCTGCAAAAATAACTCTCCTTTGGAGTCAGTAAATATTAAATAATGAAAGCGAGGTAATGTGACATGGAAACTCGGAGCATTCAGATATTTGATACTACCCTCCGTGACGGCGAACAAACGCCGGGAGTCAGTTTGCAGACAGAAGAAAAGGTGGAAATCGCTCTAGCACTGGCCAAACTTAATGTTGATGTCATCGAAGCCGGGTTTCCGGTTGCCTCGCCTGGTGATTTTGAGGCAGTGAGCCAGATTGCCGCCCGGGTCAAAGGCCCGATCATTGCCGCGCTGGCCCGCGCCAACGAAAAAGATATTGAAACTGCGTATAAGGCTGTCCGCAAGGCCGAGCGGCCAAGAATTCATACCTTTATTGCCACCAGTGACATTCATCTGGAGCACAAACTCAAACTGACAAGAGAACAACTGCTGGAACGGGCCGAGCAAGCTGTGCGTTATGCCAAAGACAAGGTGTCTGATGTTGAATTTTCAGCAGAAGACGCATCCCGCTCTGACTGGGATTTCCTGTGTCAGGTGTACGAGCGGGTCATTGCAGCCGGTGCCAATGTCATCAATGTACCCGATACTGTAGGCTACACCACGCCGGCTGAGTTCGGCGCGTTGATCACTTATATCCGTGAACATGTACCCAATATTGATCAGGCAACTATCAGCGTGCACTGCCATGACGATCTTGGCATGGCGGTGGCGAACTCGCTGGCAGCGGTTGCCGCCGGTGCCGGACAGGTGGAATGTACGGTAAACGGTCTGGGAGAGCGGGCAGGCAATGCCGCCATGGAAGAGCTGGTTATGGCGCTTAATACCCGCCGCGAATACTATCATGCTCTGACCAATATCAATACCCGGCAGATTTACCGGACCTCCCGTCTTGTCAGCACCCTGACAGGTACTGCCGTACCGCCGAATAAAGCGGTGGTGGGCGACAACGCTTTTGCTCACGAATCGGGAATTCATCAGCACGGTATGTTGAATAACCCGCTGACTTACGAAATTATGAGCCCCGAATCGGTAGGCGTCAGCCGCAGTGCGATTGTTCTTGGCAAGCATTCCGGCCGCCATGCGTTTGAAGAACGCCTGAAATATCTGGGCTATGAGCTTGACGCCGATGCCATTAATCAGCTGTTTGTCAAGTTTAAGGATTTGGCTGACCGCAAAAAGATGGTATTTGATAAAGATATTGAAGCCCTTATTGTCGAAAAGGCAGCTGTCCGGCCGGAATGGTATACGCTGGAATATCATCATGTAGCCAGTGGCAACAAGATGGTGGCGACAGCTTCGGTGCAGCTCAGGACAAGTGCGGGAATCTGTGAAGCCGCCAGCTGCGGCACCGGCCCGGTAGATGCTGCTTTCAAGGCCATTGAGCAGGCCGTAGGCTTCCCTGTCGGCCTTCATGACTACCAACTGAAAGCGGTAACCGGCGGCGAGGACGCGCTGGGGGAAGCCACAGTATGGATTGAACAGGATGGCCGTACCTTTAGCGGCCGGGGTCTTTCCATCGATGTTATCGAAGCAAGTGCTAAAGCTTATGTCAATGCAATAAACAAAATGCTGGCTGTTTGCGGGTTTCCCGACATTCAGCAGGCTGCTGGGAGGTAATGTATATGGCCAGACCTATGACGATGACGGAAAAAATCTTTGCTGCCCATGCCGGTTTGCCGGAAGTGCAGCCAGGCCAATTGATTGAGGCCAAACTGGATCTGGTGCTGGGTAATGATATTACAACACCGCCGGCTATCAAGGAATTTGAGCAAATCAGTGACAAAGTTTTCGATAAAGATAAAATTGCGTTGGTGCCTGACCATTTTACGCCCAACAAAGACATTAAATCAGCCGAAATGGCCAAGACCATGCGCGAATTTGCCAGAAAACACAATATTACCCACTACTTTGAAGTGGGGCGCATGGGGATTGAGCACGTATTGCTGCCGGAGCAGGGCCTGGTGGCTCCTGGTGAAATTATTATTGGTGCCGACTCTCATACCTGTACCTACGGTGCTGTTGGCGCCTTTGCCACCGGGGTCGGCTCGACAGACATGGCTTGTGCCATGGCGACAGGCGAGACCTGGTTCAAAGTGCCGGCAAGCATTAAAGTAGAACTGACAGGCAAGCTGGCTAAATGGGTGTCAGGCAAGGATGTAGTTTTAAAGCTGATCGGCATGATTGGTGTTGACGGCGCCCGTTACCAGTCGCTGGAGTTTGCCGGTGAAGGCATCGCTTCCTTGACCATGACCGATAGGCTGACAATTGCTAATATGGCGATTGAAGCCGGGGCCAAAAACGGTATTTTTCCGGTAGATGCTATCACCCGGCAATATCTGGACGGACGGGTTAAAAAACCGTATACACCGGTGGCTGCCGACCCGGATGCCGAATATGTCCGGACGGTGACGATTAACTTAAGTGAGCTTACACCGGTGGTTGCCTTGCCGCATTTACCGGAAAACGTCCGGCCGGTAAGTGATATAGCGCCCACGCCGATCCATCAGGTGGTTATCGGTTCCTGTACCAATGGGCGGATTGAAGATTTGGCGCAGGCTGCGGCCATTATTGACGGGCATCAGGTGCATGAGGATGTCAGGGCCATTATCATTCCCGGCAGTCAGGCTGTATATTTGGAAGCCGTAAAATTAGGTTATGTTGAAATCTTTGTCAAAGCCGGCGCGGTTGTCAGCACACCAACCTGCGGACCTTGCCTGGGCGGGCATATGGGCATCCTGGCCAAAGGCGAGCGGGCGGTGGCTACTACTAACCGCAATTTCCGCGGACGGATGGGGCATGTTGACAGTGAAGTATATCTGGCCGGTCCGGCGGTGGCGGCGGCAAGTGCCGTATTAGGGCGAATTGCCGGCCCAGAGGAGGTAGCATGATGAGGTTTTCCGGAAAAGTATGGCGCTATGGCCATAATGTAGATACCGATGTAATTATTCCGGCCCGGTACCTGAATACGGCTGATATGAAAGAACTGGCAGCCCATGCCATGGAAGATATCGACCCTGAGTTTGCCGGCAGGGTACAGCAAGGGGATATTATTGTAGCCGGCAAGAATTTTGGCTGCGGCTCGTCCCGGGAACATGCGCCAGGGGCACTCAAGGCCGCCGGTGTTGCCTGTGTGGTGGCCGAAAGCTTTGCCCGGATCTTTTACCGCAATGCCATTAATATCGGCCTGCCGCTGATTGAACTGGGGGAAGGCGAGATTAATATCAAGGCCGGCGACATGCTGGAGGTAGATTTGGCTGCCGGGGTTGCTAAAAACGCAAATACCGGTGAAAGCTTCACCGTACCTGCGCTGCCTGGCTTTATTCAGGAGATTGCCCAGGCTGGCGGCCTGGTTAGCTATACAAAAAAGAAATTAGAGAAATAACAACTAAAAGAGAGATTGCCTTGTACTTCCACGCAATGACCGGCTGTAGAGCTTCTTGCGGGAAGACAGTGTGGCAATCTCTCTTCCCAAAATGGGTTAGGGAGGGTAACCATGAGCAAGCATATTGTAGTTATTCCCGGTGACGGTATTGGTGCGGAAATTACCGCTGCAGCGCTGAGTGTGGCGCAAGCGGCTGCGGCTAAATGTGGATTTAGTTTTACCTATGAAAGCAAGCATGCCGGTGGGGCCGCCATTGACGAATATGGCATGCCGCTCCCGGAGGAAACGGTAGCGGCATGCCGCAAGGCCGACGGCGTGTTGTTAGGTGCTGTCGGCGGTCCGAAATGGGATCATGTCGCGCCCGAGCTCAGAGCGGAAAAGGCCATTCTGGGTTTGCGCAAGGAGCTTGGACTCTATGCGAACCTGCGGCCAATTAAAGTGTTTCCGGCACTGGCCAATCAGTCGCCGTTAAAACCGGAGATCGTCAGTGCTGTGGATATTCTTATTGTCCGTGAGCTGACCGGCGGAATTTATTTTGGCGACCGTCAGGAAGCTGCTGTGGTTGACGGTGTGGAACAGGCCTGGGACAAGGAAATGTACAGCCGGCCTGAGATTGAACGCATTGTGCGGATGGCCTGCCGGGCGGCTCTTGGGCGCAAAGGCCGGGTCATGTCTGTAGATAAAGCCAATGTATTGGCGGCATCCCGCCTGTGGCGCAAAGTGGCTATTGAGGTGGCAGCCGGTTTTGATCAAGTGAAGTTAGAGCATATGTATGTGGACAATTGCGCGATGCAGCTGGTGCTGAATCCGGGCAGCTTTGATGTAATTGTTACCGGTAATCTGTTTGGCGATATTTTAAGTGATGAGGCCGCGGTACTGTCAGGCTCTATCGGCTTATTGCCGTCAGCCAGCCTGGGAGACGGCACCGGCTTGTACGAACCCATTCATGGTTCGGCGCCTGATATTGCCGGCAAGGGGATTGCCAATCCGTTAGGAACCATTTTGTCGGCAGCCATGCTGTTCAGGTATTCACTGGAACAGGAAGCGGCCGCCGCCATGATTGAACAAGCCGTTGACCGGGTATTGGCTGACGGTTATCGTACAGCTGATATTTATCAGCAAGGCTTTACCAAAGTATCGACCGATGAAATGCGGCAACAAGTAATCGATAGATTGGGGTGATGTTATGCACATGACAGGCGCGCAAGCCATCGTTAAATGCCTGGTTAGAGAAGGTGTAGATACGGTATTCGGGTATCCCGGGGGAACCATTTTGCCGCTGTATGACGCACTTTATGGCTCACCTGTCCGTCATGTGCTGACAGTACATGAGCAGGGAGCCGCCCATGCTGCTGACGGGTATGCCAGAGCCAGCGGCCGGGCAGGAGTATGTATTGCCACTTCCGGTCCGGGGGCTACCAATCTGGTGACAGGTCTGGCGGCTGCTTTTATGGACTCCATACCGGTAGTGGCTATTACCGGGCAAGTACAAACCAGCCTGATAGGCCGTGATGCCTTCCAGGAAATTGATATTACCGGTATAACTATGCCGATTACCAAACATAACTTCCTGGTCAAGGACAGCGGCAAGCTGATAGAAACCCTGCGGCGGGCCTTTGCCATCGCCCGCTCAGGACGGCCCGGACCGGTGCTTGTGGATATACCGCGTGACATTCAGAGCAATACTTATGACTTTATTGAGTTTGACAGCGAATATCAGCGGCAGACGCTTGTCAGGCAGTCGCCGGATTTGCCGGAGCTTATCGCTAAAGCGGCGGCTGCCGTCAGCGCGGCTGAGCGGCCGGTTATTATTGCCGGCGGCGGCTGTATCAGCGCCAATGCTGCCGGCACACTCGCCCAGTTTGCCGAGCAGTGCCGCTTGCCGGTAGTCACCACCCTGATGGGCATTGGCGCGTTGCCCGGAACTCATCCCAACCATCTGGGTCTGACAGGTCTTCATGGGCTGAAATCAGCCAATCAGGCTGTACACGAGGCCGATGTGCTTATCGTTACCGGCAGCCGCTTCAATGACCGGGTAACCGGTGACCGCGCCAGCTATGCTGCCGGTAAAACCATTATTCACATTGATATTGATCCGGCGGAAGTTCACAAGAATGTGGATGCAACCGTGCCGCTGGTTGGTGAAATGAATGCCATCCTTACGGGCATCTGTCAGGCAGTAAAGCCGGCAGAACGGCCAGCCTGGTGGGAAACCATCCGCAAGTGGCAGGCCATGTATCGGGAGACTGCCGCCGGGGCGGCCTTCACCGCCGAGGAGATTATGGGCGAGCTCAACCGCCAGTTGGGCGACAAAGGGGTAATCTATGTAACCGATGTCGGCCAGCACCAGATGTGGGCCGCGCAGAAACTTTCGGTAAACAGTCCGCGCGGGTTTCTGACTTCCGGCGGTCTGGGGGCCATGGGCTTTGGTTTGCCGGCGGCGGTGGGAGCACAACTGGCAAGGCCGGATAAACGGGTGGTCCATATTGTCGGTGACGGCGCATTGAAGATGACCGGCTGCGAACTGTATACGGTAACGGCAGAGGGTCTGCCCATCATTTCCATTGTGATTAACAACCACAGTCTGGGTATGGTCAGACAACTGCAGCACTGCTTTTACGAACAGCGTTATTCGGCTTCGCTGCTGCCTACGCCGATGGACTTTTCGGCTTTTGCCGCTGCTTTCGGCATTCCGGCAGCTGTGACCAATTGCCGGGAAGAATTCAGTCAGGCGGTTGCCGCCGCCTGGGAACGTCCGGGTCCGTCACTGATTGTGGCCAATATCGCCACCGACGATTTGGTTACGCCGATGATTGCTCCCGGCGGAACCATGGATGCCTATGTGGAGGTAAAATAAAGGGGCTATTGCGCTAAGTAAGCCCAATAAAAAAATAAAAGGCGGCAGCCAGCAGCCGTCTTTTATTGTAATAGTGAGGAAAATATATGTTGATTATTTTTGTAATGCTCATCATGGGACTGATGCTTGGCTTTGTTGGTGCTGGGGGAGCGGGAGTCGTCATTGCGGTTTTATCCGTAATGTTCGGCATCCCGCTTCATACCGCATTGGGGACATCTCTGGGGGCGATGGTGTTTACAACAGTTTCAGGCACGTACAGCCATTACCGGGAGGATAATGTTGTTGTAAAATGTGGGGTTGTTGTCGGCATATTTGGCGCAGCAGGGGCGCTTTTGGGAGCAAAGCTCGCTGGTTTGCTGCCAGCCGGTGACCTGAAATGGCTGACTGGCGGTATGCTGTTTCTATCGGCTTTCTTGCTTGCGATCAGGGTTTATTTCCCAGAATGGATAGAATCCTTTGCGCAAGGATTCACGGCGCCAACCGGGGCTCGGTATTGGGGGGCCGCCAGCGCGGTGGGTATAGTCTCAGGAATTATGTCCGGTACCTTCGGGATAGGCGGTATGCCGTTTATTTTAATTGGACTGTTAACTGTTTTCAATATGCCGGTTCACCAGGCGGCAGGCACAACCATGCTTATTTCTTTACCTATTGCCCTTTTCGGTGGACTAGGTTACCTTATTAACGGTCATTTGGACTTTAGCTTATTAGCTAAGGTTATTGCCGGGCTGATGACCGGAACCTATATCGGTGCGAAGTTTACCAGACGGTTATCTCCCGTTATTTTGAAAACTACGATGGTAACTATTCCGGTGATCGGTGGACTTTTATTGCTATTCGGAACAGTACGTTAGTGAATAAATATAACTTCATGACCTTCATCAGTAATGAGGCTCAGGATAAAATAAATTTGACAGAAAATCTATGGCCATATCCGCCCGGCTGGCCGGATTAACCGCAAACAGCTGATAGGGCAATTGATATACCTGGTTTTGCTGCACGGCTTTAAGCTTTTGCCAGGCAGGGTGAAGCATGAGTTCATTGCGGATTTTATCGCCAACCTTAGCTTCATCGCTGTGATTAATCAGCAAAATCAGGTCCGGATCAGCTTGCAGTGCAAATTCCAGTGTCAGCGGCGCATACTGTGTGGCCGGGTTATCGCTGTCACCGGCCACATTAAGTGCGTTGAGGCGGCTGATGAGATCACCGGTAAAACTGTTGGGCAGGGCCATATACAATTTCTCCAGCGAGCCCCAGACAGTGAGTACCCGGGGGGAGGGTTTATTTTTGCTTCTTTCCTGGGCCTGCTGTAATTTGCTGTCCAAGCGGTCAATTACTTCGTTGGCTTGTCCGGGGCGGTCGGCTAATTCGCCGTAAAAGCGCAAGGCCTGGCTGATTTCCTGGAAACTGTCCAAGCGTTGGCGATATACCGGTATACCGGCTTTCTCCAGGGTCGAGAGGGTTGGCTGTTTTACGTGAGTATCGGCTGCCAATACCAGGTCCGGCTTTAGGGCAATGATCTGATCAATATTCGGGCAGGGTGTTTCACCAACCTCCGGGACATCTTTGATTTTTTCCAGCAAATCAGAAGGCAGGGCCGTGGTGCTGGGCCGGCCGATTAATTGTCCGCCGGCAGCATAATACAGATCGACATTGGAGGGATTGAGCGCGACAAGGCGCAGGGATCTTCCCTTTTTTATTGTTTGCACTAAACGGCATTTTGGGCACTGAATCTCAACATATTTTACCCGGCCTTTAAAAAGCAGTCTGTTGCAGTTGGGACAACGGCATTCGCTGAAGCCTGCCGTATTTACTTTACCGGTGGTAGGCTGTGTTTTCATGCGATTACTCCTTTTTATTTAAATTTACCAGGATATGTATTACGCACCTTTGCCGGTGCAAGGCTCAGCTTCCCTCATGAGGACGGAAGGCATTGGGGGAAGCGGTTAACGGCTAAAACAAATAAGCTCCGCGTGAAATACTATTTCATCGCGGAGCTCGAGGCTCTCTTTTTAAGAATCATTCTCATTAATATTATAAAAATAGAAACACGATTTTGTCAAGAATAAACGGTAAATTAAGAGGTGCACAGCCAGCCAAGCTATGAGATTTTTCCGATGATAGAGGTATAGTAATAATAAAAATTTTTTTTACTTAATTTTCTCAGAAAGCTGTTGACTTTGATAATCATTATCAATATAATGGTTATAGAAGAGAGCCTGAGAGCTCCGTGCACCTTAAGACCGGGCACGGAGCTTTATTTTCGATACAGGGGTATTCTATCAATCTATTGGAGTGGTGCACATGGAGACTAAATTAAATAATTTGCGACCGCCAAAATCAAGATTGCCGGAAGTCCGTTGTTTTCGGTGCAATCGACTATTGTTTCGCGGCATTGCTGAAGATGTTGAAATCAAGTGTTCGCGTTGCGGTGTTGTTCAGTATATCGGCAAATCCAGCCAAGAGTCCGGAACAAAGATCAGCAGTTGGTAAATGAGGAAGCGTAACACAATTTAGTCTACATAATCTTCAGAGAGCCGAGAGCTCCGTGCGGGTAGTATTGCACGGAGTTTTTTTATTGCCGGACAAAGCGGGAGTTGCGGCGTGTTTTATTGAAGTGAGGTGATTAGATGACCTATGGTATGTGTTGGTATAAGGCCTTTAGTTTATCTTGTGTCGCTCATCTGCTCTGCGGCATTTTACTGGTAGCGGTGCTTGGCAATATAGAATCCCAGCCGTTGCCGGAACGGCAGATGGTTATTGAACTTACGGCTGTGGAAGGCAGCAGCAGTCAAAGCAGTGAGCCTGCGCCTGCGGTTTCCCCTGCCAGTCCTGCTGCGAGCCCGGAGGAGACCCAGGCAAAGCCGGTTGTTTCCCGGCCGGCAGTTAGTCCTGTGGACAGACAAGTGGCTGTCCCGCGTGCCGGACATGTATTGGCGGGCAGTGAAAGTGCGGTGGTAACAGCAGCGGTTGCCGGAGGTGCCGGTGGCAGCGGTAAAAGCACTGCAGCAGAGCCTGCTGCCGGTTCGGGTTCAGAGAGGACTGCTGCCAGGGCGCCTGGCGGCGGGGAGCTTGACAGTATTATTAATGCGTTTCTCCAGCAAATTGAAAAACGCAAGGATTACCCTTATATGGCAAGGCGCCGGGGGCAGGTAGGAACGGTCACGGTGGCGGTGCGTTTGAATGAGGTTGGTGAACTGGCCAGTGTACAGGTGCTGCGTTCCTCAGGGGTAGCTGCTTTGGATGAGGCCGCTCTGGCGCTGGTGCGGAAGGTTTGTCCGTTTACCCATAACACCGGGCAAATGATTGCCATGAATATTCCGATAGACTATCAAATCGAATGACAGCATGACAAATGCAGAAATGAGGGGAAAATATGGGTCAAACTATTACTAAACTGACACTTGGCCTGCTGGTTGTATTGCTGACTGCCTGTGCCTGGTTTTTATGGAAAGGCCAGTCACAGCCCGCAGCCAGTCAGGTGTCTGAGCGCTACCGTGTAACCGACAGCGCCGGCAGGCAGGTGGAAATACCCCGCCGGCCGGAACGGGTAATTGTCCTGAACGCTTCCAGCCTGGAGTTATTTTACGCTGTGGGAGGGACGGTGGTTGGGCGCCCCAGTACCGAAGCTTTGCCGCAGGCGGTGAAGGAGGCGGTAGCGGCCGTGCCGGCTGTTGGCAGTACGCCGAATCCCAACCTTGAGCAAATTGTTACTCTTAAGCCTGATTTAATTTTGGGGGTTAACATGCCCTTTCATCATAACCTGATTCCGGTGCTGGATCAGGCGGGGATTCCCATTTTGCTGCAGTCGCTGGAAAACTATCAGCATGTTATCGATACCTTGCAGTTTTATGGGGATTTAGCAGGAAAGCCGGAGCAGGCTGCCGCCGTTATCGGCAAAATTCAGTCAAGGTATCAAAGCATAATTGATAAAAATAAAAACCGCCCTGCACCGAAGGTTGTCGTTATCTGGGGGTCGCCGGAAAGTTTCCATATGGCAACTTCGCGCAGCTTTACCGGTGATTTGGTCAAACGGCTGGGAGCTGTTAATCTGGGTGATCAGGGCGATGACGGACAGAGTCATATGGGCTATGTGCCGCTAAGTATGGAGTATATTGCTAAGCAGAATCCGGATAAGATTTTGCTGATCACCCATAGTCCTGATGATAAGGTAAGCGACAAGTTCAGCAATGAGCTGGCCGGCCACCCGGCCTGGCGCGGGTTGAAGGCTGTAGCTACCAATCAGGTTCACCGGCTGCCGTACAAGCTGTTTGCCGTTAATCCCGGGACTCAGGTAGATGAAGCCATGAGTATTTTGGCCGGTCATTTATATCCGGAGGTGGCTGAGTAGTGAGAGAATTGGCTGCAGATCCGCGGATGACCCGACGGGCGGTTATCAGTATTACCGGGCTGGCGGCCTTGGTTCTGGCGCTGTTAATTGGCATCAGGGTGGGTGCCGTGGCTGTCAGTATGTCTGACATCTGGAATGTGTTTGCCTCTCCGGCCGGTACGGAAGTTTACCAGATTATTTATAATATCCGGGTTCCCCGGGTACTTGTCGGAGCTTTGACCGGGATAAACCTGGCACTGGCCGGCTGCATTCTGCAGGGTGTGCTGCGCAATCCGCTGGCCGACCCCGGTATTATCGGGGTATCGGCGGGAGCCGGACTGGCCGCTATGGCGGTGATGATTTTGTGGCCGGGACTGACGGCGCTGGTACCGGCGATGGCCTTTGGCGGCGCTCTGGTGGCTGCCGCAATCGTATTCTTATTGTCCTGGGACCGGGGGGTGCAGCCGCTGCGGCTGATTTTGGCCGGTGTGGCGCTGGCGGCTTTTTTTGGCGGCGGCATGAGTGCACTCATGGTTTTTCATTCCGATAAGGTCCAGGGGGTTGTCAACTGGATGGCTGGGGGCTTTCAGGGCCGCAGCTGGGATCATGTCAGCATGATTTTGCCGTACAGTATTATCGGCATAGTGGGAGCGGTACTGTCTTACCGGTATTTGAACGCGTTGCAATTAGGGGATGATGTGGCTAAGGGACTGGGTATCAGGGTAGAAAGGGCACGCTTTTTGCTGGTGGTGCTGGCGGCGCTGCTGGCCGCTTCCGCCGTAAGTGTCGCAGGTCTGTTAGGCTTTGTCGGACTGATTGTTCCCCATATAACCCGCATGCTGGTGGGTTCTGATTTCGAATATTTGCTGCCCTGCGCGGCAGTGCTGGGAGCCACGCTGGTGGTAGCCGCCGATACGGTGGCCCGTACGCTGTTCAGTCCGGTGGAAGTGCCTGTGGGAATTTTTATGGCTTTTCTGGGAGCTCCGTTCTTTATTTATTTGCTGCGAAAGGGGATGAGACGATGAACCTGACCAATCACACTATGGAAGTGCGTGCCGCTAAGCTGGGCTATGGCCATAAGGTAATTGCGCCGCAGTTGGATCTGGTGATTGATAAACCGGAGGTGATCTCGATAATCGGCCCCAACGGTTCGGGAAAATCGACACTGTTGAAGGCGTTGAGCCGGTTGTTGCCGCCGCTGGCCGGCACTGTCCTCTTAGACGGTAAAGATATTTACAGCCTGCCGCCCCGGGAGGTGGCCCGGATTATGGCCATTCTTCCTCAGACAGTACATGCCCCGGGGGATATGACCGTCAATGATCTGGTGTCATATGGGCGGATGCCTTATAAAAAAATGTTTGAACAGCTGGCAACCGCTGATCAGGCTTGTATGGCCGAAGCGCTGGCAGCTACCGGTATGCAGGCAATGCAGCACTGCCGTCTGGACAGCTTGTCAGGCGGTGAACGGCAGCGGGCCTGGCTGGCCATGGCGCTGGCCCAGCAGCCCCGCCTGCTGCTGCTGGATGAACCGACAACTTACCTGGATCTGCATCACCAGCTGGAATTAATGAAACTGGTTCGCAAACTGCATCAGGACCGGCAGCTTACGGTTGTTATGGTACTGCATGATTTGAATCATGCGGCCCGCTTCAGTCAGCGGATTATCGCCGTTAAAGACGGCCGGATTTTTGCCGACGGCTCGATAAAAGAAGTATTTACCGCTGAAAACCTGCGTTCCTTGTATGGGGTTGAAACCACGGTGATGACGGTTGAACAAGGAGGTAGTTCACATCTTGTCTGTTTCCCGCACGACACTTGCCTCGCACCGGGAGCCTGAGGCCGCCCTGGTTCTGCACCGGCTGGCCAAAACCTATGACAAGCAGGAGATTTTACGCGGTATCTCCTTAACGGTAGCTCAGGGAGAAACCTTTGGCCTGCTTGGTCCTAATGGTGCCGGCAAGACCACGCTGATGAAACTGGTTGCCGGGCTGAGCCGCCCTGACGGTGGTCAGCTGACGATATTTGGCCGGGATGGAGGCGGGGAACGGCAGGGCATGAAACAAAGGATTGCCCTGGTGGCTCAGGAAAATAATCTGGAACGTGAGTTCACGGTGCAGGAGGCATTACTCACCTATGCCAGGCTGTATGGGGTTGCCAAACCCCGGCAGCGGGTGGAAGAGCTTGTACATAAGTTCAATTTGACAGAGCTGTGCCGTAAGCGGGTGGGTGTTTTATCCGGCGGCATGGCCCGGCGGCTCTTAATTGCCCGGGCGCTCTTGCCCGAACCCCGGCTGCTGCTGCTGGATGAGCCGACAGTCGGGCTTGACCCGGATGTCAGGCAGGATATTTGGGCCATGATCAGAGGTCTGGTGGCTGCCGGCACCACTATTTTTATGACAACCCACTATATGGAGGAAGCCGAACAGCTGTGCCAGCGGGTGGCCTTGTTGAAAGCCGGGCAGATTGTTGCTGTTGATACCCCGGCAGGCATTAAGCGACTGGCTGACGCTGAGTCCGGCAATGATCAGCAGACGACACTGGAAACCGCTTTTCTCCGCTTAATCAGGGAGGGGCAGGCATGAGCGGCTATTGGGCGGTATACTGCCGGGAAATGCTGTTAATGCAGAAAAAAATCGGCAAGCTGGGCTATGTTTTTTCGGCAGTGATGTTTCCGGTTATCTATTTATTTGCTTTTGGCCTGGGGCTGGGTTCCCGGGTTGAGGTCAGCGGCGGTTATGTTCCTTTTTTGACTACCGGGATTGTCAGCCTGACAGTCATGCTCAATTCTTTTCAGCAGACCGCCTTGTCGGTAAGTGCCGGGAGATTATATTTCCATACCTTTCAGACGGTTTTTTTAAGTCCGGTGCCGGCGCTGCAAATTGTCGGCGGTATTGTCCTGGCAGGCATAACCCGTGGTGTATTAATGGGTGGGCTGGTATATGTTGTCGCCTGGCTGGCGTTTGCTGTGCCGGCGCTGTCCGGCATTGCTGTAATCGCCATATTGTTATCGGCTTTTTTCTTTGCGGCGCTGGGAGTTGCTTTGGGCTTAGCCATTGCCGATCCGGACGACATATCGCTTGTTAATAATTTTATTATTACCCCCATGATTTTCTTCTGCGGTTCGTTTTTTCCTGTTCAGAATCTGCCGCCCGCTCTGCAAACCATTGTCTCGGTTTTGCCGTTAAGCCTTGCCAATAAACTGATGCGGCTGCCGGCCTGGGACAGTCAGGCTGCCGGGAGTACTGCAATATTGGGGTTAATGGGCCTGGGATTGCTGCTCTGGGGGGCACGGGGGTTAAAAAATTATAGTGAATAAAAATTTACGGGAGGCTTTATGATGAAGACATTAATTGTTTACTCAAGTTTAACCGGGAATACCAAGCTGGTGGCAGAAGCCATCCATGAGGTTTTTGGTCCGGAAGCCGGCTTGTTTCCGGTGGAGACAGCGCCGTCACCGACAGATTATGATTTTGTGGCAGTTGGCTTTTGGGTGGATAAAGGAACTGCTGATAAGAAAGCTCAGGAGTTTCTTAAGACCATTGAGGGCAAGCCTGTTGCCTTATTTGCCACGCTGGGCGCCTATCCAGATTCGGAGCATGCTGCTGACAGCCTGAAGAATGCTGCTGCATTCCTGGATGCCAGTAACCAATTGGTGGGAACGTTTATCTGCCAGGGAAAAATTGACCCCCGTTTAATAGAACAGTTTAAGAAAATGCCGGGAGATCATCCGCATGCTGTTACACCGGAGCGGCTGGCGCGCTATGCGGAAGCCGCCAAACATCCTGATGCCGGAGACTTGCAGGCAGCACGGGCGGTATTTACAGATATAAAAATAAAACTGCTGCAAGCAGCCGGGGAAAAGTGAGGTGATTGCCGCTTGCGAGGAAACAGATTAAACCAAATTTTGACTGCTATGGATTCCGAACAATATGCTCTGACTGTTGGCACTGCGGCCGGTGAGCCGCTGACCTCCGCCTTTGAAAAACGCCGGGTGGTGCATGCCGGCGTCCGCGGCAAGCCGCTGCTGCCAGGCAATTGGCAGAGTACCTGGCAATCTTTGCTGAAGCAAAAAGTAAAACCGGAACAGCGTGTTGCCTATATTCATATCCCGTTTTGCCGGCAGCGCTGCCTGTATTGCGGTTTTTTCCAGAATTACTCGAACGAGGAAATGGAAACCCTGTATATTGACAGTCTGGTTAAAGAGCTGCAGCTGAGTAAAGGCAGCAGCTATCTGGACAGTGGACCGGTCAATGCCGTATTTATTGGCGGCGGAACCCCGAGTACCCTGGCGCCGCAAAATGTTTCCCGCCTGCTGGGGGCGATTCAGGATTGCCTGCCGCTGGCCAATGACTATGAGTTAACACTTGAAGGGCGGATTAATGATTTGGTACCGGCCAAAATAGAAGCCTGGCTGGCCCATGGGGTAAACCGCGTTTCCATCGGTGTTCAGTCCTTCGATACCGGCGTGCGGCGTGCGGTTGGCCGCATGGATGATACGGAAACCATTTTAGCGAAGCTGGAGCTGCTGTCAGGCTATAACCAGGCGACGGTTATTATTGACCTGATGTACGGGCTGCCTCATCAAACCAGTGAAGTCTGGGCCAACGACATCCGGTTGCTGAAGCTGGCGGCCATTGACGGGCTGGACTTATATCAGCTTAATATTTATCCGAACAGCGCTTTGCAGCAGGCGATTACTGCCGGGAAACTGCCGCCGGCAGCTACCACCGCCGAGCAGGCCGAAATGTTTGCCCTGGCTGAGGCCAATTTGTCGGCCGGTATATTTTCCCGGCTCAGCAACTGCCATTGGGGAAAAACCACCCGGGAGCGCAGCCTGTACAATACCCTTACCAAGGCGGGACATAATGTCATTCCGTTTGGCGCCGGAGCTGGCGGCAATGTCGGCGGCGTAACCATGTTTTTGCACCGGAATATGGCTGCTTATATCAAGAGTATTGAGGAAGGGCATAAGCCTGTTGCCGCGATGGCGCTGCAGCCTGACGGCAGTGAGCTGCATAATATGGTTGTCGGCCAGCTGGAGCGGGGATATTTAAGTCTGCCTGTCCTGGCAAGGCACTATGGGGCCGTTGTCTGGGAATTGGAAGCCCTGCTGGATATTTGGGAGTCACGCGGCCTGATTACGCGCCGGGCCGACCTTGTCCGCTTAACGGTAGCCGGACAGTTCTGGCATATGAATATTACGCAATCGGTATTAGAATGCCTGCACGCCCTGCTGGACGGAGTCCATTCGGTGGAAGTGGAACCTATCGCCGCCCAGGGCTGATACCGGGAACATAAGAGAGCCTGTGAGCTCCATGACGGTTTATATCGCATGGAGTTTTATTATTTTTATTCTAATTATATGAGGAGTTGTGGTGATGAAAAACGTGTTTACAAGCCCCAGGAAGCTGACGCTGCTGAGCCTGTCGATATTAACCGCACTGGCTATGCCGGTCTATGCGGAGGAACAGGCCGTTGATACCCGCAATGTAACGATTACAGCCACCAGAACCGAGCAGGAGATTAAAGAAACCCCGTCGGCTGTTGAGGTCATTACCAGGGAGGATCTAGACAAAATCGGGGCGCATAATTTGGCCGATGCCTTGCAGATGGCTACCAGCATCAACGTTTCCGCTCCGGCGATGGCTGGCAGTAATATAACCGTACGGGGGATGTCGACACGACATTCACTGATTCTGATCAATGGCAAACGGTTGGTTTCAGAAGGCAGTTATTCGACTGCCAATTCCTATGAACTGGAACGGATTAACATGGAGAATGTTGAACGGATTGAGATTGTCCGGGGACCAGTCAGTTCTATGTACGGGTCAGATGCCTTGGGAGGTGTAATTAATATCATAACCCGCAAACCAGAGAAGGAAGAGTTTACTTTTTCCCTAAGCCCCCAGCGCTACAGTGATAAATTTAGTGTCGGTAATGAAAATTATTTTCTTCGCTATGATAGTGGCAAAAATAGCAAATGGTCCTGGATTGTCAGTGCCGACCGGACTGAGACCGATGCTTATACTAATGATGATGGTACCGCTGAAAATCAATTCGGGCAGCGCGACAATTTTAACCTGGAAGGTACCTATGATTTATCTGACGATACCTTCCTTGATGTCTCTATTAATTTATTGCGCGAGGATTTAAAGGGACGCACAACCGAAACCTCAGGGGCTCTTCGCAATGACACTTATGATAATACCCGGGACCAATTCAGCCTGGGGCTGCGCGGTAAGGCTAAAAATGGTGATTATCAAATACGGACTTATTATGGGGAACATGAAAAAATTAATAAAAGCTTTTTAGATAGCACCGGACAACTAACAGACTTTGATGTTTCCAAGCGTAAAACCTGGACCCTGGAAGGACATCTTTCAACGCAGATTGCTGATAACCATTTACTGACAACAGGCGGTGAAATTCGAAAGGAAGAATACCGGGGAACGCGAATTGGTACCGGTAATAATATTTTTGACATTACTTACGGCAATATTACCAAACAAGGTTCGGAAGCTGATATGGATTATTCGGCCATCTATGTGCAGGATGAGTGGCTGGTCAATGACCGTCTGCTGGTTATTCCTTCGGTGCGGTATGACGACAGCAACCGCTTTTCCGGCAATGTCAGCCCCAAACTGGGTATGACTTACAAAATGAACGACAATTCCCGTTTAAAGCTAAATGTTGGTAAGGGTTTTAAAGCACCTACTCTGGATGACATGTATATGGAAATGACGAAAAGAATGGCAGGTATGACTGTACATGTAACCGGCAATCCTGATTTGAAACCGGAGAAATCCACCAGCTATGAGCTGGCTATCGAAGGGGAGAGAGGCAACACTTTTGGCAAATTATCGTATTTTGTTAATGATGTGAAAGACCTTATATCTACGAATACAAAGGTGTCTTTTGTTCCGGGGGTAGGAATGCGTGCCGATTCAAAATATTTAAATGAGGACAAGGCCGACATTGACGGTGTGGAGTTTGAAATTGGCCGCAAGCTGACGGACAAGCTGACGCTGAAGCTCAATTACACCTATCTGGATGCCACCGGGACGACCGGGCAGCGGCTGGAAGGCCGGGCCAAGCAGCAGGGAACGGTACAACTACATTATGATGACAACCGGGAAAATGGTATCAGTGCGGTGTTATGGAACGAGTGGAAGAAAGATTATTTGTATTCCTCTAATGATGATATTCATAAAACCTATGCCTTGTGGAATGTATCGGTTAATAAAAAGTGGAATGAAAATTTCAGCAGCCAGCTTGGTGTAAAGAATATCTTTAATAAGAAGGATGCAGAACTTAATTTGATGGGATCCATGGTCCATGCCGGCATGACCTTTACATTATGATGAGTATAATAAAATATATTGTGGCGGTGATAGTGTTGCTGACAATGCCCAATGCTGTGCAGGCGGCTCAGGCCGATTACCGGATTTATACCGTCGCCGGCCAGGAGACGACCGTCGAAGCGATGGCCGGACTCATTCAGCAGTATGATGTCCTGGTGTTCGGGGAGTATCACGATAATGCGGTTTTGCATGCACTGGAGCTGGAACTGCTGCAACGTACCTTTGCCCACCAGCCCGGGCTTGCTGTATCTTTGGAAATGTTTGAGCGTGATGTGCAAGGCCAGCTTGACGACTATCTGGCAGGCCAAATTACAGAACAGGAGTTTCTGGCCAAGTCCCGTCCGTGGAATAATTATCAGGAAGCCTACCGGCCGTTAGTGGCGTTTGCCGGCGTTAACTCGCTGCCGGTTATTGCGGCCAATATTCCCCGCACACTGGCGGCGCAGTATGCCAAAACCGGGTCGCTGACACAAATCGCACCAGAGATGACGGGTTACCTGCCGCAGCTTCATCTTACCCCGGACGGGGAATACCGGGAACGGTTTCTCGCCCATATGACTGAAATCGGTAAAGCGGGAACAATGCCGGTCAGCCCGGATAAACTTGAGGATTATTATAAGGCGCAGTGCCTGAAGGATGATACGATGGCAGAGAGTATTGCCAACTACCGTCAGGCCCATCCTGAGTATAAAATTATCCATTACCAGGGTGATTTTCACAGTAAATGGCGGCTGGGAGTTGTGGAAAAGCTGCAGTTGTTACAGCCGGATTTGCGGATAGCCGTTATTACGCCTGTTTATCTGGAGGATTCTGCTGATATACCCGACTTGCTGAAACAACATCAGCAGGCCGGCGATTGGATTGTGTTTGTACGCCGGCAGTCTTGAGAGGCAATTATAATTGGCAATGTTAGTAAGTAAAACCGGCATAGTGTGGTGAATTTTTGAGAGCAGTGGTATTATTAGAATAATACCACTGCTCTTTTTCTCTATGGAAGGATGATAGCATGAATGAACAAATTGTCAGGGCCGAAAACCTTGGCAAAACATATGGCAGCTTTCGGGCGCTTAAAGGCATTTCCTTCAGCATTCAGGCCGGAGAGTGCTATGGCTTTTTAGGTCATAACGGTGCGGGTAAAACTACGACCATGCGCATGATGTATGGCATGTCCACGGTAGAGGAGGGCCGGCTGTGGCTGTTTCGAGAGCCGGTCAGACTGACGCCGCCGGCGATTAAGGCCCGGCTGGGTGTTGTGCCCCAGGAGGACAATTTGGACGTGGAATTGACTGTCCTTGAGAATCTGGAGGCTTATGGCGTGGTTTTTGGCCTTACCCGCACCGAGTCCAGGAAGCGGGGACAGGAGCTGCTCAATTTCATGGGACTTGAAGATAAGCAGCATAATAAGATCGAAAGCTTGTCAGGCGGCCTGAAGCGGCGGCTGGTCATTGCCCGGGCTCTGATAAACCAGCCGGACATTGTGATTCTGGACGAACCGACCACCGGGCTTGATCCTCAGGCCAGGCATTTGGTGTGGCAAAAGCTCCGCAGCCTTAAAGCCAGTGGTGTGACACTGATTTTGACGACCCATTACATGGAGGAGGCGGTACAGCTATGCGACCGGCTGGTCATCATGCATGAGGGTATTATTTTGGCCGAAGGCAGCCCGCATCATTTGATTGAAACCTATGTTTTGCCTGACGCGATTGAGGTGCATCTGCCGCTAAGCGAATTGCCGGCCGGTTTGGCGGAGAAGGTTACGGCCTGGGGCGGTCAGGTTATCCAGGTGGTGGATGGTCTCTTTTTATATGCTGCCGACGGGAAGGCCTTGTGGCACAGCCTGGAAGAGTGGGGGCTGCCGCAGCATGCCTGCCTGCTCAGACCGTCCAATCTGGAGGATGTGTTTTTGAAGCTGACCGGCTCAGGGGGCGAAGCATAATGGCCATTTTGCGGATTTTTGCCCGCCACCTGGCAGTGTTTAAAAAGATATGGTTTACGAATGTAATGTTCAATTTTATTGAACCGCTGCTCTATCTTACGGCTATGGGGTATGGACTGGGGAGCTTTGTCCGGGATATCGACGGGTTGTCCTATATCCAGTATATTGCGCCAGGAATGGTGGCTTCTTCAGCCATGTTTGCCGCTTCGTTTGAGTGTACGTATGGCAGTTTTGTCAGACTCCATTACCAAAAGACTTTTCATGCTATGCTGGCCGGTCCGGTTACTGTCCGCGATATTGTTGCCGGCGATGTTTTGTACGGCACCTGTAAGAGCATGCTGTTTGGGCTGGTTATTCTGACAGTCATTACCGCCCTGGGGCAAGTCCAGTCCTGGTGGGCATTATTGATTCCGTTGTTTTTGGCTATTCCGGGGCTGGCATTTTCCCTGTTAGCCATTTGTTATACCGGTCTCATTGAGAATATTGATAAATTTAATTACTACATAACCTTGTTTTTAACACCGGCTTATCTCTTTTCCGGCGTATTTTTTCCCATCCATTCCATGCCGGGATGGGCACAGGCGGTAGCCTGGTTTAATCCGATTTATCACAGTGTGGAAGTATGTCGGGCGCTGGTTTTGGGAAACAGTAATCCCAGCCTGCTGGTGCATGCCGGGGTGCTGGTGCTGCTGGCGGCTTTGTTAATGCCGCTGGCCGTAAAGCTCATGACTAAGCGGTTGATTTTATAATTGTTAAATAACTGTAAAGGACGGGAATCGCTTGCGTATTGACAATAGCAGTAAAGCAGGCTTAACCCTGGCTGCTGCCGCTGCCGGGTTTTGCCTGAGTTATCCCTGGCAATACAGTTTTTGGGGCGGGCTGGTGCATAGCGGCTTTGGTGCGGCTATGGTCGGGGGCCTGGCTGATTGGTATGCAGTAACCGCCTTGTTTCGCCGGCCGCTGAATATTCCATTCCGTACCGCCATTATCCCCAAAAATCGTGAACGCATTTTTAGCGCCATTGTTGCTATGGTAGAAGAAGAAATTATTACTGCCGCCAATATCAAAGACACGCTGGCCAAAGCCGGACTGGCCCGGCTGCTGCTGAGCTGTGCCAACAGGCCTGAGGCCAGGCAGCAGCTGCAGGTATTAACTGAAGATGTGCTGCGGGAGGCGGCAACCGGCATCCGGGCAGCAGAACT
The DNA here is from genome assembly GCF_001941975.2 of Sporomusa sphaeroides DSM 2875. Lineage (NCBI taxonomy): Bacteria > Bacillati > Bacillota > Negativicutes > Selenomonadales > Sporomusaceae > Sporomusa > Sporomusa sphaeroides. The sequence goes on along the minus strand of NZ_CP146991.1, from coordinate 4,567,051 downwards.
GTCAGCGGCGCTGGACAGGCTGCTGGCAGAGCACCCGGGGCGTGTGCAGGCAGCACCGCTGGCCGGTCAGGCTTTACGTTGGTCGATAGAGCATGGCTTTGCGGATAAATGCATAGATTTTCTCATTACTGAAGGGAAACGCTTGCTGGGTGAGCCGTATATGACCAAGCTGATTGCCGATATATACCGCGGCGCGCTGAATTCCTATGCCGCCAGGCATGGTGAGCGCAAGCTGGTAAAATGGATATTGCAGGAATTATTAAAGCTTGATCCGGTTAACGTTGCCGTCATCATTCAGAAAAAAACGGCGGCATGGTTGGAAGCAATATACGACCAGGAGCATCCGCTGCGTGAGCGGTTGCGCGACTGGGCGGTCACCCTGGCCGATGGTTTGCAGACAGATCCGGTGTTGGCTGAGAAGGCTGAAATGGAACTCCGCCCACTGGTGGTAAGGATTGCCGGGCAATTGGCAGAACTGCCGGCTTCTCAGCCGGAGATGCTTGCCGGCGGCAGTAAGTGGGCGGTTAGGCAGGCGATGAAGCTGGCCGATGAATTTGTTGGCGACCCGGAGCGTCAGGCCGGTTTTGATAATTACCTGGCTGATTGGATCAGCCGCTGGGTCGGCCAAAATCATGGTGAAATTGGCCGGATTGTCAGCGCTTATTTGGAAAGCTTCAGCAATGATGATCTGGTGCACTATATTGAAGATAAAGTTAAGGATGACTTGCAAATGATTCGCATTAATGGTTCGGTTGTCGGGGGCTTTGTGGGCATGATCTTATTTGTGATCGCCTATGTGGCAGGAGTGACGCCATGAGGCCGGTTAAGCGGCAGGCCAATACGGTACTTGCGGCAGCAGGCGGTTTGTTTGCCGGTGCGTTGGCGTTAAAGTATCATTATCCCGGCAATGAGCTGGCAGCCGCCTTGTTAACGATCAGTGAAGCCAGTCTGGCCGGTGGTGTTGCCGACTGGTTCGCCGTTACGGCATTATTTCGCCGGCCGCTGGGATTTCCTTATCATACCGCGCTTGTTCCCCGCAACCGTGACCGGATTATTGAGGCATTAACCCGTACTATTGAGCAGGATTTCTTTAATAAACAGTCAATTGCCGACCGGATTCACCAGGTTAATATTCTGGATAAACTGACGGCATATGCCGGAACTCATATGAGTAAAGCCGGTGTCAGAACGGTTTTGGATACTTTGCTGGCAGAACTGGCCCAGACGATAGATCCCGGGGCGGTTGGCAAATATGGTGAACGTTTGCTTAAAGTTATATTCAGACGACAGTCGGCTGCCCCGCAGGCTGCTGCCCTGCTTCGCTGGACCCTGCAGGAGGAAAAGGGAGGAGAGCTTTATACGGCAGTGGTTAACGAGCTTGCCGTCAGGTGTGCGCAGGAGGGCACCAGGGAGGCCATTTATAACTATCTGGAGCAGTTAAAACAAAACACGGCTCAGAAGAACTGGCTGGCTTCGCTGGTTACCGGGGTACTGGAGGGCATGGACGGCATTAACCTGGAGGATGCAGCAACGGCTTTGCATGAGGAGCTTATTCGTACAGTTGATGAATTGACCGGACCGGAGCACCCTGTGCGCCAGTGGTTTCAGGAAGAACTTAAGGAGGTGTCCGTAAACCTGGAAACACCTGAGTGGGCGGCCATTATTGATGACTGGAAGAATGGCCAGCTTGCCAGGGCTTCGTTTGCCGGACCTTTGACTGCGGTGGTGCAGGCGATACTGGAGGCGTTTAAGCGGCCTTCGGCTTACCGTGACTCTGTGGCTGACTGGCTTGCCGGCCAACTGGCAAGTTATTGGCAGCAGGTTAAGGAAAGCACTCTTTTGCAGCACCGGGCAGAAACTTATTTGAAAACGTTGCTGACCGACATCTTCAATAAGGAGCATTCGCTTGTCGGCCAAGTTGCCGGCAGTGCGCTGCGTAAGCTTTCCGATGAGGAACTTAACCAATTTATTGAAGACAAGGCTGGCGAAGATCTTGACTGGATTCGGATTAATGGCGTATTTGTCGGTGGTATAGCCGGACTGGTATTGGCTGTTGTCCAGTGGCTGGTCTAATATAAAATCCCGCACCCTGAAAAGGGGCGGGATTTTATATTTTACTCTCTTAGAGTCTTAATGACGCTTCGGCGGCAAGGGGGGAACGCTCGCATTCATCATGGTCTAAGGTTACCTGGAAGCACAGCTTGCTGCCTTTCATTTTCTCGGCCGCATAGACCAGACCGTTGGTGCGGCTGTCCAGGAAGGGATGGTCGATTTGCTCGGGGTCGCCTAAGAGAATGATTTTGGTGCCCAGGCCGGGACGGGTAATAACTCCTTTGGCCTGGCGGGGAGTAGAGTTTTGCATTTCATCAAGAATAATCCAGTATTTTTGTAGTGAGCGGCCACGTTGGTAGGCCAGGGCTTCGGTCTGAATAATGTGTTTATCAAACAGCATTTGCACCGTGTCTTCGGCTTGCTCAATTTCTTTTGGCTCAGTCATGTTGTGACTTGACATGAGGGTAAACAGATTGTCGCGAATAGCGCGCATATAGGGATCGATCTTATCCTGTTCCGAGCCGGGAAGAAAACCAAGATCTTCATCCATGGGTACATTTGGACGGCAGATTAATACATGGTGGTAGGCACGGGGGCGGCAGTCCAGATGGTTATAGAGGCCGACGGCCAGCGAATAGAAAGTTTTAGCCGTACCGGCCGGGCCCTTAATAATAACAAGCGGTGCTTCTTCCGCGCTCAGCATCAGGCATTCTTGCATGAACACCTGCCCGACATTGCGCGGTGAAACACCGAAAGGATTACGGCTGCGGTATTTGAGATGCACGATTTTTTGACCGTCAAAACGCCCAAGGGCGGTATGGCGGTCGTTATCGGTGGAACGAATTAACAAAAACTGATTGGTTACCAGTTCGATGGGCAGCATAGTATGGGTGGCTTCGTCAAAAACCTGGAGCACGCTTGGGTCCAGATAATTGCCGTCATCCTGATGAAACGCATCAATGATGTTGGAGGCGGTATACACTATGGCGCGGCCTGTGTATTGTTCTTCCACGCTGGCGACTTTTTCATTACGGAAATCTTCGGCCTGAATGCCTAATATAGCGGCTTTTACCCGCATATTGGTATCCCGGCTGACTAACACGGTAGGCAAATTGTCCTCGGCAAGCCCTTTGCATACTTGCAGGATACGGTTATCAGCTTTTAGTTTGTCCCAGTGAGGCGGCATATGGGTATCGAGATGATTGGCTTCAATACGCACAAGTCCGCCTTGGTTGTTGAGAGATACGCCCGTCAATAAATTACCCTCGATCCGGAACTTGTCAATCATACGGCTGACCAGACGGCTGTTGGCACCCCGTTCACTGGTTTCGGATTTGAACCGGTCAAGTTCCTCAAGCACTACTTCGGGAATGATTACCATGTGTTCGTTAAAAGCAGTAATTGCATAGGGAGAGTGTAATAACACATTGGTGTCTAACACATAATACTTAATCAAAAAGCAATCCCCCTTCTTTATCTACTCATAATTGAAAGCGAATGTTGATTGGTTTCATGCTGATTGCTGTTTATTAAATTGTACTAATAGCAAGGCGTGAGTATGTTATCAATTTATTAAATATATATTAAGCATGAAGAAAGTTTAATGCCTAACATCCGCCTGCGCTTCACTAATGTTGATGTTGTAAGGACTGTGCCGGCGGTTTTTCTTACTGTAGGCGCAGTTGTGCACCACCTATAGCTTCAAGACATATATTAAAAGAGCTTACTGTATTGTATGAACACACAGCTAGGAAGGTAACCTGATAGACGAGGTGGCTAAAAGCGAATGAAAGAAGTCGGTTTAATTGGTGTAGGACGAATGGGCAAAGTCTTGTCAAGAAAACTATCCGGTCATGTTAAACTTAAAATTTTTGACCGTGATGAAAGCCGGCTGCAGGCTGTGGCAGAGGAGATTGGCATTCCCACCGCCGCCAGTCTGGAAGAGCTGGCAGAATTAGGAACCATTATTTTGGTAGTCCCTGACAGGGAGGTTATCAGTTTAATTAAAGACTTTAATCAAATGGAGCGAGCCCTTATTATTATTAATGTTGCTACCAATGTTGCCCGCCATGTACTTGTGGCAACGGCTTCCCCGCAAGTCCAATGTATTGGAGCCAAGTTTATTGGGCAAGCAAAAGAAATAGCGATGGGGGCTGAGCCGGTGATTCTTGTCGATGAACGGCCTGCCGAGCTTACCGCCTTGGTACAGGAGGTTTTTGCACCGGTGGGTAAAATTGTTACCGGCAATGCTGATGCCGTTACCTATATCAACACACAGGCGGCAGAAAAAGCATTGACGGCTGCCGTACTGATTGAGGAAACATTGCGCTCACAGCCATATGCGAACGCAGATGTAATAAAAAGCGCCATCAGTCAGGTGGCGGCCGGAATACTTAAGGCCTACGCCGAGGATGACCTGGGGCCGTTTGCCCGTGAAATTGTCAGAGCCATCAGGGCTAAACTAAGGAGACCGTAAAGTTATTGTGCCGGTGACTGTTTGGCCGGAATGAAGCAATGGGGCTGTCGCATTAGGAAAGCCTCACAACAAAAAAATGGCAACCGACAGTAGTCGGGAGCCATTTTTTTGTTGTAAAATCAGTTTGTGCTAACTGAAAAATTACAAGCAAATTATACAACAGATGGAAACATATATCAACTAGTCTTACCCATGGACATCGGAGATATAATCCCGGCAGATGATTCGGTGCGACTACTCAGCGCGGTATTGGAAAGGATGGATTACAGCAAATTAGAGGCCGCGTACTCCCGTCTGGGCAGAATCGAGAGATCACCGAAACGTCTATTCAAAATCCTGGTCTATGGCTACATGAACGGCATCTATTCCAGCCGTAAGCTCGAACAGGCCTGTCGGCGGGATGTGAACTTCATCTATTTGTTGGGACGGGAAAAAGCCCCCGATCACGCGACTATTGCCCGGTTTCGCAGTGAACGACTGACTGAGGTGATAGACGACCTGTTCGCCCAGCTTGTCGGACAGTTGGCCGATGCAGGTGAATTGTCACTGTCGAGCGTATTTATCGACGGCACCAAGCTGGAGGCCAATGCCAACCGCTACAGCTTTGTCTGGAAGAAATCAACACAAAGCAATGAACAAAAGATGCAGGCCAAAATGAAAGTACAATTGCCGGTCCTTGCAGCAAAGCTGGGACTGCGCTTTCACGTCGGCCAGAAGATCAAAGCCAAAGACCTGAAAAAGCTGCGCAAACAGCTCAAAGTGCTGCAGGCGCGACAAGGCATCGTCTTTGTTAACGGTAAGGGGCAGCGTAAAAGTGTGCTGCAGCGGGCGGTGGAAACGGTGGAACAATACCTTCTCCGACAGAAAAAATATGACGACTACAACCACAGCTTCGGGGAACGCAACAGCTTTTCCAAAACCGACCGCGACGCCACGTTCCTGCGGATGAAAGAAGACCACATGAAAAACGGGCAGTTAAAGCCCGGCTACAATGCCACCTTGGCAGTGGATGCCGAATATATCGTAGGTGCCACTATCACTCAGGAGCGAAGCGACAGCCAGACCTTAATTCCAATGCTCAAGAAGCTTCAGGGATTGGGCTATACCAAGCCGGTAGCAGACGCAGGCTTTGAGAGCGAGGAAAACTACACCTGGTGCGAAGAAAACAAACTAACCGCGTTCATTAAACCGGCCAATTATGAAAAGGCCAAAACCCGCAAGTACAAGAGCGATATCGGCAGGCGGGAAAATATGCCCTACGCTGAGAGCAGTGACAGCTATCGCTGCCACAAGGGCCACCCAATCCGGGCGGCATATGAGAAAAAGACCCGGTCTAAGGCGGGCTATGCCATTGTGACAACAGTCTACACCTGCACCGAGTGTGCCGGCTGTGAGCATAAGGCCCAATGCATCAAAGGGAAAAGCAAGACACCGCTTGAAGAGAGGAGCAAGAACCTGTATGTATCCAAAACCTTTCTCCGACAAAGGCGGCAAATGCAGGAGCGTATCCAAAGCAAAGCAGGCATCCTGCTGCGCCTAAACCGTTCCATTCAGGTAGAGGGAGCCTTTGGGGTACTCAAACAGGACATGGGCTTCCGGCGATTTCTGCTGAGGAGCAGCATCAAAGTGCAGACGGAATTTCTCTTACTGTGTATGGGGTACAACCTAAACAAACTCCACAACAAGATCCAAAAGGACCGGTGTGGAACCTATTTACATATTCCTAAAACAGCCTGACAAGCATATACATATTTTTTCTTAGGGGGAAAGCTTTCCTCTGTTTTGTCATGCCCATAAGCCCGCCAGTGGGTTTATTTTTCTGCGTTTGTCTGCCTGTTTCTTGCCTGTTTACTCAAAAAAAGGGCGTCGCTTTGCGTTTTTTTGAAAAAACGTTTTGCGACAGCCCCATTGCTGATTGTGATGCAGAAAGGCAGGAGCCGCCCTTTTGTTCATACTCCGCAGTACAGGTTGACTCTGTCTATTTTCTGGAATACACTATTAATTGCCAACACGTTGGGAGGTGGCAAATGGCAGGATTAGCTGTGAGGGAGACCTTTCGGGCACTCAAACACCACAATTTCCGCTTGTTTTACTTTGGTCATGGTATGTCGCTTATCGGTACCTGGATGCAGCGGACGGCTACCGTTTGGCTGGTATATCGTCTGACGCAGTCGCCGGAGGTTTTGGGGAATGTCGACTTTAGCGGACAAATTGCCGGTGTGGTGCTGATTCCTATTGCCGGGGTGCTGCTGGATCGCTGGAATCGATACCGGGTAATTATTTGGACACAGGTACTGAGCATGGTTCAGGCGCTGCTGCTGGCAGGCTTGGTATTTAGCGGCATAGTAGCTGTGTGGCATATTGTTGTACTTAATGCGTTTCTGGGTATTATTAATTCGTTTGATATGCCTGCCAGGCAGGCATTTATTTCTCAAATCGTTGAGGATAAGGACGATTTGGCCAATGCCATTGCCCTCAATTCTGCCATGTTTAATGGTGCGAGAATTATCGGTCCGTCGGTGGCCGGTTTGGCAATTGCCGTGTTTGGCGAGGGGCTGTGTTATTTGTTCAATGGCTTGAGTTATATTGCAATCATTGGGGCGTTGCTGGCAATGAAGATTACGGTAGCGCAAACGGCTGCCGGAACTTCCAGCAACATAGCAGGCGGCTTAAAGGAAGGTTTTGCCTATACCTATAATTCGCTGCCGATTAGGATGGTGCTATTGTTGCTGGCGTTGATGAGTCTGGTAGGCTTTCCCGTTTTGCCGCTGATGCCGCTGTTTGCCGGGGAAGTACTTGGCGGTGGTCCTGATACTTTGGGGTGGCTCATGGCGGCATTCGGTGCCGGGGCCTTTGTGGGAACTATTTTTTTGGCGTCACGTCCAAGTATTGTGGGCATTGAAAAGGTGATTGCCGTAACATCAATTATTTTTTCGGTGGGTTTAATGGCGTTTGCGCTGTCGGTACGTCTCGAACTTTCACTGGTCATTGCTTTTATTATGGGTTTCGGCATTATTGCTCAGATGGCTTCCACCAATACCATCATTCAAACCCTGGTGGATGAGGATAAGCGCGGCCGGGTCATGAGTTTGTATGTGCTGTCTTTTGGCGGTATCGCGCCTATTGGCAGTTTGATGGCCGGTCATGTGGCCGGTATTATCGGGACTTCGTATACCTTTTTGCTGGGAGGGATACTGGCGTTGGCCGGCGCGGTAGCCTTTGGCAGGAAGCTGCATGACTGGCGGTCGGCGGCGCACAAGGTATATCTTGCCAAAGGACTTATTTAATGAGACCTGTTCAGAAGAAACGAAACATTGGATTTAATCAGAGTCTACCCTGGGTGAACTTACGTCCTCCAACATAGGGGGTGTATTAACTCGCCGGTTAAGAAAATTTTTCTAACCTAGAGGATTTTACGATTTTAGTTAGAATTTATTTAATTATAAAAACTAAGTAATAATTGTTTTCCGAACGTGAGGAGGGACTTTTCATGTTTCAAAGTATCCAGTTTAAGCAGTCGCTTTATACCGGTTGTATCATTTTAGCAGTGATTGTTTTGCTGCTGAGCGGGAGTAGCTATTTTTTCACCCGTTATGCCGACAGTGTCAACCGGGAAGCGGCGGTTCAGGGTGTGGCCGGTTTGCGTTTGGAGCTTGACGGCTACCGGGAAGAGACTAATGCGGTGACGGCAATGGCGGCCAGCCGGCCGGATATTGTTCAGGCGCTGGCCGCTCAAGATCCTGCTGCCGCTTTGCGGGCGATTGCCGGTGTGAGCCAGGGACATGTTACTGCTGTTCAGCTGCTGGACCGGCAGGGGCGTATGCTTGCCAGTACAGGCAAGCCTGTTAATCAACAGACAGCTGCAAAGCATATGCAGCGGGGCGCAGCCGCATATTATGAGGCTGTGCCGGGCGAGACCATTATGGTGGTGTCGGTTGTGCCTGTTAAAGATGCGGCAGGCAGTACGATTGGCGCAGTTGTCGCCGGTTCTGCCGTCAATCATGATGCTTTTGTTGACAAAATTAAAGCCATTCACAAGGTGGATGTAACGGTTTTTGCCGGCAATGTCCGGGTAGCTACTACCATAATGCAGGATGGCAAACGGGTAGTGGGAACTAATTTGGATGGCAAAATTGCCGAAATAGTAACCGGCAGCGGTCAGGCTTTTGCCGGGGATGCCAAGATTTTGGGTATACCGTATATTACCTATTATGAGCCGCTTATCGGCAGTAATGAGCAGCCGGTGGGTGTGCTGTTTGCCGGAAAATCAGAAGTCGAAGCGCTGGCTGCGCGGAATAAGATTCTGGTTACACTGGGAACAACAGGCTTGCTTGTTCTCCTTCTCGGGATTGGCTTTTCTGTCTGGTCGGCACGCAAGCTGACCAAGCCCATTCAAACCGTAGAGGCTTTGATGCAGCGGGCTGGTGCAGGCGACCTGACGGTGAAGGCGGAGGTAACTTCCAGGGATGAAATTGGCCGGTTAACGGAAGCGTTTAATACTATGATTTCCAATCAGGCTGAGCTTGTTGCCGCTGTCGGCCGGGCCAGCGGGGAGATAGCCGCGGCATCGGAGCATTTGGCTGCTTCCAGTCAGGAGATGAGCTCTACGGTTACGGAAGTGGCCGGTAATATGGTGCGGGTGGCTGACAATGCTCAGTCCGGGGAAGCGGCAGCCCAGACAGCCGCCGCAGTGGTGTCCGACTTGGCTGGGCTAATAACTCTGGCTAAGGAACGGGCGGTCTCTGCCCAGGGCACTTCTGCCGTTACTTCCCAGGCGGCCATGTCCGGGCAGTCAACAGTAGCCGCTACAGTAGCCAGTATTACGCAGATGCAGACTAAAATCACCGAAACCGAAGGCTTCATCAACCAACTTAACGCTTATTCCAGCCAGATTGGTGTTATTACGGAAACCATTACCGGCATTGCGGCTCAAACCAACCTGCTGGCCTTAAACGCCGCCATCGAGGCCGCCAGGGCAGGCGAAGCCGGACGCGGCTTTGCGGTAGTGGCTGACGAGGTGCGCAGACTGGCCGAACAGTCAAGTCAGGGAGCCCAGGAAGTAGCCGCCCTCTTAGCCAAGGTCACAGATACTACCGTCGCTGCTGTGACAGCTGCCCAACATGGCCGGGCGGGTATGGAGCAGGTGGTGGACTCCACCGGTTCTGTCAGCAATGCACTTGACAGCATCCTGACGGCTGCCGGTGAAACGGTAGTTGATATTGACCAGATTATGAAGGTAGCTGAGGAGGAAGTGGCGACCTCAAGCCGGATTGTGGTGCTGATCAACAGCATGGCGCAAGGGTTGCAGGAGACTGCAGGGCTTAGTAAAGAAGTAGCCGACGGTGCCGAGCAGACAGCCGGCGTCGTGGAAACAGTGGCTGCCAGTGCCGAACAACTGACCAGCATGGCGGCAGAGCTAAAAGATATGATTATGAAGTTTAAGGTATAGGCAAAGAAAAAAACCGATGGATGTTTTTTGGCGTCCGTCGGTTTTTTTATGTCTGGGAGAGGTCGTTTCAACACTGCCTCATAGGATACTGAGAGTTATATTTGGTTATTGTGCTATTCCGGTAGCAATACTGCAGATGTCTGCATATTATGTAGCAAAGGCATGTAAAGGAGGGACTTACTTGAATAATAGAAAGCGTCCCTATTGGGAAGAGCCTGAAATTGAAGACTGGGACGACGATGATGATGACGATGACTGGGAAGCAAAAGAATTCCAAACCAGAGAAGACCGGCAAGTATTGCCTTTTGTAGTTGGTTTGGGGTTAGGCTTAGGTTTTGGCTGCAATCCGCGGCGATACTGTAATCCCCGGTGGAACTGCAATCCGCGCTGGTCCTGCCGACCGCGCCAGTTCTGTCGTCCGCGTCAGGGGTGTTACCCATGGTTGTGTTTCCCACTGTAGGTTAGTTTATTCTTTGGCTTCTCCTGCGAGGGAGAGGCCATTTTATTTAGCTAAAGAAATAGTTCAGGCTGGAAACCGGGGCTGTATTTGTTACGCTGGAGTCGCCGATTCTTATTAATTTAACTGTTAAAGGGGACAAATTGACCTTGTTTTATAAGAAAAGTCAATTTGTCCCCTGACAGTTATTCACGTTAGCGTATAGGAATGTTTCCCGGACGTTTTTTAGTTTTGTCTTGTTTTGGTAAAGTTACCGTAAGTACACCGTCATCAAATTTTGCATCAATCTTATCATCCATAACATTATCTATATAGATGCTTCTCTGAAATTGTCCGTACCGTCTTTCGCGGCGTACATAGCTATTATCTTTTACTTCGCTAGTCTCATCCCGTTTGGCGGAAATAGTCAGATACTGGTTTTCATATTGTAAAGTGATATCGCCTTTTTTGATTCCGGGCAAGTCTGCTTCTACAATATAGGCGCTTTCCGTTTCGCGGAGATCTATGCGGAAGGGATTGCCCATGTTCCCAAACGGGGTGATAAAATCATCATCAAAGAACCCGTGCATAAGCTGGTTAAAATGATCCCGTGCCGGCAAATTCCGGTTTCGGAAGGGTACTAAACCGAACATACGACCATCTCCTTTTCTTTTTGGTAGTAGTTATAGTGTGCACATTACCAAGGTTTATTTGCCGCCTACATCATCCCGTCCATTCCTCCACCGGGCAGCGGGGGTTCTTTTTTCGGTTTGTCAGCGACCAAGGTTTCAGTGGTAAGCACCATGGCCGCAATACTGGCTGCGTTTTGCAGGGCAGAGCGGGTTACCTTTGCCGGATCGACGATACCGGCGGCAATCATGTCAGTGTATTCTTCTGTCAGAGCATTAAAGCCAATGCCCTTGCCGGCTTTTTTGACATTTTCGACGATAACTGATCCTTCGAGGCCGGCATTGTTGGCGATTTGCCGCAGCGGTTCTTCGACGGCGCGTTTTACGATAGCTACGCCGGTTGCTTCGTCGCCGGCAGCAATGATCTTGTCGAGAACAGGAAGTACATCAATGAAGGCCGTGCCGCCGCCAGGGATAATACCTTCCTCAACCGCAGCTCGGGTGGCATTAAGCGCATCTTCAATACGAAGTTTCTTTTCCTTCAGTTCTACTTCGGTGGCAGCACCGACGCGGATGACGGCGACTCCGCCAGCCAGCCTGGCCAAACGCTCTTGCAGTTTTTCCTTGTCGTAGTCGGAGGTAGTTTCGTCGATCTGGGCTTTGAGCTGGCCAACGCGGCCTTTTATGGTATCAGCAGAACCGGAGCCGTCAACAATTGTGGTTTCTTCCTTGGCGACGCGAACCAGGCGGGCCCGGCCAAGATCGCTTAGTTCAACACTGTCCAGCTTGCGGCCAAGATCTTCGGTGATTACATTACCACCGGTTAAAATAGCGATGTCTTCCAGCATAGCTTTGCGGCGGTCGCCAAAGCCGGGGGCTTTTACGGCAACGGCCCGGAAAGTGCCGCGAAGTTTATTGACTACAAGCGTAGCGAGTGCTTCGCCCTCAACATCTTCAGCAATAATTAACAGTTCTTTACCCTGTTTAACGACTTTTTCCAATATGGGCAGCAAATCGGCGATGGCCCCAATCTTACGGTCGGTGATCAGGATGTAAGGCTCGCTGAGTACAGCTTCCATTTTGTCGGTGTCAGTAATCATGTACGGCGATATGTAGCCTCGGTCAAATTGCATGCCCTCCACGACTTCAAGGTCGGTACCCATGGTCTTGGCTTCTTCTACAGTAATAACACCGTCTTTGCCTACTTTGTCCATAGCTTCGGCAATCAACTTGCCAATTTCTTCATCGGACGCTGAAATCGAAGCCACCTGGGCAATGGCATCCTTAGTCTCCACTTTTTTGGCGCCCTGTCTAATTTCATCTACCAGTGCGGTAACCGACCGCTCAATGCCTTTTTTAATGATCATCGGGTTGGCGCCGGCAGCTACATTGCGCATACCTTCGCGGACCATGGCTTGAGCCAGCAGCGTGGCGGTAGTGGTTCCGTCACCGGCCACATCGTTAGTTTTTGTGGCAACCACTTTAACGAGTTGGGCTCCCATATTTTCAAACGGATCTTCTAAGTCAATGTCCCGGGCAATGGTCACGCCATCATTGGTAATCGTCGGCGCGCCAAATTTTTTATCCAGCACGACATTGCGCCCTTTGGGGCCTAAAGTGACTTTTACCGCGTTCGCCAGCGCATTGACGCCCCTTTCCAGTGCCCGGCGTGCTTCTTCGTCAAAAATAATTTGTTTCGCCATGTTGCTTTACCCCCTTTATTTATTCAATAATTGCCAGGACATCCCGCTCGCTGAGAATGAGGTAGTCCTGTCCATCGATTTTGATTTCAGTGCCAGCGTATTTAGAGAACATAACCTTGTCGCCTGCTTTGACGTCGAGGGATACGCGCTGGCCGTTATCCAGAAGTCTGCCGTTGCCGACAGCCACAATTCTGCCTTCCTGGGGCTTTTCTTTAGCAGTATCGGGAAGGACAATACCGCTCTTGGTCTTTTCTTCTCGTTCCAAAGCTTGGATGACTACCCTGTCGCTTAATGGTTTGATCATGGGCAAAACCCCCTTTGTGTATTTTTTTTGTTAGCACTCTCAATCGTTGAGTGCTAACAAGTATAATTATAAAAATTTGTTACTGAAAATCAAGAGCGAAATTGGGCAAAAATAGGCATTTTAGCAAGGTTTTTTTGATTAATTTCATCATTTCTTCTTCTTACAGAATGTAGCTTGAAAAATTTCCCTATTACTTGGTTGTTTTGAAAATATGCTTTTATAGTGCGGTAGTGTGCGAACATGGCCGGCTAAGTAACGTGCATTTGGCAGTATAGCAAGAAACCCCAGACTTACGGCAAATAAGTCTAGGGTTTCTTGCTATGGCTTATGATAAACTGGTATAACGGATTTTTTTGTCATATAACTACCGGCCAGGGGCCGGGCTTACCAATATAGTATCCCTGGGAAAAATCTATATTACAATTCTGAACAGCGTCAAATACCGATTCCGAATGGACAAATTCGGCAATGGTTTTAATGCCCATGTCCTGAGCGAAGGTGACTATGCTTTTGACTATTGTCTGGGAATGGGAATCTTTATCAATATTTTTAATCAGGGAAGCATCAATTTTCAGATAGTCAAAATCCAGGGAGAGGACGTAGGCAAAGTTGGAGTAGCCTGAGCCAAAATCGTCGACAGCCAGTTTGCAGCCGGCGGCTTTTAGTGTTTGCAAAAACTGGACCGCCGCAGTGTGGCCTTCAAGACGATGGTTTTCCAGCACCTCAAAAACTACTCTGTCAGCTATATTATATTTTGCCAGCTGCTCTTGAATCAAGCTGGTGGTTGGGAGGTCTTCCATATCCTCAACATCAAGGTTTATCGAGATTTCGCCAGGCAGATCATGAAAGAGGGCAAAGGATTTTTCAATAATAGCCTTGGTAATAGCCGGATATTGTCTGGTGGTTTTGGCAATGTTGATAAATTGAAACGGCGAAATAATATTGCCGTGATTATCAATAAGGCGGGCCAGCACCTCATAATGCTGGTTATGCGGGTGTCGATGGTTATAGATCGGCTGAAAATAAGGCACGATACGATCATGTTTAATCGCATCCTGCAGTAAATTGGCCCATTTGATGTTATCCTGATAGCGGGCATCAATGCCTTCCGACTCTTTAAAGAACAGATAGGGTTTCCGGTGGCTGCGAGCTTCGCGTAAGGCGATATCTGCCTTTATGACCAGCTTTTCTGGATTGTCGCTTATCGTAAAGGCTATGCCCATGGTTACCCTAAGCTGCACTTCCTGCTGGTTGTTCGTGAACTTGTTGGAAGGTATGATTCCGGTAACTTGCTTGGCCAGCTGTTCAAAACTGTCTAAAACGTCCGGGAGGTTGGCCGCCCGCCGGGCATCCAGGAAGATGGCATATTCGTCGGCATGCACCCGGTAAAGCTGGTAGGCGGATGTAGGCAGTATATCTGCCAGCAGGTGCGCCAGGTGGACCAGAATAAAATCGCCTTTGGCATAACCATAAAAATTGTTTATTTGTTCAAAATCGTCGATATTGATGAGTGCCACTACCGGTACCTGGGATTTTTCCACATCCCGCAGCAGCCGCAAACGGTTAGGCAGTTTGGTGAGTGAGTCGGTATACAGCATATGAATAAGCTGAGCTTCACGGTCTTTGAGTTCTTGCGTCCGTTCATTTACTCTTTTTTCTAAGGTTTGATTGAGGGTTATTAATTGTTGTTCCAAACGCTTGCGTTCGGTGATGTCTTTAAGATTTTTTACGATACCAATTAATTGGCCGTCGGCATTAAATAGTGGTGTGACTGTTAGAATGTAATATTTTTGTTCATTAGTACCAGCAGTCATAGTAATGTCGGTGGAGAAGCCTTTGCCTGTGATTAATAGCTGGTTCAACGGGCAATGCTTAATTTTGCAGGCAGTCTTGGGCATTACCTCGAAGCACTTTTTACCGGGTGAAGTTTCGCGTGAAATCCCTGTCATGGCGCTAAATGCGTCATTCATTCTCAGTATGGTAAACTCCCGGTCAATAACGCAAATGCCGTCAACAGTGGCGTTAAATATTTGCTCTAATTCATCAAAATTAGCTTTAAACTGAGTCACACCCGGATTTACCTCCTAAATATAGACTGATAAATGTATAATACCATTTATGATGACAGTTTCCATATAGGACTTTTGACCTATGGACAAAATAGGCAGGAGGACTTTTCAGGGAATTGTTGAAAAAATATAACATAAATGTATTAGGTGAGGTTGTTATGATTGCTATAGAGGGTTTGGTAAAAAAGTTTGGCGAGCGTACAGCAGTTGATAATTTGAATCTAACCATTGAGCAGGGAGAAACCTTCGGCTTGCTTGGCCCTAACGGTGCCGGGAAAACGACAACAATAAGAATTCTAACCATGCTTACCCGGCCGACTGCCGGTGCTGTGACCATCAACGGCTGGCGTCTGCCGCATGATGAAATCGCCATTAAGTCGGTTATCGGCGTTGTTCCCCAGCACTTTAATCTTGACAGTGATTTAACTGCCAGGGAAAATCTTGATCTGCATGGGCGGCTGCACCATCTGCCGTGCGGTGAGCGGGAAGCGCGCCGGGAAGAGTTGCTGGAGTATGTGGAGCTAAGAGACCGGGGCAACGATATGGTTAATACATTTTCCGGCGGGATGAAACGGCGGTTAATGATTGCGCGGGCGCTCTTACATAAGCCAAAAGTCCTATTTCTTGACGAGCCGACGGTAGGACTTGACCCGCAGGTCAGACGGCGGCTGTGGGACCTCATCAGGCACTTGAATGCCGATGGTTTGACCGTGTTATTGACTACCCATTATATTGAAGAAGCCCAAAATCTTTGCCGGCGGGTGGCTATTATGGAAAAGGGCCGGCTGATTGCGCTTAACAGCCCTACCGCACTTTGCGAACGACTGGGCAACTATGTTGTGGAGTGGGCCGAAAGCGAAGGCACACAATACCGTTTTTTTGCCAGCCGGACAGACGCAGCGGCGTTTGCCGGAACACTGGCAGTTAATGCGACGCTGCGGCATACCAGTCTGGAAGATGTATTTGTAGAATTAACCGGCCGCCGGGTGAGCGGCTAATGGAAACGGCCCGGAACATTATGGCGGCGCTGGCTGCTGCCGGCCATGAAGCCTATATTGTGGGCGGTGCTGTTCGCGATCTTTTGCGCGGGGTGCCGCCGGTTGATATTGATATTGCTACAAGTGCAGTGCCTGAGCGTATTGCCGGCATCGCTGAAAAACAGGGCTGGAAGGCTGTTATGGTGGGGGCGGCCTTCGGTGTGGTGGCCGTTGTTGCCGCCGGACACAGCTATGAGATAGCCACTTTCCGCAGTGAAAGGTATGGTGCCGACAGTCACCGGCCTGAGTCGGTCGAGCTGGGAGTTGGCCTGGCACAAGACCTGGCCAGACGGGATTTCACCATAAATGCTATGGCGCTGGCTGCTGACGGCAGCGTGATTGACCTATTCGGCGGGCGGGAGGATTTAGCTGCCGGGATTATCCGGGCAGTAGGCGCACCCAGAGAACGTTTTGCCGAGGATGGGCTGAGAATGTTCCGGGCTGCCCGGTTTGCCGCCAGGTTCAATTTTACGCTGGAAGCCGCTACTTTCCAGGCAATTACCGATAATCTCGAACGGGTTAGCGGCTTATCGGTCGAACGGGTTCGCAACGAACTAGAGAAAATTCTGCTGGCCGATTTTGCGGCCCAGGGTCTGGATATTCTTTTAAAAGCCGGGCTGTTGGCCGTCTGCTGCCAGATGCGGAACCAGCAGCAGGTACAGGCTGTTCCCATTCTGCCGGAGCTTTGCCACCTTGACGGGTTGCCGCAAAATCCGCGCTATCATTTGTATGATGCCTGGCGGCATACCCTGGACGTTGTCGGCCTGGCACCATGTGACCCTGTGCTGCGCTGGGCGGCGTTGTTGCATGATATTGCAAAAGGCTGGCCGGGAGTGCGGACAGTCAATGGCGAAGGTCAGCCTTCCGACCCGGGTCATGACAAGGTTGGTGCTGAAGCGGCAGCGATCATTTTGCGTCGTCTGCGGGTAGAGCGTCATACAGCTGAGCGGGTAGTATGGCTTATCCGGCATCATCTGATTTTCCCGGCAGTGGCGGAGAAGGCTGTGTTGAAATGGCTGAAACGTCTGATAGGAGGGTTTAAAAGCCAAGGTCAGTTCGAAACTGCTTTGTGGCAGTTGTTTGCCTTACATGAGGCTGATCGTCTGGGTGGGCATACACAACCGGATTGTAACGGTCTCTATGCCGTAAAGGAGATAACCCGGACTATTTTGTCAGAGATTCCTTTTTTCCCGGAGCAGCTTGCGCTTAGCGCCCGGGATATTGCGGCGAAATTGGGCAGTGGGCCTGAGGTAGGCCGGTTTCAGCAGAACCTGTTGCTAAGAATTCAGGCCGGACAATTACTGAATGAACCTGTCGCACTGACGGCGGCACTTAATGCCCGTGGGCAGCGGTTGGCCAAAAAACAGGAAGAATGTCTGTAAACGTTTTTGTCAAGAATACACTTGACTGTAGCCAGGGTATAATGTATAATCAAAACCAAGTTAAATAGCAGCAGCACGATGAGCAGGAAGTTGATTGTATACAGGCTTCAGAGAGCCGGCGGCAGGTGTGAGCCGGTGCAGGTAACAGTTGATTCCGCCTGGGAGTGGCTGATGATGAATCTGACGGGTCCGCCCGGTATAGCGGCAAAAGTTGGCTGAAAGGCAACATGGGTGGCAACGCGGGAAAATAGCTCTCGTCCCTGGTGGGGATGAGAGTTTTTTGATTTACGCAACCCATGCCGGCTGTTTTGGCTAATTGGGTGGTACCGTGGGATGCTTGTCCCGCCCCAATATCTATATGGGGCGGGACTTTCTTTTTTGTCCTGGGACTAACCCTGCTCTAGGACGCCGGTTTTGCTGCCGGCGGCGTGCAAAGGTGAGCGGCTAAGTCCCCGGGCTTGGGGCGACTAATCTTATTATGAGGTGATGTAAATGGAAAAGAATGTAACAAGAGCACACAACTTCAATGCCGGACCGGGGGCTCTGCCGCTGACTGCACTGGAGCAGGCCCAAGCGGAGCTGCTGAATTTTAACGGTACAGGGATGTCCATTATGGAGCACAGTCACCGGGGCAAAGATTATGATGCCGTACACAATCAGGCCATTGCCCTGGTAAAAGAACTGTTGTCCGTACCTGAAGGGTATGAGGTGCTGTTCCTGCAAGGCGGTGCCAGCCTTCAGTTTGCCATGGTGCCGATGAACTTTTTACCGGCAGGTAAACAGGCCGGCTATGTTATGACCGGTGTCTGGTCGGAAAAAGCGTATGAGGAAGCCGGGAAACTGGGCAAGGCATTTATCGCTGCCTCTGCCAAGGAAGGCAACTATTGCCGGATACCGGCCTTTGATGAGATAACCTATGATGCTGCCAGCGCGTACTTGCATATTACTTCCAATAACACCATCTATGGCACAGAGTGGCAGGCTTTTCCCGATAGCAAAGGCGTGCCCTTGATTGCCGATATGTCCAGTGATATTTTGTCCAGGCCGATTGATGTAAGTAAATTTGCGCTGATTTATGCCGGTGCCCAAAAAAATCTTGGCCCGTCCGGCGTAACGGTGGTTATTATTCGCCGTGATTTGCTGGAACAGGCCAACCAAAACCTGCCGACAATGCTTAAGTACGGGACATATGCCAAAGACAATTCCATGTATAATACGCCGCCAACCTTCAGTATTTATATGGTAAAGCTCATGCTGGAATGGGTGAAAGCCCAGGGCGGCGCGGTGGCCATGGAGAAACGCAACCGGCAAAAAGCGGCGCTGCTTTACGATATCATTGATGCCAGCAATGGTTTTTACCAGGGGCATGCCCGGCCTGATGCCAGATCGTTAATGAATGTGACCTTCAGGCTGCCTAACCAGGAATTGGAGAAAAAATTTCTTGAGCAAGCCAAACAGGCAGGCTTTGTCGGCCTGAACGGTCATCGCTTAGTTGGCGGCTGCCGTGCGTCGATCTACAATGCCGTGCCTTATGAGTCCTGCCAGGCGCTGGGAGATCTGATGCTGGCTTTCCAAAAGAAAAATGGTTAAAGTCCAATCTTGATTATGGTAAAATTAAATGAGTAGCCGATACCTAATATTATTCAACTACAGTCTTAAGGAGGAAATATGGCAATTACCCGGTTTATTTTAGTTCGGCATGGTGAGACCACCTGGAATAAAGAAGGACGTTATCAGGGGCAGATTGATACACCGCTTACCGTCTTTGGGCGGGAACAGGGCGAGTTGGCCGCCAAGGCCCTTAAGGATGTCCCTATCGATGTTTGTTATGCCAGCCCTCTTAGCCGGGCGGTGGATACCGCGAAGATGTGTGTGGCAGCCCATGGCTTGAATGTCAATACCGATAAGCGCTTGCTGGAAATTAACCATGGCGAGTGGGAAGGGCTGCTGAGTGATGAGGTGGGCAAAACCTATCCTGAATTGCTGGAGAAGTGGAAAACCACGGTAGTGGGCGTTACTATGCCGGGGCCGGGCGGGGAAGATATTACCGCTGTCAGGGACCGTTCCATGGAGGTTTTTCGTGAGTTGGCGGCAAAACATCAGGGACAGACGGTGCTGGTGGTAGCCCATGACGCGGTTAACAAGGCTGTCTTATGCGATATCCTGGATATTGATTTGTCGCATTTCTGGCAGCTCAAGCAGGACAATACCTGTATTAATGTATTTGAGTACCAGGATGGCAAGTGGCGGTTAGTGCTGATGAACTCAACCACTCACTTAGGTTTTCTGTACAGCGGTATCGAGCAAAAAGGGTTGTAATTTTTGCCCCGGGCGGGATTGCCACATATTGTTGCCTTCGCAATGACCTATCGGTTCTGGTCAGCGCGGGAGTGGCGGCGACAAGGCAGTCTCGCCTCTTTGTTTTTTACAGGTAAACAAAACCAGTGCGTTTTTGTAGTGCCGGATGATAAATTTGGAAATAATAGCAGGTATTAGACGGAAAGTCGCGAAATAGGGTAGTAGTTAATAACGATTACTCGTGGTTTGCCTGCGCTTTCCGTGCAGTCGGACCACGAGAACCATGCTTCGTTAAATTCGGTGAGGGAGTTGTTACTATGGATAAAGATAAGGTTTGCAATGAGGCGGCTTGCTCTCAGGAATGTGACTGCGGTTGCTCCGGGTGCGGCAGTGCGGGTACCAATATGGAAAGTCAGTTCAGTAAAGAGATGCGGGACCTTTATGAATCCGGTCAGACAGCAGACATGCTCACCGCATGTGATAAGGCTTTGAATGAGAACCCGGAAAATAGTGATGCTTATTTCTGGCGTGGCGTAGTAGCCGCCGTGGCCGGCAATTTTGAGCAAGCGCTGACAGACTATACGAGTGCTATTGAGCGTAATGAAAAACAGGCTGCTTACTATTCCTACCGTGGCAGTGCCTATGCCATGCTGGATGATATCAAAAATGCCGTACTGGATTATTCCAAAGCCATCCTGTATAACCCGGGAGACTGGGTTAACTATGCCAACCGGGGCGTAATCTATCTGAACAATGCCGCTTATGAACATGCCATTGATGATTTAAGCAAAGCTATCGAGTTAGAACCTGAAGATATGGGGGCATATTTACACCGGGGCGATGCTTTTACCGCCCGTAACCTGTATTCGGTGGCCATTGCCGACTATAATAAGGTACTTGAGCGTTTTCCGGAGGAAAGCGCTGCACTGATGAAACGCGGGCAGGCTTATTTTGAATTAGGCATGAACGAGGAGTCGCTGGCCGATTATAATAAGGTGGTTGAGCTTGAGCCTGATAACATCCAGGCGATTGCCATTCGGGCGTCCATCTATTTGGGGCAGGGAAAATTTGATGAAGCCGTTGCCGACTTTACTAAGGCTATTGAACTTGACCCCGGTGATGCCAGACCTTACTTCTTCCGTGGCATGGCCTATGCAGCCCGGAAATCCTATGATGAAGCCATTGCTGATTTCACCCGTGCGATTGAGCTTGATTCCACCAACGCCCTGGCCTATCACAACAAGGCGCTTTGCTGCGAAATCCTGGAGCGTACCGGTGAAGCGATTGCCACCTATAAAGAATTTTTAAGCAAGGCCGACCCTGAATCGCCGGAAGCTAAACATGCCCTTGAGCGTTTAGCGGTGCTGGTTCCGGGGGAAGGTGAAACTAAACTACAGTAGGAGGACAAATATGGAGAAGAGACGGTTAGGCCGCACCGGCCTTATGGTAACACCAATCAGCTTTGGCGCACTGCCCATGCAGCGCTGCACCATGCCGGAAGCAGGCGAAGTGCTTAAAGCTGCCTTGGATGCCGGCATAAATTTCATTGATACAGCCAGAGCATACACCGACAGTGAAGAGAAGATCGGCAGATATATAGCTGACCGTCGCAGTGAATATTATCTGGCAACCAAGAGTATGGCCAGAACCAAAGCGGCTATGCTCCAGGATATAGATATCAGCTTAGCCAATCTGCAGGCAGATTATATTGATATTTATCAGCTGCACAATGTTAAGACCGAGCAGGACTGGGAAACCATTATGGCTCCGGACGGAGCGCTGGAGGCCCTTAAAGAGGCGCAGCAGGCCGGCAAAATCCGGCATATTGGGATAACCGGCCATAACCTGGATATGTTGATAAAGGCGGTAAAAACCGGGGAATTCAGCACCATTCAGGTGCCGTTTAATTGTGTGGAACAAAAAGCTATGGACGAGCTGTTTCCGCTCGCCAGAGCACAGGATATTGGCATTATTGTCATGAAGCCCCTGGGCGGCGGCTTGATTCCCTATGTGGATTTAGCGCTGCGGTTTATTTTACAGCAAGAAGGCTTGGTGGCCATTCCCGGTATGGATAAGATCGAGCATGTGACGGAGAATTTGGCTCCGACACACGACTTTAAACCGCTTAATGACGAGGAAGCGGCTAAACTGGCTGCCGAGGCCGAGGCGCTTGGTGCTAACTTCTGCCGCCGCTGCGGGTACTGTATGCCTTGTGTTGCCGGAATTGATATTCCGCAGATGTTTATTTTCTACTTACAATACACAAGATATGGTTTAACGGAAGCTATTCCGGGACGCTATAAAGGCATGAAGGTAAAAGCTTCCGCCTGTGTCGAGTGTGGTGAGTGCGAGGCACGGTGTCCATACAATTTGCCTATTCGTGAGCGCATGAAACAGGTAGCCGCAGACCTCGGGTAGGATATAAGGCAAGGAGGAATACACATGGGCGAAGCTGCGAATTTTGACATTGCCGTTATCGGCGGCGGCCCGGCAGGGTTGTCGGCGGCGCTGACAGGGCGTATTCGTAATAAAAATATTGGATTGTTTGAGCATCTCGATTTTAGCCAGAAGCTGCAAAAAGCCCATCTGGTAGATAATTACCTGGGTTTGCCGGAGGTTACCGGTAAAGGCATGATGCAACACTTTTCCGCACATGCGCTGGCCCATGGCCCGCAGCTTATTAAGGAAAAAGTAATTACCGTGTTTCCCGGAGATAACATGTTTACCCTGCTTACGCCGGGTAACACGTATGAAGCTAAGGCTGTCATTTTTGCTACCGGTGTGGTAAGCACACTGTTGTTTGCCGGCGAACGCGAGCTGCTTGGCCGGGGAGTCAGCTATTGTGCCACCTGTGACGGGCGCATGTTTCAGGGGCGGGATGTCGCGGTCATCTCCTATACCGAAGAAGGTGAGAATGAAACAGCTTTCTTAGGCGAGCTGTGCCGCAATGTGTATTATCTGCCCCAGTATAAGGGCGATTTCGGTGAGCTGCGTGCACCCATTACCGTAGTATCCGGCAGGCCCAAGGCTATTGTCGGCGACGGGCAGGTGGAAAAACTGGTCACCGACAAGGAAGAGCTCAAGGTGCATGGCGTATTTATCCTGCGTCATTCCGACCCTGTTGAAAATTTGCTGCCAGGCCTGGAATTGGATGGCGAGGTTATCAAGGTAAACAGGGATATGTCAACCAATATTCCCGGTGTGTTTGCCGCCGGTGATTGTACAGGGAAACCGTGGCAGATAGCCAAGGCGACCGGCGAAGGGCTTGTCGCTGTGCTGAGTGCCATTACGCATATTGACAAAAAGTAAAATAAAAGCAAGATTGCCTGGCCTGTTCGTCAGCGGCCGGTGAAGCAATCTTGCTTTCTTTTTTTAACAAACAGTAATAAAAAACGGTACTCAGTCAGTGACTGTTACCGTTTGGCGGCTTGGCGCTGTTCGCGCCGCTGGCTGTAGAGTGCCAGTAAATCTGGCGGCTCAGCGGACTTGAAAATATATTCAGGCGCCAGCTCCTGACATTTTTCTACGGCTGCTTTCAGATCGTAATACACTTCCCATTTAGCTTTTACCAGGTCCTTGCCGACAAGGCGGAGCAGATAGGCCGGATGGTAGGTGGCAATGGCCGGAATACCGTATTTGGTAGTAAACCACTGACCGCGGTCTTTGGTGATCCGGGCCGTTGGCGAGAGCAGATACTTTAACGCCACACTGCCTAAAGCAATAATAACCTTTGGCTGAACAAAGGTCAGTTCCTGGTCCAGCCAGGCTGTGGCACAAAATTCCCCTTCCTCTATGGTGGGGGTACGGTTATTCTTCGGACGGCATTTAATTACATTTGTAGTGTATATGCGGTCTCTGGTAATGGCGACACTGGCCAGCGCTTTGTCCAGCAGCTGACCTGACGGACCGACCAAAGGCACGCCATATTCATCCTCGACGCCGCCGGGTCCTTCACCGACAATTGCCAACGGGCTTAGCGGCGAGCCGTTATAGGATGTCGGGCCAATGGCGCTCTGACGAAGCGGGCAGGCGGCGCAGGTTAGGAGCGATTGTTCCAGTTGTTCATGGGTAGAGTATGTCATGGTCTCACCTCACTACATATATTCGCTTAATAATTGAAAAAATCCTTTTGACGCAACACAAATTCCCGTTCCGGCAGTCTGTTGCAATGCTGTACTTGTCAGATTTTTATAAAAAATATAGAATAGTGTAATAAATTTCCTTGACGGTTGCTGGCGCCGCAACTTAGAATATATAGTGGTAGAGCCATACGCCAAGAGGGGAATTTAAACTATGACTGTAACTCAGGCCGTTTGCCGGCTGATTGGCAAGCGGGACCGTTATACCGTTGAACACAGCAAAAATGTAGCCCGGCTAATGTCTGCTTTTGCCAAATATGCTGAACTGTCAACAGAGGATATCACCTTGGCCTATATTGCCGGTGCTGTTCACGATGTGGGCAAAATCAGTGTGCCTGATTATATTTTAAATAAGCCGGGGCGTTTGACTGAGGAAGAATTTGCCGAGATAAAAAATCATCCGATTGTTGGCGCCAATATTCTGGCTAAAGTGCCCGGTTTGGAGAAGGTAGCGGAAATCGTGCGTTATCACCATGAATGGTATAATGGCAGCGGCTACGGTGCCGGGCTGTCCGGGGAGGAAATCCCTTTTATCAGCCGGATGCTAGCCGTGTGCGACAGCTTTGATGCTATGACCACCATTCGTTGCTACCGGCAGCAGCCGTTAAGCAATCATAAGGCTTTGGCGGAAATTATCAACTGTGCCGGCACACAGTTTGATCCGGTAATATCCCGTTGTTTTGTGGATTTTATTGAGTGCTGCCAGGATTATCATAACCGCTTTACGTTTAACCCTTAGTACCTGGGCTGCCAGTACTTTACAATTTACCTTGAATAAGGTATAATTTTATATTGCATAATATATTGTATATCTATAGCGTTTAGATGCAATGACAGGGCCGCGCATAATTCAGGGTTTTCAGAGAGCCGGTGGCAGGTGTGAGCCGGTAACACAATTATGTAATCCACCCTATGAGCATGCGGTGATGAGCCGCACGGTTCCACGCCCGTTATGCGTGCCGAGCGGACTGGCAAGCAGTCAATCAGGGTGGCAACGCGGGAGAAAAATACAGCTCTCGTCCCTATATTTGTGGGACGAGGTTTTTTTATGTGACAGACCTACTGAATTCTCTCAGGTGGAGAAGCTGCTATTGATTATATAAGGGAGGAATACATACATGCTAGACATTAAATTTTTACGGGACAACCCTGAGAAAGTAGAACAAGCGCTGCAGAACCGGGGTGCCGCCATGAGCTTGGACGAGTTTCTTGGCCGCGAGAAAGAGCGCCGGGAACTGTTAGCTGAAGTTGAGGTACTCAAAAACAAGCGGAATACGGTTTCTCAGGAAATCAGCAAGAAGAAAAAGGCCGGCGAAAATGCCGATGACATGATTGTTGAAATGCGGGAAGTGGGCGACCGCATTGGTGTTATTGACGCCCGGGTGAAAGAGACTGAAGCTGCGCTGGCGGCTATTCTTATGAATATACCCAATGTGCCTCACCAATCGGTTCCTGTGGGCAAAGACGAGCAGGATAATCCGGAAGTACGCCGCTGGGGGACGCCGCGCGAGTTTGCCTTTGAACCCAAACCACACTGGGAAATCGGCGAAAAGCTGGGTATTCTCGATTTTGAACGGGGTGGCAAAGTAACCGGGGCCAGATTCACCTTTTATAAAGGACTGGGCTCCCGGCTGGAGCGTTCGCTCATCAACTTTATGCTTGACCTGCACACGAAAGAGCATGGTTATACAGAATTTTTCCCGCCGTTTATCGTCAATGAAGCCAGTATGATTGGCACAGGTCAATTGCCTAAGTTTGCTCAGGATATGTTCAAACTGGAAGGGCTTGACTATTATCTCATTCCCACTGCCGAAGTGCCTATTACCAACCTGCATCGCCAGGAAATCCTGGATGCCAAAGAACTGCCGCTTAACTATACTGCCTACAGCGCCTGTTTCCGGGCTGAGGCCGGTGCTGCCGGGCGGGATACCCGCGGCCTTATCCGTCAGCATCAGTTTAACAAAGTAGAAATGGTTAAATTCTGTCTGCCGGAAGAGTCTTATAACGAGCTGGAAAAGCTGACTCTTAATGCTGAAAAGGTGCTGCAACTGTTGGGGCTGCCGCACCGGACAATTCTGTTATGCACCGGTGATATGGGCTTTTGCTCGGCTAAAACCTATGATCTGGAAGTATGGCTGCCCAGCTTCAATACCTATCGCGAAATTTCATCCTGTTCCAATTTTGAAGACTTCCAGGCCCGGCGTGCCGAAATCAAGTTCCGCCGCGAGCCCAAGGCCAAGCCGGAGTTCGTGCATACCCTGAACGGCTCCGGGGTAGCCATCGGCCGGACCGTGGCTGCTATTTTAGAGAACTATCAGCAGGAAGACGGTTCAGTAATGATCCCTGAACTGCTGCGTCCCTATATGGGTGTTGATGTAATCAAGTAAGATTACTATTTAATCATTTCTCAGGTACCATGGACAGAGACAAAGGGAATTATTCCGCTTTGTCTCTGTTTTTTTTATTTTCTTTATTTCCGGAACAGGGCGGTTGACGAGACAATTGCGGAAATCGCTGGCAGCATGGCAGCAAAGTTTTAGTGCTGGGCCGCATGAGTAAGCAACTGCCGAGATTGAGTTAAATGGCAAAAAAATGACAAAATACCAGTAGACAGGAAAATGTTTTTTGGCGTATAATGTATTTATAAATAATTATCATTTATTAATTATTAAGCTTAATTATCCATTTGGGATAAAAAATATGACCGCCAGTCCGCCATTCTGGTAAGGAGTGGATTTGGCGCTTTTTTTTATTTGCTTACTGAAAGGCTTTTGGTTTGGGACAGGTTGGTGTGATAGTAAGCTTTCTGTCTGTTCAGCTGTCCCGTTGGTAGTATCATGGCTGTCCTATTGACATGGCAGGCCTCTAAAATAGGAGGGATTGAGTGAAACCGTATGCTTTATTATTCATTGTTTGTGTGTTGACCGGAGGGCTTTTTGTTTTTTTCGCAGGTGATGATGTTCAGCAGCAAGCTCCGGAAGCTGTCTCAAAGCTGAAACCCGGAACTTACAAAGTAGAGTATGATCAGCCGGATTTTAGAGGCTGGAAGGCTTTTTTCGTTATGGAAGTCAATGCAACGGGAGAAATGGAAGAGATTACCTTTGACTATATCAATTCGTCGGGGGGCTTGAAGACACAGGATGTGGAATATAATAAGCGGATGAGAAGCAAGAGTGGTGTTGGTCCCAGCGATTACTGCCCGCGATTCGTAAAAAATCTGCGGGTGTACCAAAATCCTGATGAGGTGGATGGTATTACCGGAGCAACCCATTCCTCTCATGATTTTAAGGATTTTGCCCAGGCAGCTTTCAAAAATGCTCAAATTGGCAATCAATCCACTATTTACATACCTCAACCGGAATTAGTTGCCCCCGATGCTAAGGAGAAGAAGTAATGCGCGATTTATTTACAAATTTGAAAGTAAGCACCAAGTTATTGCTAAGTTTCGGGTTAGTGGCAGTCGTGTCGTTACTGGTAGGGATTGTCGGTATCTTCAACATCAACCGTTTGCAGGATATGGATAACGAGCTTTACCGGTACCAGACCCTCCCGCTGCTGGAACTGCGGGTGATCAACGGGGCTTTTGAGCAGAACCGGGCGTATATGCGGGATATTATTTTGGAAAACGATCCGAAAAAAGTGGAAACAGCCATCCGGGCTATGGAGGAGAATAGCAAAAAAATTGATAGTTCCCTGCAGGTCTTTTCGCAAAGCCTGCTGACCCAGGCCGAGAAAAAGGAGTTTGAATATTTTTCTAATGTGTTAGAGAATTTTGGCTACCACCGGGATCAGATTGTGGAGCTTTGCAAAACAGGCAATAAAGAATTCGCGCGTACTGTGCTGATGAATGACGGCCCCAAGCTGTCTGCTAATTTTTCCAGGGCTATTGACAAATTATCACAAATGAAGGCGGACAGCGGCAGGCAAACCGCGGAGCTGAATGCAAGCCGGTCACAGGCGGCCATTGGGGTAACCGGCTTTTTGATCGTGCTGGCAGGTGTGCTGGCGATCGGGCTTGGTATTGGTATCTCGCGGATAATCAGTGTGCCGCTGGTAGCGGTAGCGGCGGCAGCCAATAAAATTTCCCAGGGGGATCTTACCGGCAATATTCCCGCTCGCTACACTGTGGCCAAGGACGAGATTGGCCAGCTTGGTATGTCCTTCAGCGTAATGGCGGCCAATTTGAAAAGCCTGGTGACTCAGGTTGGCCAGTCTTCCGGTCAGGTTGCCGCATCGTCGGAAGAGCTTACTGCCAGCATTGACCGATCCGCTCAGGCGTCTGAGCAAATTGCCGGAACAGTAGCCGGGATAGCTCAGGGGGCGGAGCAGCAAATGCAAGCCCTGATGGATACGGTGGCAGTGGTTGAACAAATGTCGGCCGGAGTGGACAAGATTGCGGTTAATACTGCCACCGCCACTGCTACTGCCGACAGGGCGTCAAGCTCGGCCGAGGACGGCAGTCAGGCAATTTCACTGGTCATCAGCAAAATGAATGATATCAAGCAGAGTGTGGACAATTCCGCCGCTGTTGTTGCCGAACTGGGGGCCAGGTCCAAAGAAATTGGCCAAATTGTATCCACCATTGACGGGATTGCCGCACAAACCAACTTGTTGGCGTTGAATGCCGCGATCGAAGCGGCCAGGGCCGGTGAGCAGGGAAGAGGATTTGCCGTTGTTGCGGAGGAAGTCCGGAAGCTGGCTGAGCAATCCCAGGCAGCCACTAAACAAATTGAGAACCTGATCAGTAGTATTCAGCAGGATACCGGTCATGCCGTTATTGCGATGAGCCAGGGGACACAGGAAGTAAATGCCGGCGCGGAAGTAGTCGGTGCTGCCGGCGATCATTTCAGGGAAATCGCAGCGTTTGTCGTGGAACTGTCCGGACAAATCAAAGAAATTGCAGCGGCAGTCGGTCAAATAGCTGCAAGCAGCCGGCAAATTGCCGGGTCGGTAAGCGCAACAGAAGCAATCAGCCGGGATACCTCGGCTGTGACGCAAACGGTTTCGGCTGCCACGGAGGAACAGTCGGCGACTATGACGGAAATGGCAGTTTCCAGTGAGAAATTGGCCAAACTGGCAGAGCAGTTGCAACAGGTGTTACAACAATTTAGGCTGTAATTTTTTAGCATCATGGAGCGACCATGATGCTAAAAAAATTACTTCATTAAATTACCTCACAACAGGCAAGGGAGTTGTCTGGGTGTTCTACAATTCAATGTTCACCATGGCACCAGGTGCCTGCTGCACCTTTGCCAGCAGCTACTGCCACTCTTCCAAAGTCAAATCCACTTGGCCGGACTCAATAACATCGGCCGGGACCCGGAAGTTTACGGTGTTGCCGTAGCTGCAAGTTATTTTATATATGTAATGGCTATTTGGTTATTTGCCATGCTTTGAGACCGGGGCAGACATAATCTGCTTGACTTTTTGCACTTTTAATCATACAATTTAAATAACTTAATATGGAACAGGTGCCCGATTGGGCTTAATAGGGAAGCCGGTTGAAATCCGGCACGGTCCCGCCGCTGTGAAGGGGAGCTGCCTGCAACAAGCCACTGAAATAGCTTGCTATTTTGGGAAGGCGCAGTTTGGCTATGAACCTGAGTCAGAAGATCTGCCTGTTTGACAATCACCGGTTTTCACCCACGAGCGATGGGGAGGGGATTTGCGCGTTAGTCTGGGCAATTTCTCTGTCAACCCTTTAGAGGTGACAGAGATTTATTTATTTTAAGGAGTTGTTTTGATAATGTCAGGGATTTTTTACGGCGTCGGCGTAGGCCCCGGCGACCCCGAATTACTTACTTTGAAAGCCATTAACGCCATTAAATCATCCGATGTGGTTATTGCTCCCCGTACCGAGAAAAAGGATGAAAGCACGGCACTTTCCATTGCCCGTCCCTACATCCAGGAGGGGACTGAGGTTCTTGAGCTGGTATTTCCTATGAACTACAATGCTCAGGCTTTGTCCGATGCCTGGGTGAACAACAAAGAGATCATTCTTGGATTATTAAACAGCGGCAAAAAAGTAGCTTTTCTTACCCTGGGCGATCCTATGCTATACAGTACTTATATGTATGTTTTCCGCCTGTTGGAAGCCTCCGGCCATGAAATTGTCAATATTCCCGGCGTAAACTCCTTCTCGGCAATTGGCAATCGCTTAGGGGTGGCCCTGGCTGAAGGCGGCGATATTCTGAGCATCGTACCGGCTACCATTGATGATGAGCGGCTGGAAAGAGTGCTGGCTGCCTCTGATAATGTGGTGCTGATGAAAGTGTATAAAAATTATACCGAAATTGTTGAAAAACTGCATAAGCACGGTATGGTAGAAAATGCTGTAATGGTCTCAAAATGCGGCCTGGAAGGCGAAGAAATTATTCGTGATTTGGCGGCTGCCGGTAACCAGAAGGTAAATTACCTCTCAACCATTCTGACCAAACGTTCAAAAGTGAGTAAGCACGCATTGGCATGAGCAGTACGTTAACCGCGCTCTTGAGCCGCCAGAAGGCCAAAACCCGTCTGGCGGCTATGGTGCTTTTGGTGGTAATGGTTCTGTTTACTTTAGCTGCCGTAGGTTTTGGCCGGGCGGATATCGGTATCGAGGACGCTGCGGTTGTTATTTATGGAAAAATTACCGGCAATGCTGACAGCTATAGCCACGTAAATGGGGCTATCACGGCCATTATCTGGGATATCCGCCTGCCGCGCATTCTGGCTGCCATTGCTGTTGGCGGCGGCTTGGCGGTGGCTGGTGTTGTCTTTCAGGCGTTGCTCAGGAATCCGCTGGCAGATTCCTATACCATGGGTGTATCGACAGGTGCAGCCTTTGGGGCCAGTATAGCTATCTATCTTAATATTCTTGCCCAGAGTAGCCTGCCTGTCACGCTGTTGGCCTTTGGCGGGGCGGTGGCCACCCTGCTTGTTGTCATGTCTATGGCCCGGGTAGGCGGCTATGTGTCATCTGCCAATCTGGTTATTGCCGGGATTATTGTCAGCAGTATTCTGTCAGCCGCCATCAGCATGGTTAAGAGTCTGGCCGGCGAACAGGTATCGGCCATTGTTGCCTGGCTGATCGGCAGCCTGGCAGCTAAAAGCTGGGAGCATGTGGTATATGGCTGGCCGCTTATTCTGGCTGCTTGCTTCGTATGCTATTACTATGCCGAAGATCTCAATGTTGTATCCCTGGGGGACCGTGAGGCCCGCAGTCTGGGCATTAACGCTTCCCGCCTGCGTATGATACTTTTGGCGGCCGGAGCCCTGATTACTGCCGTATGTGTGGCTATCAGCGGTATTATTGGCTTTGTCGGCCTCATTGTGCCGCATATGGTCAGGATGTTGACCGGTTCAGATAACAAGGCGCTTATTCCGCTCAGTGGCCTCACCGGCGGTATTCTGCTGCTAACGGCCGATACATTTGGCCGTTCTGTCGGCAATATTGAGATTCCGGTAGGGGTGTTGACTACCCTTTTAGGCGGTCCTTTCTTTGTCTATATTTTCAGGATGCGCAACAAGACGCTGCAATAGGAGCGTTATTTATGATAAAAGTAGAGAACGTAAGTTTTAAATATGCTGCCAAACAGGTATTGCAAGACATTAGTTTCAACATCAGGCAGGGCAGTTTCAACGGCATTGTCGGGCCTAACGGCTCAGGCAAAACAACCCTGCTTAACATTATTACCGGCCAGCTTGCGGCGGCAGCAGGCAGGATAAGCCTGAGAGGGCGGGATATCGGTTCTTACCGGATTGAAGAACTGGCCCGCCATATTGCTGTTGTGCCGCAAAACATGGATATCCGGTTTCCTTATACCTGTCTGGAGATTGTCGGCATGGCGCGTACCCCCTTTAAGACCAGGATGCAGGGGCTTAGTGACGGAGACCTGGCGATTATTGAAAATGCCATGCGACTCACGAACACACTGGATTTTGCCGGGCGTTTAGTTACCGAACTTAGCGGCGGTGAACGGCAGCGGGTACTGTTTGCCAAAGCCCTGGCCCAACAGCCGGAGATTTTGTTTTTGGATGAGTCTTTTTCCAATATGGATATTTATTATAGTATTACCTGCCTGAATTTGCTGCGGGAGCTGTGTGCCAAGCAAGGGCTGACAGTGGTGTCCATTATCCATGACCTGAACTTAGTCAGCGCTTTCTGCTCGGATGCTATTGTGCTTGCTTCAGGCAGCCTGATTACACACGGTCCGGCACCTGCCGTACTTACACCTGAGCTTATTAAGGAAATATTCCGCATCCGGGTTGTGAGGGCAGGTGAAACCGGTCTTGCCGTGCTTTCCGACATATAGTAAGGGAGAAGAAAGCCGATGAAAGCTAAATTGCTAAGTGTTGTAGCTGTAGTCCTGCTGGCAGTGGCGCTGGCCGGCTGCGGCTCATCCAAGCCTGCCGCCGGTTCTGTTGACGGCAATATAAAAATCACCGATGACTTCAATCAGACCATTGTGCTTAAGGCTCCGGCCAAACGCATTATCTCGCTGTACTCGGCCCATACGGAAAATCTCCTGGCCCTTGGTCTTGAAGCCGAAATTATTGGTGTGAGTCCGGCTGAATCTGCGCAGGCAGCCAAGGACAAGCCGGTGTTTGATTACCGCGCCGACCCGGAAAAGGTATTGGCGGCGCAGCCTGATGTTGTTATTATCCGGCCGTTTATCAAGCAAAGCCATCCTGACTTTGTCAAAACCTTAGAGCAAGCCAATATTAAGGTGGTTTGTCTTTATCCGGAGAGGTTTGAGGAGTTTGACGGCTATATTAAAAAGCTGGCTGTTTTAACAGGCAGGGAGCAGCAGGCTGGTGAACAATTGGCTGCTTTTCATGCCAGGTTAAACGCCGTAGCTGAACATACTGCCAAAGCGCAGGTTAAAAAACGGGTGTATTTTGAGGCAACCACTACAGAATACCGGACCATAACTCCTGACAGTATGCCTGGCAGGGTATTGCAGCTGGCCGGAGGCGTAAATATGGCTGCCGATGCTCAGCCGCTCAAGACCTCCGGCAGTATAGCTGCCTATGGCAGCGAGCGCCTGTTGATGAAGGCTGAGGAAATTGACGTTTTTCTGGCCCAGCGCGGTCCGATGAATCCGGGGGTAACGCCGGAGGCGATTAAGCAGCGTCCGGGATTTGACAAAATAAAGGCCGTGCGTGAGGGCCAGGTCTATATTGTCGATGAAAAGCTGGTGTCCACTCCGTCTTTCCGTTTGGCCGACGGTGTGGAACAATTGGCCAGACTACTGTATCCGGAAGTTTTTTCCGTCCAATAAAATAGGGGGATTGGCTGCAATAGGGATCAGAAGAGCGCATCGCTCTGTTTGGTCCTTGTTTGTTTTGCTAAAGCTGCGCAGTGCTTAATTCCTCCTTGACAAGTCATGACTAATTTTCATATAATGTGCTTGAAAATAGATAGCAGTTATCGCCAGTTAGGTGGCGTAATTTTTTATTTAAATATTGATAATGATTATTGCTATTGGAAGGGGAATATATATGACACTTGCTCAAGCTACACGCGGTCAGCGTCTTTTGATTGCTGCTATTCCAGATGCTGCCATCAGAGCACAGGCTATCCGGTTTGGGATTGCAGAGGGCGCTGAAGTGGAATGTTATGAGAAATTGCCTGCCGGGCCGATTGTTGTCGGCAGAGGCAAACAGCAAATCGCCATTGGCCGCCGTCTTGCCGAGAATATTGAAGTGAAGCCAGCCTAAAAGCTTGGTTATTTGGTTATATAGAGAAGGCGGTACATAGCGCCTGTAGCAGGTTGTTATTAGTCATTGGAGGAGAAAATGAGTCATTGTCATAATAGCTTAAGTCATATGGACATCCCTGAGGGAGCCAGGAAGATTGTACTTGTTGGTAACCCAAATGTCGGCAAGTCTGTGTTTTTTAACGCATTAACCGGCATGTATGTGGATGTATCCAACTTTCCAGGCACTACTGTTGATATTTCGCATGGACGTTACAAACAGGATGTGGTAATTGATACACCTGGCGTGTATGGCATTTCTTCCTTTAATGATGAAGAGATTGTAGCCAGAGATGTTATTCTTTCCGCTGACTTAATTTTAAATGTAGTTGATGCGGTACACTTAGAACGCGACCTGTTTCTGACACTGCAGGTCATTGATACCGGAATCCCTACTAT
The DNA here is from genome assembly GCF_001941975.2 of Sporomusa sphaeroides DSM 2875. NCBI lineage: Bacteria > Bacillati > Bacillota > Negativicutes > Selenomonadales > Sporomusaceae > Sporomusa > Sporomusa sphaeroides. The sequence goes on along the minus strand of NZ_CP146991.1, from coordinate 4,532,938 downwards.
TGTTGCCATCAATATGATGGACGAGGCTGCTGCCCAGGGGATTAAAGTGGATCTTGATTTGCTGGAGCATCTTCTGGGGGTGCCGGTGATCTCAACCGTAGCGGTAAAGGGAAAAGGTCTTGATGAGGTTAAAAACCGGCTTTTTGAAGCCCGGACAGGTCTGATAGAACCTGAACTGAAAAGTAAGCTGCAAGGCATGCTTAACCGGATTGGCTCCTGGGGTGAAGCACTGTTAGTGCTGGAAGGAGATCCCCATGTGGCAGAACGTCACGGCATACCTGCAGGCGATATGCGGGAAGAAATTTACCATGCCCGCCGCCATAGGGTCAATGATATTGTCAAGCATGTGGTAAAAGAGACACAAGAAGGTACTACGTTTGGTACTAAATTAGGACGGTATATGCTGCGGCCCTGGACCGGTATCCCCATTTTTGCCCTTGTGCTGTATGCTATGTATTATCTGATTGGTGTCATTGTCGCCCAGGACATTGTCGGTTTTACCGAAGAGACGGTCATGCAGGGGATGTATGAACCGGCGGTGCGGGATCTGATAGGGAGATTTGTCAGCGAGGAATCGGTGCTTGGCATAATCCTGATTGGTGAATTCGGCGTCTTAACCATGACGGTAACTTATATTCTGGGATTGCTGCTGCCACTGGTTGTGGGCTTTTATTTTGCGCTTTCCATCATGGAGGACTCAGGCTACCTGCCGCGTCTGGCCACCCTGGTTGACCGGGCTATGATCAGCATCGGCTTAAACGGACGAGCTATCATTCCCTTGATTTTAGGTTTTGGCTGTGTAACCATGGCCACCATTACTACCCGGATTTTAGGAACCAAACGTGAGCGGACAATTGCTACCGCCGTACTCGGTTTAGCTATACCCTGCTCGGCCCAGTTGGGAGTTATTGCCGGGATGCTGGCAGGCATTGGCGGCAAATATATTGCCATTTATGTTGGTGTCATTCTCCTGGTATTGGGTATAACAGGTAAAATTCTCAACAAAGTATTGCCAGGCCAATCCTCTGACCTTCTCATTGATTTACCGCCCATTCGTTTACCGCGTGGAGAAAACGTCCTGAAAAAGACGGTTACCAAATCCTATGCATTTCTTTTGGAAGCATCGCCGCTGTTTATGCTGGGTGCGCTGATTATTTCCGTCTTGCAGGTTACCGGACTGCTGGAGGCTATCCAGGCAGCGCTGGCTCCTGTGACCGAAGGCATGCTCAAACTACCGAGGGAAACAGCTACCGCTTTTATCATGGGTCTTATCCGCCGTGACTTTGGCGCTGCCGGGTTAAGCGATATGGATCTTACGGCGGCTCAGACCTTAGTGTCGCTGGTAACCATTACTTTATTTGTCCCCTGTGTTGCCACCGTAATTGTCATGTTTAAAGAACGCGGCAGCAAAGAGGGTGGCTTGATTTGGCTTAGCTCCTGGGTATTTGCCTTTATTATCGGTGCTATTGTGGCGGCGTTCGTAATGTAGCCGCTTATTGAGGTGATTGCCATGCAACAGCAAATTTGCCCGCAATGCAAAATGGTCTGTGAACAGGGTGAGGTACGCTGCCCGCGCTGTTACAAACTATTATTAACCCAATGTAATGGAAATTGCAGCAAGTGCAAAGAAAAGCATAAATGTTCCTGAAAGCGACAAAAGACCGTCACAACGGGATGAGCAAAGAGACCTTGGAATTCACTGAATTCCAAGGTCTCTTTATCGCTGTTATCTGACGCAGGGTATCCTGCATATACCTTGTCGTCGATAGCGCAGCTTTTAGGAAACAAATTTATTTCGGCATGTCAGCCGGGTCCATAATGGCGATATCGCCTTCCTCACCGGTACGGATGCGCACGGCGTTGGCAACCGGGTAGACGAAGATTTTGCCGTCGCCAATTTTACCGGTACGGCAAGCGGCCTTGACGGCTTCCAGCACAAGTTCTACCGGGACTTCACAGACGACAATTTCGACCTTTACCTTAGGGACCAGGTTGATACTGTATTCCTGTCCCCGGTATACTTCGGTATGCCCTTTGGTTAGGCCACAACCGTAGACTTGCGTCACTGTCATACCGGTAACACCAATTTTTCTCAGAGCTTCTTTGAGTTCTTCCAACTTTTCCGGACGGGTAACAACATCAATTTTGGTTATTGGTCGCATGATTTTTCCTCCTTTTCCTCAAGCGCACAGTACCTGCCGCTTATGCCAGCGTTGTCTTTTTGACAGTGATTTCTTGAGTGGCAGCGTTTACCGCAGAGCCAAGACCAACCGGTGAACCTGCCATGAAGTCCTGGTAAGCGTAACCGCGTTCGCCATGTTCGGTGATGTCAAGGCCTTGCGTTTCCTGTTCAGGGTTAGCGCGGACCTGCATGAACATACCGATGGCTTTAAGAATAATAAAGGTCATAATGGCAGCAAATATCCAGCTGGCGCCAACACCGATGAGCTGGTTGACAAGCTGGCCGGGATTGCCGTAGAACAGACCATCGGCACCGGCAGGGTTAACTGCCGTGGAGGCAAACAGGCCGGTAGCGATAGCCCCCCAGGTGCCGCCAATACCATGCACGCCAAAGGCATCAAGCGAATCGTCATAACCCAGTCTCGTTTTGAGGACAGCTACCGCCAGGAAGCAGATAATGCCGGCACCCAGGCCGATAATGACGGCTGGAATGAGGCTGACAAAACCGGCAGCCGGAGTGATGGCAACAAGACCGGCAACACAACCGGAGGCAGCACCCAGGATCGTCGGCTTTCCATGCTGAAGCCATTCGGTCAATACCCAGGATACGGTGGCAGCCGCTGCGGCTGCATGGGTAACGACAAAGGCACTGGCCGCAAGGCCGTTGGCAGATAAGGCGCTGCCGGCATTGAAGCCGAACCAGCCAAACCAGAGCAGCGAGGCGCCGATTACCGTCATCGGCAGATGATGGGGCATCATAACCTCAGTGCCATATCCTTTGCGTTTGCCAATCATCATGGCGATAACCAGGCCGGAAACACCGGAAATAATATGAACAACCGTACCACCCGCAAAGTCAAGCACACCCAGTTCACGAATCCAGCCACCTACACCCCATACCCAGTGGGCAATAGGGTCGTAGACAAAGGTAGTCCAGAGTAAGGCAAATACGACAAAAGCGCCGAATTTCATCCGTTCGGCAAAAGCGCCGGTAATTAAAGCGACAGTGAGAACCGCAAACATACTCTGAAAAATCATAAAGGCCTGATGGGGAATGGTGGCGGAATAATCGGCATTTGGCGCCTGACCAACACCGTTTAAGCCTATCCAGTCCAGTGAGCCGATAAAATGGCCGATGTCAGGCCCAAAGGCTAACGAATAGCCGAAGAGTGTCCATTGCACAGTTACCAGACCGATGACAAAAAAGCTCTGCATGATGGTGCTTAAGGCATTTTTAGTTCTTACCATGCCGCCATAGAATAAGGCCAAACCAGGAGTCATAAGCATAACAAGTGCAGCACATACAAGAACGAAGGCCGTATCACCAGTATCAACAGCAGCCGGGGCGGCAGCAGTTTCATTAGCAAAGGCTGCCGGTATGAATGTGAGCATTACTAACAGGCACACACTGAAAATAGTCCATAGTTTTCTCATTTTGCATCCCTTCCCTTATCTAATAATATTTTTACGATAAAAGCAAATGTATGGATAACAACATCCCTCCTTGTGAGGCTCCAATACAAAAAGCGCCCTAAAAGCCGCAGCTTTCAGGACGCCATTGTCCGGAACCGTAGACAGAAAAAGCCTTCGCAAATGAATTGCGAAGGCTTCGTTGCCTAACGTTATTTGGTTGATGTAGTCACTATAGCAGAGGCAATACGCCAGTGTCAAGTAACATTTTTTTACTAAAAACCCTATGTACTCTCAAATAAGGACATTAAAGGTTTGTGTTTGCGGACGGTGAACCTTGAATAATAAGAAGCCTCATGATATATTATATATGTAAAGTTCATATGGGAGTGGATGGGGCCTGGTGGCTCCTGCAGTCTTCAAAACTGTCCGTTCGGCATTAACCTGTCGATGGTGGGTTCGATTCCTACACACTCCCGCCAAAGAAAATACCATCTATTGATAAAAAGATTTTTGTCAGCAAATTATTTTTCGGTGTGTACTTCACATACGGGTGCGCCTACGCTCCCCCTACGCAGAAATACCATATTTCATAATATTACGTACAAATTGAATATATCAAGACATTGAGCAGGCTATATTTCTCCGATATAATAAATCGTGAAATATAGCCTGCTCGCTTGGGATTTTTAAGGAATATGCCAATTTGGTTTCCCGTCAGAAACGATAGTGGATAGGCAGTCGTATCAACTTACTTCCGTACCGGCCGAATATATTTAAAAAATCGCTCCGGATCATGATACATATAAATGATTCTGCTAGGCGTTGTATCAAAGCAATACCCTGTGCCTGAAAAGTCAAACGCTGACATAGCAGTTTCTATCTTTTCCTCCACGCTACGGTTTTCCTGCTCGTAATCGAACGGCCCATGTTCAAAAACGACATACTCTGCTTCGGGAATATCAATCATCAGCATTTGCGACGGTACTTCGCCCCGGTAATCAGCAGGAAGGCGCACACCATAGCACTCTGTGCGTGGAAAACCCCAATCGCAGAGCCTGCCCTCCGGATCGCTGATATACGCCATAAGCTGGCCGCTCCCGCTGTTTGCATCGCTTCCGCCGTCATCATCCAGTTTCCCCTTGATGCTTTCCAGCAAGCCGCAGATGGTTTCGCAGTCCTGCCCCGGAATCTGACTTTGCTTTTGCCAAAAATCCCAATATCCGTTGCTTTCGTAGTTTTTAATATGCAGAAACTTGTGTGCGGGAATGGTTACGAAATAAATTTTAACATCCTCTGTTGATTTTATCATGCCAATCTCTCCAAATCCGAAAAAGTAGCGGTCGAAAGGGTTGATTTTTGTACGAAGAACCACAGGCACAGGCTTTTTCCTGTATTCACTTGGCGTTACCCCATAGGTTCCCTTAAAAGCTCTTGTAAAAGCCTCGTGAGAGGAAAAGCCGTAATCAAAAGCAATATCCAAGAGGCTTCTTTCATGATCCCGAACCTCTTTGAGCGCAAAGGTCAGCTTTCTAAGCCGCAGATAATCCCGAAACTGCATACCCGATATTTCCTTGAACTTTCTGGTGGTATGAAATTCTGAATAACCCAGCTTGCGGGAAAGAAACCTCAGTGTCAGGGCTTCATTGTGATAGTGTCTGATACACTCGTCTATTTCATCAACGATGATTTGAATCTGCTTGTGCCACTCGTACATTTGTCTGTTCACCCCGTTTCTACTGCCCTGCATTTATTATATAGGAGCAGAGAGCGTACGGCTTGATTTTACTTGCTCTGATTCAATTACCCGCATTTTTTATCAAAACTTCGATTTTTCATAATTATATGGAATGCTGGTTCCGACAACCACGTCTTCAATTTTTTCGATAATCAGCCAGTCGTCCATATTGCCCTGATGGTCAAATGCCAACGCAGGCTCAATCGCTTCCACCTGTTCAAACTCCACCAGACACAGGCATTTTTTATGCCAGCGCGTGCGCTGTTTATCGGTCAAATTCAGCTTGTCCTGATGATCATCAAAGGTTTTTACAATTTCATCTTCCGTCAGCTTCACGTAATTTTGTACGGATTTCACAACGGCTTTTGCCGCAATAAGAGCCGTGCCTTTTTCCATAAAGTACAGGCTTTCGCCCTTAAAAACACGGCTATGCGGAATTTTACGTCCTGCCGCACCCCTGACAATCATTGTTTTTGTTCCGGATAAGATTTTATCTAAAACATGCTCGCCCTTTTTGCCGGTGTTATCGCAATAAACTAAATGTACCATTGGTGTTTTCTCCTTCTCAAGTATGGATTATTTGACAGCCTGTTATGACACAACATCGCCAAAACATTATTTTTTATTAGGCTTTCGTTTAATCATTAACAGCTTCTCCATGTCTGAAAACAATGATGTATCAGTTAATTCAAAAATGACCCATTTTCCGTCATGGTAGGTGGTCGCCTCGTCGTAAATACGTTGTGTTTCGGGCGACAAATCACTGCGGATTGCTTCAACTTTTTCCCGCTCCGCCTTGCCGAAAATAATCATAAAGCCGAATACATTTTCCTTTGCGTACAAAGCGCATAAGGATTTCCCGCCTCTTCGGTATTTATACTCATAGGTCCATTTCTTCCCGCCGTTGTTCCAAAGACGATCCATATCATATTTTGATTCAATAAAATCGGTCAGCTTCGTCCATACATCAAATAAGGGTTGTCCGATTAGAATAATCATTTCTTCATTCGTTGGTACTTTTTCAAGCATAGCCATCCCTCCGTTGTGTTATCTATATTTCATCTTGAATTCATATTACGTTCTATATCATTACAACCAAACAGCCCAATCACCGTAATCAAAGGTGCCGCTGCCATGATGTAGCTTTCCATCAACTTTCAGTTGACGAAAAGTGTTCCGCATACGGATCAAAATTTCGGGCTGAATGTCTAGGCTGTGATGTGCGGGGAACACATTTTTTACGGGTAGAGCAGAAACCTTTTCAAGTGACGTGAGATATTCCTGCGGATCGGTGGAAGGGTAATATGCAAACAGTGTGTCTTTATAGACAAGATCACCGGTGAATAAGTATCCATGTTGCGGTTCCCAAAAGCATAGATGCCCCGGAGAGTGCCCCGGTGTATGCAGCGCCGTGATTACGAGCCCACCCAGATCAATGGTGTCACCGTCTTTCAGTACCCGTGTCGGAACTCCCTGAAAAAACTTATAAGTGTTGACATCATAGCCCTCCGGTAAATCGCACCGGTCGATCACCATACCCCGGATGGTATCCATCGTCAGTGGGAACTCACCACACAGCCAGTTTAATTCTGCTTCATGAGCATAGAAATCTGGGTAGTATTCATGCCCGCCGATGTGATCCCAATGGATATGTGTTGCCGCGGCAATTACCGGCTTGTCCGTCAGTTTTTTCACTTCTTCGGAAATATTGCAGATGCCTAGCCCTGTATCGATGAGCAAACACCGCTCGTTACCTTCAAGCAGGTAGCAATGTGTTTCCTCCCAATGGCGGTATTCACTGATTATGTGAGTATATATATCAATTTGATCAAGCGTAAACCAGTTTTCCATTTTTTAGTCCTCCTTCGTGGTGCTTGTTTGCATATTGGAATTCAACAATTCTGAATAATAAATTCGGCTGTTTGCTCCGGTGTGATTTTCGATACATCAAGCTTATATGTGTCCAGTTTTTCATAAAGAGCGATGCGTTCTATGCTTCTACAAACTATATCTTCCACTCGGATACCGGAATCTACATCCTTGCTCAGTCGGGCTTGTAGCGACTGTTTATCGCAGACTAAGGATATAAGATGAACACGGCAATTCGCCGTATCAAGATGTGAAAGAATGTCGTCAATAATGCTTTGTTCATGCATAACCCAGCAAAATACAATATGTTCATAAATAGAGCACTTGATAAAATTATTCAAAAGAAAGCAAATATTCTCCATGACCATTTGTTTTGTTTCTTCGGTAACTTGAAATGGGTACATGTCCCAGCACCAATCCCCATCAAGAAAAATGCTGTTGTTCAATTTTTTCTTCAAAATTTGGCAAGTAGCTGTTTTCCCTACGCCCATTGTACCGCCAATCAAAAAAACATCTTTCATTCTCAACCCTCGCTAGATTCCTATTTATCTGCGTGATATACTATTTCACTGATTTATTGCACAGGCCTAAACTCATGCAAAACACTGTATTTGAACAACAAATAGCTCTATTATAATTATACTTATTTAAAAGAGAATAAAAAGGAGAATGTATCTAGCAGTTGAAGAACATAAATATTTTTTCAGTGTGTACTTGACATATGGGTGCCTTAGGCCATGAAAACGCAATTAGTTGATTTTTGCTTATACCTCCTGTTACTCTAGGGGTATAACTTTCCCGCAAAACCCTACTTTCGCCAATCTGTACCACGTTTCTATCAAAACACATGTTGAGTGTGTTGCGATGACGGGATGTGCTATAATTATATGTAGACAATTGCACTTGTTTTTATTTGCCCGTAAATTTGATAGTATTATCAAGAAATTTATTATTACTTTTAACTAAAAATTTTTAAGAGGTGAGTATATGAGTCAGGAAATAGACAAAATTATTTATTCCATGATCCGTGTATCTAAAAAACACGGGCAGAAAGAAGTCCTCAAGGACATTTCGCTCTCTTACTTTTACGGAGCAAAAATCGGTGTCCTGGGTCTGAACGGATCCGGCAAAAGTTCGCTCCTCAAAATACTGGCCGGAGAAGATCAGAGTTTTGACGGTAAGACCGTTATCGCCCCCGGCTACACCATCGGTTACCTCCCACAGGAGCCGTTGGTGGATGAAACCCGCACCGTGCGCGAGGTGGTGGAAGAAGGCGTACAAGAACTGGTTCAGATTCGTGATGAGTACGAAGCCATCAACGCCAAATTTTCCGAGCCCATGGAACCGGACGAAATGGACGCGCTTATCACCCGCCAGGGTGAAGTGCAGGAGCTTATGGACATCAAGGGCGTCTGGGATCTGGACTCCAAGCTTGAAATGGCCATGGACGCCTTGCGCTGCCCTCCGCCCGACTCATCGGTTTCGGTGATTTCGGGCGGTGAACGCCGCCGTGTGGCCTTGTGCCGCCTGCTGCTGAAAAGCCCGGACATCCTGCTTCTGGACGAACCAACTAACCACCTGGACGCTGAATCGGTATCCTGGTTGGAACATTTTTTGAAAACTTTCCCCGGTACTGTAATTGCCGTAACCCATGACCGTTACTTCCTTGACAACGTGGCTGGATGGATTCTTGAACTTGATCGCGGTCGCGGCATTCCCTGGAAGGGCAACTACTCTTCCTGGCTGGAACAAAAGCAACAACGTCTGGCCAACGAAGAAAAAAGCGAAGACGAACGGCAGAAGACCCTGGCCCGCGAACTTGAGTGGATCCGCATGGCTCCCAAAGGACGCCACGCCAAGAGCAAAGCCAGGATCAACGCTTATGAAGCCATGCTTTCACATGAGTCTGAGCGCTTGGGTAAGGATTTGGAAATATACATTCCACCGGGACCGCGCTTAGGTAAGATCGTCATTGAAGCCGAAAATGTCAGCAAAGCTATGGGCGACAAGGTGCTCGTGGAAAACATGAGCTTCATGATTCCGGCTGGAGCCATCGTCGGTATCATCGGCCCAAACGGAGCCGGTAAAACCACTCTCTTCAAGATGATCACCGGACAGGAAAAGCCCGACAGTGGTAACCTGAAAGTCGGCGAAACCGTTAGTTTGGCTTACGTGGACCAGAACCGCGACTCCCTTGAGCCCGAAAAAACCGTCTACGAAGTTATCAGCGACGGCTACGACACTATCAAGCTAGGCAACCGCGAGATTAACTCTCGGGCTTACTGCGCGCGCTTCAACATCATGGGACAGGACCAGCAAAAGAAAGTGGACGTGCTATCCGGCGGTGAACGCAACCGCGTTCATCTGGCCAAGATGCTGAAAACCGGGGCCAACGTAATCCTCCTTGACGAACCCACCAACGACCTGGACGTGAACACCATGCGTGCCCTGGAAGATGCACTGGAAAACTTTGCCGGTTGCGTGTTGGTCATCAGCCACGACCGCTGGTTCCTTGATCGCATCGCGAGTCACATCATGGCTTTTGAGGGTGACTCCGTCGTGACCTTCTTTGAGGGTAACTATTCGGACTACGAAGCCGAACGCAAAAAACGCCTTGGCAAAGAAGCCGATCAGCCGCATCGACTGAAGTTCAGAAAACTCACCCGCTAGGAAGCTACTGAAAAACCCGGATTTTTGGGCGTTTAGAAAGGTGGGGTATTTAAAATAATAATAAACCATTTTAAAATATGTATAAATAGGGTATAATAAGCATAGAAACTAAATGAACGCCCCTGTTGGCGCAGGGACGTTCGATGGATACCGGAGGTTAGCGGAACCAGACAGTGATTTTATCCGGTTTAAGTGCGATTATTGTTAGCGCAATAATCAACCAGACAATCACCTGTGGAGAAATCCACATGAAATCACCTCCCGTATTCAGTTTAGGACGGGCCGTAATCCCGTCCTTTACATATTATACCATAACCGTCCTTTGGGGGCGGTTTTTCTTATGCCTTTTTCCTCTTAGCATGTGACAACATAAAAGAGGCGGTTAGTCCGCCTCTTTGGGGGTGGAAATAAAAGGGGCTGGGTTACTGCGACAGCCCCTTTTTTGACATATAATTTTACATATACCGTAATTGCAACTATTCTAACTAAACCGATAGAAGCGCGGAATAAACCCTTCTAGGCATTATAATCATAAAAGCCTTTGCCGGTTTTACGTCCCAGATATCCGGCTTCCACCATTTTCTTAAGCAGCGGGCAAGGACGGTATTTTTGGTCACCGTATTCCTTATACAGCACTTCCATAATATAGAGGACAGTATCATTGCCGATAAGGTCGGAAAGAGCAAGTGGCCCAATGACATGGTTAAAGCCAAGTTTAGCGACAGTATCGATATCTTCTGCGGTGGCGACGCCTTCTGCCAGCGTGAAGATAGCCTCATTAATCATCGGAATCATGATGCGGTTGCCGACAAAGCCGGGTGCATCAAATACTTTTACCGGACTTTTGCCTAATTTTAGTGCAAGTTCTTTTATAGTATTGAAAGAGTCCTCACTTGTTGCCAGGCCGTTAATGACTTCAACAAGCTTCATAACAGGAGCGGGATTAAAGAAATGCATGCCAATAACCTGGGACGGGCGTCTGGTAAAGGCACCGATTGCCGTGACTGACAAAGAAGAGGAATTAGTTGCCAAAATAGTATGTGCCGGAGTCAATTCGTCCAATTGTTCAAAGATACTCTTTTTGATGTTCATATTTTCAACAGCTGCTTCAATTACCAAATCAACATTACATACTGCAGAAGTAAGCTCAACTGCGCCGGAAATGCGTCCCATAATGTCAGCTTTGTCAGCAGCAGTCAGTTTACCTTTTTCCACGGCTCTGGCCAAATTTTTGGCAATACCCTCAAGCCCTTTTTGCACAAATTCCTCTTTAATATCACGAATGATAACGGTTAAGCCGCTTTGAGCCATAACCTGGGCAATACCGCTGCCCATTTGGCCGGCTCCGATAATTAAAACCTTTTTGATATCCATCTAAAATCCTCCTGATAAATTTATATAACATGTATGGTATTAGTTGTAGCTTTCGATAATGGTGGCAATGCCCATGCCGCCGCCAATGCAGAGTGTAGCTAAACCGCGGCGCAGCTTTCTTTGTTCCAGTGCATGTAAAAGAGTCACAAGAATACGGGCACCGCTTGCACCGATTGGATGTCCCAACGCGATGGCGCCACCGTTTACATTTACCTTTTCTTTTGGCAGCTTGAGATCCCGGCCGGCGGCAATAAACTGAGCAGCAAACGCTTCGTTTGCTTCGAAAAGATCGATATCATTAACGGACAAACCGGCCTGCTTCAGGGCTTTAGTGGCTGCCGGAACCGGGCCAATTCCCATTATGCTCGGATCGACACCGGCGGTGGCAGTGGCGATGATGCGGGCTAACGGTTTAATGCCCAGCTGTTTTGCTTTGGCTTCGGACATAAGGACAAGGGCTGCGGCACCGTCATTGATTCCTGAAGCATTGCCGGCAGTGACGGTGCCGTCTTTTTTGAAGGCAGGTTTTAATTTTGCCAGACTCTCGGAGGTAGTGCCGGCGCGCGGGAATTCGTCCACAGCAAAAATTATGTCCCCCTTTTTACTCGGAATGGTGACAGGACAAATTTCTTTTTTAAAAGCGCCTGATTGTATAGCCTGGCTTGCTTTGGTTTGCGATTCGTAGGCCGCTTGATCCTGTTCCTCACGGGTGATTCCATATTTTTCAGCTATATTTTCGGCGGTAATACCCATGTGATAGTTGTTAAATGCATCCCATAGGCCGTCATTTATCATGACGTCGGTTACGGTACCGTTACCCATACGATAGCCCCAGCGAGCCTTATTCAAAACAAAGGGGGCATTACTCATGCTCTCCGTACCGCCGGCTACCACTATGTCGGCGGCTCCGCTGGCAATACTCTGAGCAGCCAAGGCCACAGTCTTCATTCCTGAACCGCAGACCAGGTTTACTGTGTAGGCTGGAACCTCAACAGGTATGCCGGCGCCTACTGCACACTGACGGGCTGGGTTTTGACCCAAACCGGCCTGCAGAACATTGCCAAAGACAACCTCGTCAACTGAAAATTTTTCGATGCCGGCGCGGCTAATTGCTTCACTGATAACGGTAGCGCCAAGTTTAACTGCAGATATGGGAGCCAGAGAACCGTTGAAGCTGCCAAGCGCTGTCCGAACGGCACTTACGATTACGATATTAGTCATATGTATTACCACCTCTATGATTTTACTTGTTAATCAATTTTCAAATTCATTGGTTCATCACGGAAAATACGTTCGTCCATAATTTTCAGGCTAGGAGAGATGATAGGTTTAAAATCCATATAAGCCAGCACATCTTTTTCTAAATCTATACCGGGTGCTATTTCGGTAATTGTCATGCCTGCCGCTTGTAACTCAAAAACGGCTCTTTCCGTGATGTACTTGACTGTTTGTCTGGTTTTTCTGGCATAATTGCCGCTGAAAGTAATTTGCTCTACTTCTTTTAAGAACTTTTTGGCTTTACCTTCGTGTACGATAGAAAGCTTATTATCGGCAACCTGGACTTTTAGCCCGCCGGCGGTAAAGGTTCCGCAGAAAACTACTTTCTTAGAGTTTTGGGTGATATTAATAAACCCGCCGCAGCCGGCAACGCGGCCTTTGAATTTGCTTACATTGATATTGCCCAGTTCATCGGTTTCGGCAAGACCCAGAAACGCGATATCAAGTCCGCCGCCATCATAAAAGTCAAATTGATAGGGTTGATCAAGAATGGCTTCGGCATTGGCAGCCGCACCAAATTCCAATCCGCCGGCAGGAACGCCGCCGATGGGGCCAGCTTCTACTGTTAAGGTCATAGTATTGCTAATACCTTCCTCGGCAGCAACCATGGAAACGCCCTCCGGCATCCCAATTCCTAAATTCACTCTGGCGTCGGGAATTAATTCCATTGTTGCTCTTCTGGCAATAATTTTACGCTCATTGAGTGGCAGAGCCGGCAATGATGATAAGGGAATACGGGTTTCGCCGGAGTAAGCCGGGTTATACTGCTGGACAAATGTCTGCATATGTTCATCCGGATTGGCGACAACGATGTAGTCTACACTAATAGAAGGTACCTTTACCAGCATCGGATGTATCGTTCCGTTGGCTACGATTCTTTCAACCTGGGCAATTACTATACCGCCGCTGCTTTTTACTGCCTGGGCAATGGATAAGGATTCAGGGGAAACCGCTTCGCGTTCGATCGAAATGTTGCCTTTTTCATCAGCGCTTGTGCCACGTATTAAAGCAATATTTACAGGAAAGGGCTTATACCATAACCATTCTTCGCCGTCTAATTGAATGACTTCGACCAGATCCTGGGTAGTGATACCGCTGATCTTGCCACCCTCAATGCGAGGGTCTACAAAAGTATTAAGACCAACTTTGGTAATAACACCGGGCTTGTGTCCCGCCAACTCTCTGAACCAATGTGTTAGTGTTCCTTGGGGAAAATTGTAGGCCTCAATTTGGTTGTCAACCGCCAATTGGCCTAATTTGGGTGCTAAGTTCCAATGACCGCCAATTGCCCGTTTTACCAGACCGGCATGGGCTAAATGGTTTAACCCTCTATCCTTACCATCCCCCTGTCCGGCACAAAAGATTAATCCAAGATTACGGGGCGTTTTTTCTTTGAGAAAACGTCTTTCCAGCGCAGCTGTTAAGGCTTCGGGATGTCCGCTGCCGACAAAGCCGGTCGTGGCCACCATATCTCCATCTTTTATGAGTTTTACAGCTTCAGCGGCTGTGATTACTTTAGCCAACCTTTTCACTCCTTTTGATTGTATTGTCTTTTTTCACACAAAGAATTAATGCAAAAATTGTGCCAAACTTTGAAATAAAAGAAGATTTTACGAAAGACACTATATGGACGGATATATATGCTTATAATAGATGAGAACAAAAAAAAGTCGTAGTTGCGCAATTTTTTGCGCAACTACGACTTTTTTTGCTCATTTCATTGTTTTAATTTACTTTACATGTTAGTAACATCAAGCAAAATGCGCTATTTTCTGATAAAATAATAAGTAATTTGACAGTATCTTGAATTTAAATATGGCACGAAACTTGCAATTGTGATTATTAAGGTGACATTGTACGAATACACAGGAGGTTATTGGATGATTCCTAAAAGTCTTAAGAGCTGGCTTCTTATATTAGTAATTATTGTAGCCGGGCTGCCTGTTCTCTTGTCTAGTTATTATATTGTTAATACGGTGACAGAAGGTATGATGGAGGAGAAACAGCAGAAGTTGTTTGGCGCGGCAAAGATGCTGGATTATTATCTTGCCGGTACATATGACGATATATTGCGAAAAAATGGCGTGCAGGATGCTGACAAAGCTACCCAGATTACAATACTCAATCAAGAACTTCGAGCTTATACAAATGATGTAGCGCGTGCTTATCCCGGAATTGGGGTTGGCTACTATTGCCGGGAGTTAGAGGCAATTATAACGTATGGGCCGAGTGATATATATGATAATAAAGTGGGTTTGCCAATTAGTGATACTCATGAAGGCCGGATCGTTATGACAACCGGGATACCCCGGATACAGGAGGGAGACTTAGTTAGGGGGCCAATTATGAATGCCATGGTTCCGGTTATTCGCAATAATACAATTATCGGTTACGTTTGGGCCAATGAATTGACGGAAAATGTTGAAACCCAGGTTAATGCTATAACGAGACATATTTACTGGGCAATGGCTGTTAGCTTAATTGTGGGCATTACCGGTATCGCATTTCTGTTAATTCATCTAATGCGGGATATAAAACGCATTAAAAAAGGACTTATGAATATTAAAGAAGACTTATCATACAAAATAGTACCGCCCAGCGGCGAAATTGGTGAAATTGCTATGGCTATCAATGATATGGCTCATGATTTGGAAGAAAAAAAGATACTGGAAGAGCAGGTACAGAGAGCCGATCGTCTGGCCGTAATTGGCGAGATGGCTGCTGGCCTGGCTCATGAAATTCGCAATCCGTTAATGGCCATCAAAGGATTTTCGCAATTGCAAAATGAAGATATCACGCTTAGTGAGCGACAGGAATATAACGACATTATCATCCATGAGGTAGACCGGATGAATCACCTAACGGAAGAGTTGTTAGGTTTTTCCCGGCCGATTTTGGATTTGGTGACCCGCACAAATGTTAACGAGGTGTTGAAAAATACGCTGGTATTGGCTGAAATAAGGGCCCACGGAACAGAGGTGGTGTTTAAGCATGAACTGACACCGCTTTTGCCTGATGTTATGGCCAATGAAGAGCAGTTAAAGCAAGTATTTTTAAATATTTTAATTAACGCGATCCAGGCAATGGACAAAATAGGGACAATTACTATTTCTTCGGGTTATGAGGAGGCTGCCGGCAAAGTTCGCGTAAGCTTCACCGATACAGGACCGGGGATTGAGCCCGGGAACATCAAAAAGATGTTTGACCCTTTTTTCACTACAAAGGCAAACGGAACCGGACTTGGTTTAACGGTTGCCAATCATTTGATGCTAAGCTGGAACGGAGTTATCTTAGTTGAATCCAAAGTAAATCAGGGAAGTACGTTTACGCTGATTTTTCCGGCAGTAAAGGGGTGAGAAAATGCCAGAAGCGCCGATTCATAATTCTGTATTGATAGTGGATGATAAGCTTACTGTTCGCCGGTTGATTTTCGATATTGCGACGAAAGCCGGATATCAGGCTTACTTGGCGGAAAACGGGTTGAAAGCTCTGGAAATGACAAAGCTTAATATGCCTTCTGTTATTATTATGGATATAAAAATGCCTGTTATGGATGGCTTAGAGACATTTAAGATAATTCATCAGGAGTATTCCGAAATACCGGTTATCCTCATGACTGCATATGGAACTATTGATACCGCCATTGAAGCCATGAAGATGGGAGCCTTTGATTATTTGGTTAAACCCTCAAACGTTGATGAGATCCGTAACGTATTAGCCCGGGCGCTGCAAATGCGACGCATGAGAGATGAGGAAACGGTTTTAAAAGAAGACCATCCCAATAAATATCAACTCAATAATATTATTGGGAAAAGCGCCTTAATGCAAAATGTTTATAAAATTGTAGGGCGTGTTGCCCAGACCAATGCTACTGTTCTAATTACCGGCGAAAGTGGCAGCGGGAAGGAACTGATTGCCAAGACCATTCACAATAACAGCGTACAGCGGGATGGTCCCTTTATCAAGGTGAATTGTGGGGCGTTGCCGGAGGGACTGGTAGAAAGCGAGTTATTTGGTTACGAAAAAGGAGCTTTTACCGGCGCCACAGCCAGAAAGCCCGGCCGCTTTGAACGTGCTAACAAAGGTACCATTTTTTTGGATGAAGTCGGGGAACTGCCGCCACTCATACAAGTGAAACTATTGCGTGTTCTGCAAGAAAAGGAGTTTGACAGGGTCGGAGGTACCGAGACCATTAAAGTGGATGTAAGGATTATTGCCGCCACCAACCGTAATTTGGAGGAGTCGATTCGCAAGGGAGAGTTCCGGGATGACCTTTATTACCGGCTAAAAGTTGTACCCATACATGTGCCGCCCCTACGGCAGCGTGCGGAGGATATTCCGTTGTTTATTGACCATTTTATCCGTCGATTTGCCTTCGAAGCTCATTTGGAAGTGCCGTTGATTACTTCTGAAGCGATGAATCTGCTTTGTCAATATTCGTGGCCGGGAAATGTGAGAGAATTGGCCAATGTGCTTGAACGTGCCGTTATTTTGTCACAGGGAATTATTGATGTTTCCGATTTGCCGGGACTTTTATCTTCCCCTGAGCAAGGGGTAGTTCCGCTTGCCGCTACAAATACATTAAAAGACAGTATGCGCCGGGTGGAGAAGGAAATTATCGCCAAAATGCTAAAGCAACATAACGGCAACAAGGTCAAAACGGCGCAAGCGCTGGATATAAGCCGTCGTGCTCTTCTGTACAAAATAGTAGAACACGGTTTAGGGAAAAAATCACAAGTCGATAATCAAGAATGTGAGTAAACTATAGATTGCCAACAAATTATTAAGCGAAAATGTCGATATTTTCAGAACTGCGAGCGAGAAGTGATACTATCCGGGGTTATTTCGGATAGTATCACTTCTTCTTTTGTTTGGAGGAGGGGATGTAATACGGACAAAAAGTAGTCAATTGCGCAAATTTTTGCGCAGTTGGCTGCTTTTTAATGTGAATAATTTGTCAAAAAAATGTAACGTTTAGTACAAATTCGAGTATTCAGCGTATTTGGCATATTACTTGCAACTAGTAAGGAATGAAAGTTTGATCAGAGCCATATCGTGGGGGAGGTGCAAACATTTCAATACATGTAAACAACCATGTTGTAATGATAATGGCAGATCAACGGTATATGCAAACTACATACAGGAGGAGATAAGGATTTATGATCAAGACAATTTCACGGTTTCTCACTCTAATGGTTCAGCGTTATTTGCCTGACCCGCTTGTTTTCGCAATATTCCTGACGATAATTGTATTTGTCTTAGGTATTGCCATAACGCCCAACGGTCCCTTGGCAATGGTTAAAATGTGGGGCGACGGTTTCTGGAACTTACTTGCATTTTCTATGCAAATGGCCATGGTGCTCGTGACCGGACACGCACTGGCAAGCTCGCCGCTATTGCGCCGGGGCATGAGAAATCTTGCCGGCGTTGCCGCTACTCCGGCTCAGGGCGTTATGCTGGTGGCCTTTATGTCGGCGGTGTGCAGTGCCATTAACTGGGGTTTCGGTCTGGTTGTCGGCGCGCTATTTGCCCGTGAGGTAGCCCGCAGGGTTGCGGGGTCCGACTACCGTCTGCTTATTGCCAGTGCCTATATTGGTTTTATTACCTGGCATGGCGGTATGTCCGGCTCAGTACCGCTGGTTGCCGCCACCAAAGGCAATCCGATGGAAGCGACAATTGGTCTTATTCCCATTAGCCAGACGATATTTACCCCGTACAATATTTTTATTACCCTGGCCCTTATTGTAGTAGTTCCTTTTCTGTGCAAGTCGATGCTGCCAAAACCTGAGGATGTGGTTGCCGTAGATCCCAGCCTGCTGGCAGAAGAGCCGCCCACGTCAAAGGTTTTGGGACCAAACGCCTCCTGGGCTGAAAGAGTTGAGGAAAGCACCTTTCTGGCGATACTGGTTGGTGCTCTCGGATGCGTGTACCTTGTGATGTATTTTGTCAAGAATGGATTTAATATTAACGTTAATACCGTAAATTTGATTTTTTTCACCGCCGGTATTCTATTGCATAAAACGCCAATGTCCTATATGCGGGCCGTGGTAAATGCCGCCCGTGGCACTGCCGGTATTTTGGTTCAGTTTCCCCTGTATGCGGCCATTCAGGTCATGATGGAGCATTCCGGCCTGGGCGGCATTATTACCAACTGGTTTGTCAATATATCTACCAAAGATACTTTTGCGGTGCTGACCTTCTTCAGCTCAGGTCTGGTTAACCTGGCGGTTCCGTCCGGCGGCGGCCACTGGGTTGTTCAAGGACCGTTTGTCATGCCGGCTGCCCAGGCCCTTGGAGCTGATCTGGGGAAGGCGGCTATGGCCATTGCTTATGGGGAGGAATGGATGAATATGGCGCAGCCGTTCTGGGCTCTGCCTGCCCTGGCTATTGCCGGCCTAGGCGTGCGTGACATTATGGGCTATTGTGTTACCGCTTTAATTTGGACGTTGCCAATCTTCCTCATCGGGCTGCATTTTCTGTAATTGCCGGGTAACCGCTTTGTAGCTGTTCTAATAATGCACATTTCTTTATCTGGTTAGCACTAACCGGATAAAGAAATGTTGTGCATTGGCATGTTTTTTGCGATAAAAGGTTATAAGCAATAGTAGACAAATAGGGGGAATTTGGATGAAAGTCGAAAACATCAAAACTATATGCAACTTGGGAACCGGGACCATGGGGTTTGGAACAGCCGTAATGTTTGCGATGGCAGGCTATCATGTAAAAATGTATGGACGTTCTGACAAGAGTGTTGACAGAGGTTTTGCGGGAGTGAAAGCCGCTCTGGCAACTTATCAGGAAAACGGCCTGGTAAAAGCAGCTGATATTCCGGCAATTATTGCAAAGATTGAAGGTGTTACCACCCTTGAGGAAGCAGCAGCCGATGCGGATTTCGTTATTGAATCTATTGCCGAGGAATTGCCAATTAAGCAGGAGGTATTTACCAAGCTCGATAAAATATGCCGGCCCCATACTATTTTTGCCACAAATACATCTGGTTTGAGTCCGACTAAGATTGCAGAGGCAATTGGCCGTAAGGATAAATTTGTGGTTGCCCACTTCTGGAACCCGCCGCATATTGTTCCGTTGGTCGAAGTGGTGCCAGGTAAGCATACCTCTCAGGAAACTGTGGATGTAACCTGGCAGTTGATGGAGAAGATCGGGAAGAAGCCGGTCGCTTTAAACCGTGAGGCGCTGGGATTTATCGGCAACCGCCTGCAGCTTGCCTTGCTGCGTGAAGCTTTATATATAGTAGAGTCAGGTATTGCCAGTAAAGAAGCGGTTGACACCACTATGAAGTATAGTCTGGGAAGGCGTTTATCTACGACAGGGCCATTAGAAAGCACTGATTTGGGCGGGTTAGACATCTTCTACAACATCTCCGGTTACCTTCTGGAAGATCTGTGCAATGACACGAAGATTTCGCCGCTGCTCAAAGCAGCTGTGGAGCAAGGCAAGCTGGGTGCCAAAACAGGAGAAGGTTTCTATACCTGGACGCCTGAGGCATTGGCCAAAATTAAAAAAACTCGTGAGACTATTCTGCTGGAATGGCTTCATAAAGATAAAAAGATGGAATTTTAAAGACAAGTAGTGACTTCAGTCTGCAGTCCGACTGCAGACTGAAGAATTAAGTTATTTCTGTGTGGCGGAACTATGAGCTTACAAGTCACAAAAGAACAGGTATTAGAAGTTGTTAAACAATATGAGCAAATATAGCAGCTATCCCCAAAACTCAGCCCCGATTAAATTCAATAATCAAAGGGGAAAAGAATGTGAGAAGTATTCGATTCATTTTTGTATTATTAACCATTATTGTACTGGTAATAACATCAGGAATTTTAACGGTTGTCAATTATACCAAAACACATGATGTAATTATTCAAAGCGTGGAGCAGAACCTGACAGATACAACAAAAGTCGCGGCAAATGAGATTAGCTATTGGCTGCAGATACGCAAAGCCGAAATGGAGGCCATAGCAAACTCACCAATATTAGTAAGCGGTGATCGGTCGGCGATTATTTCATACTTGTTAACGGAAAGCAAACGTATGACGTTATACAGCAGCTTTTGGGTATCAGATCCTCAGGGAGTCTGGTATTCTCCTGCCGGAACCTCCGGCAGCATTAGTGAACGAAGTTATTTCAAAGAGCTGCTGGCAACCGGTAAAACGGTCATTTCCGATCCGTTGATTGGGAAGGCCGATGGGAAAATGGCTATCGTAGTGGCCGTTCCAATAATAAATAATGGTCAAATAGTCGGTATATTAGGTGGTAATGTCAAGATCGACGAATTACTTCAGGTAGTGAAATCCATCCAAATTGGTCAGACAGGCTATGCGACATTATATCAGTTTGACGGTACCGTTGTGGCAGATAAGGATGAAAATAAGATTTTAAAATATAATGCCCTCCAGGATGAAGGCAGTGCACTTGCAGGCATTATTAAAAAAATCCAGAATGAGGAAGCCGGAATTCAAGCTATTACAGAAAATAACAGGGACAAATATGTTGCCTATTCGGCTTTGCCAGGCGTGAAGTGGGCTATTATTTCTACAGCATTTACCGACGAATTTAAGGGACCGTTACTTTCTATAGGCATGTGGTCAACTGGTTCGGCCGCTGCTTTGGTAGTGCTGGCAGCCTTTATTGTTGCATTAGTAACGCGGCGCATTGTACAACCTTTAGAGCAATTGCAAGGTGTTGCAGAAAAAATTGCACAGGGAGATTGCACCACTGTGATTGCTGTTCAGGAAAAAAATGAAATTGGCAATTTAGCTGACTCTTTCCGGGCAATGACGGTAAATATTCAAAACCTGATTGGACATATTCGGAATTCGTCATTGCAGGTGGCCTCATCCTCAGAGCAGCTTACTTCAAGTGCTGAACAATCTGCGCAAGCGGCTGCCCAGGTCGCCGGGGTTATTAATGAGGTAGCGCAAGGGGCGGAGATTCAGGCTAGAACCGTGGATAAGGCAAATGACGCGGTTGCAACGATGGTGGCAAGTATACAGCATGCGACCGGAAGTGCCGGCAGTGTCGTTACGGTTGCCAATCAGGCAACCAGTGCGGCCCAGGAAGGTGACAAGGCAGTACATATAACGGTAACCCAAATGAAACAAATAGAAATTGCTGTAGATAATGCCGCACAGGTAGTCGCTAAATTAGGGACGCGCTCCACAGAAATCGGACAAATTGTTGATGCTATTTCCGGTATTGCCGGGCAGACCAATCTATTGGCACTTAATGCTGCTATTGAGGCAGCTCGCGCCGGTGAGCAAGGAAAAGGGTTTGCCGTAGTTGCCGAAGAGGTAAGAAAATTGGCAGAGCAATCTCAAAATGCTGCTAAGCAAATCGCGCAATTAATTGGAGAAATTCAGGAAGATACCGCTCAAGCCATTGCTTCTATGGATGCAGGTACCCGCGAGGTCAAAGTAGGAACTGAGGTTGTCCATTCTGCAGGTCAGGCATTTAAGGAGATTGTCAGGCTTATTGAGCAGGTATCCATACAAGCCGATGGAATTACTGCAGATGTCGAACAAATGGAACAGGGCAGCCGGGAGCTGGTTTTTTCTGTACAAGATATTGAAAAAATTAGTAAAAATACATTAGGTCAGACACAAAGTGTTTCGGCTGCCACGCAGGAACAATCGGCCTCGATGGAGGAAATTGCCGCTTCCAGCCAGGCGTTGGCACGAATGGCAGAAGAATTACAAAAAACAGTAGAAAAATTTAAGGTATAAGCTCAAAACTGATGATGTTTTGCATCATACAGCTGATAATTTTCATCAGTGAAAAGATGTGATTTTTCAGGAAAATCTTGTTTAGGTGATGAATATTTTCATCAATATCCCTAAAAGGTGATTTTACTTAACATTCAATTGCTGAGTTTTTATTGGCATGATTTTTGCGATAGCATGTTAAGTATGCTCATAATTTATTTACAAAGGAGATGGAGTTTTATGCAGTTTCAACTTACAGAGGAACAAAAAATTATGCAAAAGTTAGTCCGTGATTTTGCTGAAAAGGAAGTAGCGCCAGGGGCGGCTGAACGTGATGAGAAAGAGGAATTTTCCCGGGAGATTGCTGACGCAATGGGAGAAATGGGTTTTGCAGGTATTTGTTTTCCGGAACAATACGGTGGCGCTGATGCCGACGTGTTAAGCTACATCTTAGCCGTAGAAGAATTATCCAGAGCTGATGCCGGGGTCGGCATTACTTTATCGGCCACTGTTTCGCTATGCGCCTGGCCAATCTTTAATTTCGGCACAGAGGAACAAAAACAGAAATATCTTGTTCCCTTGGCCGAAGGCACAAAACAAGGTGCTTTTGGTTTAACAGAACCTAATGCGGGAACCGATGCGGCTTCACAGCAGACTGTGGCCGTATTGGATGGCGACAATTATATTTTGAACGGCAGCAAGATATTTATTACCAATGCCGGTGAAGCAGAAATTTACATTGTTTTTGCTATGACGGACAAAGCAAAAGGCGTAAAAGGGATTACGGCATTTATCCTGGAAAAAGGCATGCCCGGATTCACTTTCGGTAAGAAGGAACATAAAATGGGCATACATTCTTCTCTAACAAATGAGTTGATTTTCCAGGATGTAAAAGTGCCTAAGGAAAATATGCTGGGTCAAGAGGGACAAGGCTTTAAAATTGCGATGGCTACCCTTGACGGCGGACGCATTGGGGTTGCAGCCCAGGCGCTGGGAATCGCACAAGCAGCTCTGGAGCATGCTGTGAAATATGCTAAGGAACGCGTACAATTCGGCAAGCCCATTGCCAACAACCAGGCCATTGGTTTCATGCTGGCCGATATGGCAACAAAAGTAGATGCTGCCCGTCTGCTGGTTTACCGTGCCGCTTACCTGAAAGATCAAGGCTTGCCTTATTCACAGGAAGCTGCTATGGCAAAAATGTATGCTTCCGATGCGGCTATGGCGGTTGCAACCGATGCAGTGCAGATTTTTGGCGGCTATGGTTACAGCCGGGAATATCCGGTAGAACGGCTCATGCGCGATGCGAAGATTACGCAAATCTATGAAGGTACCAACCAAGTGCAACGCATGGTTATTTCCGGCAGCTTGTTGCGGTAAGAAATAGGAGGGTTTATCCAATGAAAATTGTTGTTTGTGTCAAGCAAGTGCCTGACACCACCGAAGTAAAAATTGATCCGGTTACCAATACGCTTATCCGTCAAGGGGTACCAAGCATCGTTAACCCTTTTGATAAAAATGCGGTAGAAGCGGCTTTGCAATTAAAAGAGAAGCATGGCGGCAAGGTCACTGTTATTACCATGGGGCCGCCCCAGGCTAAAGCTGCTCTTAAAGAATGCCTGGCAATGGGTGCTGATGAAGCCTTGTTAATTAGTGACAGAGCTTTTGGCGGCGCGGATACTTTGGCTACCAGCTATACACTGGCCTGCGCCATAAAAAAACTGGGACACATAGACATGATTATCTGCGGCAAACAGGCGATTGACGGTGATACTGCCCAGGTAGGGCCCGAGATTGCCGAACATCTTGGTTTGACCCAGGTAACCTGTGTTTCCAAAATCGAAGTGGAAGGCAGCACTGTCAAAGTTGAGCGGGAACACGAAGAAGGCTATGAAATCATTGCAACGAAGATTCCGGTTTTGCTTACGGTGCTGAAATCCATTAACGAACCAAGACTCCCGACGGTTAAAGGAACCATGAAAGCTAACCGCAAAGAAATTCCTACCTGGACAGCCGGTGATATGGACGTTAATCCGGAGCAGCTTGGCCTTAAAGGTTCACCCACCCAAGTACGCCGCATCTTTACCCCGCAGCAACGCGTACAGGGGGAACTTATCCAGGCTGGTTCGGCTCGTGAAGCCGCAGCCAAGCTTGCTGGCAAATTATTAGCAGCAAAGATTGTATAACGGAGGCATTGACATGGCGGTAATAATTGATAAAGAAGATTGTATTGGCTGCAGTGCATGCATAAGTTCCTGCCCCTTTGGTGCAATGGTTATGGAGGATGGCAAAGCCTGCATAACCGATGCGTGCACCGTGTGCGGAGCATGTGTTGATGCATGTCCTGTAGGTGCAATTACCAAAGAAGCCCAGGCAAGCTCGGTAAAAATTGATAAAGAAGCTTATACCGATGTATGGGTATTTATCGAGCAGGTGGAAGGCGAAATCAGAAATGTAAGCCATGAACTTTTGGGTGAAGGCCGGAAATTGGCTGACGCCAAAGGGCAAAAACTGGCCGGAGTGCTAATCGGTGACGGCGTGGAGGCGCTGGCTAAGCAAGTGTTTGCCAGCGGCGCCGACAAAGTGTACTTGATAGAAGCTCCTGAGTTAAAACAATATAGTACTGATGGCTACACGGCTGTATTTACTGACTTAATTAATACTTACAAACCATCGGTAATTCTTATCGGTGCAACTAACGATGGGCGTGATCTTGGTCCCAGAGTGGCCTGCCGGGTTGGCACTGGCCTAACTGCAGATTGTACCGATCTTGGCATTGATGAGCAGACCGGACTTGTGGCCTGGACGCGACCTGCTTTTGGCGGCAATATTATGGCCACAATTCTTTGCCCTGAGCATCGTCCGCAGATGGGGACTGTACGGCCGAAAGTATTTAAGCGGCCTGAACAGGATTTTGCGCGCAGCGGAGAAATTGTGCGGGTTGCAAGCAAGGTAAGGAGCCAGGATATCCGTACCGAGCTGCTTGACCTTGTAAAAGTTTGTACAACTTCCTGCAACCTGGAGGAAGCTGAGGTTATTGTTTCCGGCGGGCGGGGAATGTGCAAGCCTGAGAACTTTTGTCTGATTGAGGAACTGGCTAATGTTCTTGGCGGTGTTGTCGGAGCATCCCGTGCTGTTGTCGATGCCGGCTGGAAGCCGCATTTCCACCAGGTAGGACAAACCGGAAAAACAGTTGGCCCCAAGGTTTATTTTGCCTGCGGTATTTCCGGTGCTATTCAGCATGTAGCCGGCATGTCATCATCGGATGTGGTAATTGCCATCAATAAAGACGCCGATGCACCGATCTTTAAGGTTGCGGATTACGGCGTAGTTGGTGATGTAATGGAAATTTTGCCTGCTTTAATTGAAGAATTTAAAAAGGTCAAGGCAGGCTAGGGTGTTTGTCCGGTAAGAAAGCAATTTTGCAACGGGAGGTGTCAAGGGTGACAACATATAATAACGTACTGTATCAAACTGACAATGGGATTGGAATGATTACCTTAAACAGGCCGAAGGCGTTAAATGCCCTGAACTCTGAGCTTCTGACAGAATTGAATGGTCTGCTGGATGAGATTGCGCAGGATGATAGTGTGAAAGTAGTAATAATTACCGGCAGTGGTGATAAAGCCTTTGTGGCTGGCGCCGATATTGCAGAAATGCAAAATATTTCGCCGCTGGAAGGGCGGGCCTTTGGGAAATTTGGCCAGGCTATCTTCAATAAGCTGGAAAATATTCCGCAGCCGGTAATTGCGGCTGTTAATGGTTTTGCCCTGGGTGGCGGTTGCGAGCTGGCTATGGCCTGTGACATACGCATAGCATCAGACAAGGCTAAATTTGGCCAGCCTGAGGTGGGCTTGGGGATTGTACCGGGATTTGGCGGAACGCAGCGCTTGCCACGGTTGATTGGTAAAGGCCGGGCCAAAGAACTGCTGTATACTGCCGATATGATTAATGCGGAAGAAGCTTACCGGATTGGATTGGTTAATAGAATTGTTGCTGCTGAAGAATTGCTGAGTACGGCTAAAGAACTGGCTGAAAAGATTATGGCACGCGCGCAGGCAGCTGTTCAGTTGTGCAAAGCGGCGGTAAATACCGGCATGGATACCGATTTGGAATCCGGTATTGCTTATGAGGCGGAAGTTTTTGGCTTATGCTTTGCCTCTGCTGATCAAAAAGAAGGTATGAGTGCATTTATAGGAAAGCGGAAACCGAATTTTTCCAATAAATAAGTAAAAAGCTCAAAATAAGTGACCTCAACTTCTAACCAGGAAAATACTGGGATTATTGCTAAATAGGTGCTGTTTAATCCATGATATGGTAATTGTCTTAATTAAAGTGAAGCTGTATACTGGCGGTAGGAGGTGGCAGTATGCAGAAGCAGGAAGCAGTTGCTGCTCGCCTTACTCTTTTGGCTAATTCAATTTGCAGGAAGTGTCTGATGAGTGAGGCTTGCGACGGTATCCCAATGTGCGGAGATATTAAGCTATTGAAAGAGGCCGCAAAACTCCAGGAAAACCACTGATATCTTTATGAGTTGCACCCGCTTGGGTGCAATTTTCTTTATTTGTTGTTTGCGGACGGTGAACCTTGAATAATCAGAAGCCTCATGTTATATTATATATGTTAAGTTCATATGGGAGTGGATGAGGCCTGGAGCATGTTAGCAATGGAAGCATAATTTTGCCTGTGGGCAAGGTTATGCTTTTAAAAATTTGCGCAGGAAAATTACCACCACTAAGCCGGGAGGCTGGTTATACAGGGAGGGCTACTTATGAATAGAATTAATCTTATTGCATTAGGTGTGCGTGACATTAAAAAATCCCGTGCTTTTTACCGGGATGGACTGGGATTTGCTACATGTAATAATGAGGAAGATCCACAAATTGTATTCTTTAATAATGGCGGTACAAAACTCGAATTATATCCACTTGAGGAATTGGCAAGAGACATTAACGAAGCCAATCCTCCCGCAATTAGCAACGGCTTTTCCGGAATTACCTTAGCCTATAATGCCAAGAGCAAAGAAGAAGTCGATAGCATATTCAGCAAGATTGAAGGTATCGGTGGCAGTATCGTCAAACAACCACAGCTCGTCTTTTGGGGCGGATATAGTGGCTATTTCAGAGATCTGGACGGGTATTATTGGGAAGTGGCCTATGCAGACTCATGGAAGTTTGATGAAAATGACATGCTGATTATAGAAGGATAGTGGTTACATCGGTGAGCCGATCATAGACAGTATAAAACGAATTCCTAGATAGGCCGCTTCTAATTCAAGTAAACATCCAAATGAGTACCCTGATTTGAAAAAGCCAGGGTACTTTTTTGCTTCTTGGCTATTTATAATTTCGTTTTCGCACAGCCTTCTGCTACTCCTTGACATACAATCGGTGATTTTACTTTACCATTAGAATGTTGAGTTATTATTGGCATAATTTTTGCAATAGCATGTTAAGAATACTCATACATATTTTACAAAAGAGATGGATTTTTATGCAATGAAAAGTTTATACGTTTTTCCGATAATAAAAACAGGTGCCACATGAGCGTAGGCACCTGCTTGGTATTGGCGAAGGGTTATTTTTGCGTATAGTATTCCGATGCTTTAAGCTGGTGAATTAGCTTTTTCATAAACTCCTTCTTAATACCGGGAATTTCATCCGGGTTATATTTATAGAAACCCTCGCCGGATTTAAGGCCAAGTTTCCCCTCTGCTACCTTTTGTTTTAAGAGGTCATTGGCCTCCTTGCGATTGTCCATTTCTTTCAGGAGATTATTGCCGACGATGCACCAGATATCAAGTCCCCCAAAATCGGCAACTTCCAGTTGTCCGGTGGTTGCGTAGCGAAAAGCCGGTCCAAATTTGAGTGCTTTATCAATGTCGGCAGGTTCGGCGACTCCCATTTCGATCAGGGAGAAAACCTCGCGGGCAACACCTTGCTGGATGCGGTTGGCAACCAGGCCGGGAACATCTTTAAGCACTTTGACGGTTTGTTTCTTAGCAGTGGCAAACATGGCTTCCACTTCGTTATAAATATCTTCCGGCATGTTGCCAAAGCAGGACAGTTCCACAATTGGCATTAAATGTGCAGGGTTATACCAGTGATTAACAAGCATGCGTTGCCGGCGTTCCGGGGGAACCAGTGCCATCATGCCATCAAGGGGAAGACTAGAAGTATTGCTGGCCAAAATAGTGTGTTTTGGACAGAATTCATCAAGCTGCTTAAAAAGATTTTGTTTAAGCTCCAGATTTTCGGGAGCGGCTTCGATTACAAAATCTCTGTCTTGAACTGCTTGACGCAGGTCGCCATAGGTTTTAATTCTGGCAAGAGTGGCTTGTACGGCCTCAGGCTCAATGAAGTGTTCTTCAACTAATAAGGCAAGTTCATCGGCTATATCAGTCAGTGCTTTTTTTAGCTGGTTCTCGTAAGCATCATATAAATTTACATTGTAGCCATACATGGCAAAGGATAAGGCAATACCGTGCCCCATAGTACCTGCGCCGATGACACCAATATTCTGTATCATGTTTTTCACCTGCCTATTTCTTTTTTAGTCCCAAAATTTCTCTGGCCTCATCGGGCGTAGCGACTTCTTTGTTGGCTTCTTTAATTAAGCGGGCAGCGCGGGAGACAAATTGGGCATTTGAGGCTGCCAACTGTTTTTTTGCATAATATACATTATCTTCCATGCCTACGCGAATATGACCGCCTAAGGCGAGGGTTGCAAACAGAATCGGTAGATGACCTTGTCCGATACCGAAGGCCGACCAGGTTGAATCCTGGGGAATTAAGCTCTTGAGGTATACGAGGTTTTCCACTGTGGCTGCAGTGCCGCCTGCGGCTCCCAAAACAAATTGGAAGTGTGCGGGCGCCGCAATAACGCCTTTTTTCATATAATAGAGGGTGTTATAAATCATACCTGCGTCAAAAATCTCGATTTCCGGTTTTACGCCATTTTCAAGCATGGTTTTACCGAGATTTTCTAAAAATTGCGGAGGATTAAGGAAGAGTCCGCTGTGCATCCAGTTCATAGAACCGGCATCATAGGAAGCCATTTCCGGTTTTAATTCAATAAAATGCGCCATCCTGGTCTCGTCAGTCGCGTGTAAATCACCCGAGGTGGTCAGGTTGAGGATAATGTCGCATTTGCTCCTGATAAGCCCGACTGTCTCACGGAACTTGTCTTTGGACATAGTGCCGTTGCCATTTTCATCCCTCATGTGCAGATGGGCCACAGCAGCGCCGGCCTGCCAGCATTCATAGACATCGTTGGCGATTTCTTTAGGTGTTAAGGGAATGTTAGGATTATGCTCTTTAGTTGGAAAAGCACCTGTTGTTGCAACTGTAATAATTGTTTTGTTCATGATAGTTCACCTCATAAGTTTTTTTGTTTTTTTACTGTGGTAGCGATTCCCGGGATCGCCGCCGTAACAATGGCTGCCAATTTTTTTGGCTTGTGGTACTGCATGCGTATCCTTGTGTGGTGTTGTAAGGCTCAATAAAAACATAAAGCAATTTTCGTGCCAAAAGTAAAAAAAGAGGAGGTTGTTTAAAAAACGTTACATTTTTTGCTGAGCGAATTATTATTAAAAAAGACACACGGCTATTATTACGGCAACTTTCTAAGGCCATACAGGAGGTGGAGGCGTTGAAAAATAAAATAGAAAATAGAGAAGCTGTTTTATTAGAAAATTTGGTAGAAAAAATTCAAAAAGCTGATTTGGAAACGGCGATATGCCAAGAGATTGTTGGCAGTTTGCAGAAGGTGTTTAGTGAGCTAGCTGACCTTAGAGATATTGGCGATTATTTGTATGATGGAATTTATATCACTGACGGTAAAGGAAAGACTTTGTATGTAAACAAGGCATATACCAGAATTACCGGTATTCGAGCTGATGAAGTAGTCGGAAAATATGTCGATGACCTGTTGGCTGAAGGCGTTTATGTAAATGCAGTAACACCGGAGGTAATTCGCTGCAAAAAGCAAGTAAACGCTGTGGGGGCAAGTCTGAAGAACAGGACGAAAATGCTGATTACCGGAATTCCCGTTTTGGATGCGAAGGGTAATGTTAAAAAAGTCGTGACCATTGATCGGGAAATCACCGAATTATTACAAATGAAAGACGAACTGGAAGCGTCCCAAAAAAAGATGAAAGCAGTGGAAAAGGATAAGGTGAGAAGTGCTTTAGAAGTGGAACACCTTAGAAAGCTGCAGATCAATGATAATATGATTGGCAACAGCCCGGAGACTCATAAAGTTATGAAACTCATTAGGCAAGTGTCCGATCTTGATGTTACTGTACTGATAACAGGAGAAACCGGCTCAGGCAAAGAGGTGGTTTCCAATGAAATCTATGCACACAGTACGCGCAAGAAGGGGCCATACATAAAGGTTAATTGTGCGGCAATTCCCGCCAACCTATTGGAAGCAGAACTTTTTGGCTATGCCAAAGGCGCATTCACAGGCGCAATTAGCTCCGGTAAAATAGGATTGTTTGAATTGGCAGATAAAGGGACAATATTGCTTGATGAAATCGGTGATATGCCCATGGAATTGCAGTCGAAGCTGCTAAGAGTAATTCAGCATAAGGAAATAACCCGCATTGGTGGTACTAAACCTATTAAATTGGATGTACGAATTTTGTCGGCAACCAATTGTGATCTTAAAGAGCTTGTGAAACAAGGGCGGTTTCGCGAAGACTTGTACTACCGGCTGCATGTATTTCCGATACATATTCCGCCGCTGCGGTCACGGACGGAAGATATTGAGACCTTAGCCCGGCATTTTTTTGGAATATACAATGCAAAATATGCAAAAAATGCTGCTTTGGATAAGAAGGGATATGCAATTTTGCAACAGTATTCATGGCCGGGAAATATTCGCGAACTGCAAAATATAATTGAAAGACTTGTTATTATATCAGAACCAAATGGAACCATTAACAGTGAACAATTAGGTGCTTTGTTAAATATAAACCCGGCCTATGTGGCTGAACTTGATGTCGAAGCAATGGGGCTAAAAGAAATTGTTAATAATGTCGAGAAAAAGACCATTGAAAAGGTATTGGCTCAATATGGCAGTACGAGAAAAGCTGCTCAAGTATTAAAGGTTGATCAATCAACCATTGTAAAAAAAGCCAAAAGGCTCGGAATTGTGTTAAAAGATGAAAAGATGCATCACTAGTGATGCATCTTTTCATCTTTTAACAATAGCTCGGAGGCAAGGCAGTAATGGAGTTCATTCAATTCTTTTGATGAATATTGTCATCAAAAGAATTGAATGACACCGAATTTTGTCACAATAGAATAAGTTTTTTATATTGGCATGATTATTGCGAAAGAATTAAGTGTGGAGTTGAAGGCTACATTGTTAGAAAGTGAGGAGAAAGCAATAAAAGATAGATTTGGCATTCTAAAATAACACAGAAGAATGGAGTGGGATAATGATAAATCGCATACTTATGTTCTTTGTAAATTTGATGCAAAAGTATTTGCCGGATCCGTTTACCATTGTTTGGATTATTACTTTGTTTGTTGGTGCGCTGGCTATATGTATAACGAATAAATCGCCGTTGGAAGTAGTTGAGTACTGGGGTAAAGGCTTTTTTGATATCTTAGCTTTTGCTATGCAGATGTCTTTGGTTTTGATAACCGGCTATGCTTTGGCTTCAGCGAAAATTGTACGCAAGCTGCTGCAAAAGATTGTACTAATTCCGCGTACGCCAAAACAAACTATATTATTTATTGGTTTTGTCTCAATGGGCCTGTATTATCTTAACTGGGGACTAGGATTGATTGCCGGTGGTTTTTTGGCTCGCGAAGCGGCAAAACAGCATACCGATACTGACTTCCGCGTATTGGTAACAGCCGTATTTTCGGGAATTATCATAACCCATGGGGGGTTATCGGCTTCGGTTCCGCTGGTCATTAACACCAAAGGCCATTTTCTTGAAAGTCAGATGGGACTTGTTCCGTTAACGCAGACTATATTTCACCCCCAAGCATTATTTATCACAATTACTTTGGCAATTCTAATCCCCATCGTTTGTATGTTTATGCTTCCTAAAAAAGAAGATACCGTTATCGCCGATCCGGCGTTATTTCAAGATGAAATGGATTTGGATGCAACTGCTTCCGGTTCTGAACTGCAGTTGGCAGATAAAATGGATCAAAGTCCTATTCTCAACTATACGTTGGGATTAGCCGGTCTTGCTTATCTTATTGCCTACTTCATGAAAAATGGATTTAACCTTAATGTTAATATTTTGATTTTTATGTTTATTGTATTAGGCATATTGGCTCATGGTACTTTGTATAATTATGCTAAGGCTATCAGTAAAGGTACTTCTACTGCCAGTGGAATTATTCTGCAATTCCCCTTTTATGCCGGTATTATGGGCATTATGCATGGCAGTGGATTGGTTCATGTTATTTCTGACGGCTTATTAAGTATTGCTACCTATGATACTTTTGAACTGGCCTGTTATTTTTCATCGCTGATTATTAGCATATTTGTTCCTTCCGCTGGCGGTCACTGGGTCGTTCAGGCGCCGTTTATGCTGCCTGCAGCAGCAACCTTGGGAGTAGAGCCTTGGAAGGTTGCGATGGGGGTAGCCTGGGGCGAAAGCATTTGGAATATTGTTTGCCCGTTCTGGGCTTTGCCGCTGCTTGCTATCGCTAACATGAATCTCCGTGATTTAATGGGATTTTCTGTACTTTTGTTCATCATCGGCAATATAGTTGCAATTGCAGGTATTCTTTTAATACCCCATTAAAGAGTAGTTATTTGGATTAAAATAGAAAAATCCTCCGCCTGGGGGGATTTTCTATTTGGCCATAGTTCTGCCAGCAAAATGAGAAAGGATTACCGGTTTATGACAGACACAGAATTGCTGAATTGTTTTCTCTATGTTGCCCCTCTTTTGCCCGATTTGCTGCCAAATGATTTTTGCGTTGCCGTTACTGACAGAGAAAAATATTTATTAGCAAAACCAAGCAAAAAAATTAATTTGAACATTTCCCCAGGAACCTTATTAAAACCTGGAACATCGGTATTTACTGCTATGGCGGAAAATCGACGGGTTGTTGTCAAGGCTGATAAGTCTCTTTTTGGTGTTCCGTATATCGCTTATGCGTACCCAATTATCAATAAAACTGGGGAAGTAATAGGCTGCATATCGGTTGCCGAGCCGGTTGACCGCCAGGAAAACCTAAAAAAAATGGCGGAAAACTTAGCGGACAGTATCAGTATGCTGGCCAGTACCTCAGAAGAGATTTCGGCACAAGCACAGGAGATTGCCGCTGTTAGTAACAAGTCTTCCCAGAGGATGAGCGAATCAATGAAATATGTTCAGGAAACTGAGGCTGTATTAAATTTGATAAAAAATATATCAACCCAGACCAACCTTCTGGGGTTAAATGCGGCTATCGAAGCGGCCAGGGTTGGTGAGCAGGGCCGTTCCTTTGCGGTGGTTGCTGCGGAAATACGCAATCTTGCGGTTTCGTGTGCCGAGTCGGTAAAAAAAGTTGAGACAGTGGTCAAGATGATACAAGCCGACAGTGAGGAAAACTATCGCCAGGTTAACAGCATTGAAAATATGATCGGTCAGGTATCTGGTGCTATAACTGAAGTGGCCCGAGAAGTTGAACAGGTGAATATAATGGCTGGAGAACTTGATGGGTTAGCAGTAAAGTTATTTCAGGAGTAGCATCAATAAAAAGTAAAAGCATTATTTGTCTAAAAAAGACGACAAATAATGCTTTTACTTTATAGATAATATTGTGGTTACTTTTGTTTCAGATAAGCATTGCCAATTGCGTCGGCGGCCAGAATGGCAGCATAAACAGTGTTGGGGCTAACGCTAAAAGGCTGGTTATGGATGGTTTCGCCAGGAGCGCAGGTCGCCTCGGCTACCTGACGGATTTTTTCCGGGGTGATCTGTTCGACACCGATTTCTTTAAGGGTAACAGGCAGGCCAACAGATTTGCAGAAATGCAGTACTTCCTCCAACTCGCGGGATGAGCGATTTTCAAGTACTAATTGGACAAGCGTACCGAAAGAAACCTTTTCGCCATGATAGGCATGATGGGTTTCCGGCAATACGGTCAAGCCATTGTGTACTGCATGAGCTGCTGCAAGACCTGAACTTTCAAAACCAAGTCCGCTCAGCAGTGTGTTAGCCTCTACTACTTTTTCCACAGCCTCGGTGGCGACACCTTGTTCCAGTGCTAATTTGGCATGTAAGCCGTATTCGATTAAAATATCATAACAGAGCTTGGCAAGACACAGGGCGGCGGAGGTGGATAAGCCGCCGGGGAGATTGCCGGCAAAGGCTTTGGCGCAGGCATCGGCTTCAAACCAGGTAGCCAGTGCGTCGCCCATTCCTGATACAAACAGGCGGACAGGAGCCTGAGCAATAACGGCAGTATCCACAAGTACCAAATCAGGATTTTTCGGCAATACCAAATAGGAATCAAAAACTCCTTCCGGGGTGTAAATGACAGATAAAGCGCTGCAGGGTGCATCGGTTGCAGCAATTGTCGGAACAATAGCAACCGGGATTTTTGCTGTGTACGCGGCGGCTTTAGCAGTATCCAGTGCTTTGCCACCACCGGCGCCAACGATGATATTAACATCATTCTGCCTGATGTTGGCTACTATCCGGTTGATTTCGGGTTGTGAGCATTCGCCGCCAAAGTGTTCAATGATATAGCTGACCTTGTGTTCTTTAAAACTGGTTTCCAGCACTTTTTGGATGGTGTCAAGGCCGCGTTTGCCACCAAGGACTAAGGCTTTAGTTCCCAGACCGGCAACATGTTTGCCGATGTCATCCAGAGCGCCGGCGCCCTGTACATAACGGCCTGGAGAAATCATGATTTTGTTCACATAAACCCCTCCTCTTTATTTCGAAAGGCTATATACTGACTTTAACTAGTAGTTTCACTTTGGCGGGCAGTTACCTGCCGGTAATTTTGCTCTAATAAGGTAGAATTTTGCTGTTTAATCATTTGCTGATTATGCAACTGCCAATTAGGAGTTTAAAGTCTGCTGGCAAAAGCGCAGTAACCGTTATTGCCGGTTTATTCCCGGCTGTTCAAAGCCTACTGTGGCAGCAGAAGAGGAATCGTGCGCCATGAAAGCGAATAAATGCGCAAGCAGGTGGCGGTTTTGAATCGCCGTAGAAATGGAATTTATGGAAGCAAAAAGGGTGTTTATGTTGCTTCTTTTGGGGGAGGTTTAACATTTGGATTGGAAAGTTACAGCGATGTATTTTAGTGCGACTGGAACCACGAAAAAAATAATAGTTGGTATAGCTGAGAAGCTGTCTGAGAATATCAACGGAGAGCGAAAAGTAACTATTCAGGATTTCACATTGCCGGACAGCAGACAGGAACCAAAGCAATTTACCGCAAATGATATTGTGGTTTTTGGTGTTCCCGTCTACGCGGGAAGAGTCCCGAATGTCTTACTAAAATACCTGAATTCGGTTGCTGGCAATGGCGCACTGGCTATTGCAGTCACTGTTTATGGAAATAGGAATTATGATGATGCTCTCATTGAATTAACGGATATTCTGCAGGCAAACGGTTTTACGGTTATTGCCGGCGGTGCTTTTATCGGTGAGCATTCATTCTCCAAGACTCTGGCAAAAAACAGGCCGGATGATCAGGATATGGCCATAGTTAAGGAGTTTGCGCATCAACTAAAAGTAAAGCTAATTGATCAAAACAGCGTTGAGCCGGTCGAAGTCAGCGGTAACAGGCCTTATCGCTACTACTACATTCCTAAAAATGAGCAGGGCGAGCCTGTCGATATTAGGAAGGTAACGCCAAAGACAAATGACCGGTGTACCAATTGCGGGTTATGCACGCGCCTCTGTCCGATGGGATCTATTGATAGCGAGGAGGCAAGCAAGATGAAGGGAATCTGTATTAAATGCGGTGCCTGTGTGAAAAGCTGTCCTGTGAATGCCAAGTACTATGATGATAAGAACTATATCCGGCATAAGGAAGAGCTGGAAATTGATTTTTCCCATCGCCGGGAACCGGAGCTTTTTATTTAGCGGAAGCAAGGTGATATCTGCTGAATTTCAGGCAGGTATCACCTAAAAAAGGTTTCAGTGCACTTTTATTTTAAAGATTCACTTGACAAATGTATCCAGCATGATATAGTAGTATCGATACAGATATTAGGCTAAAGGGGTGTTTGTTTATGTTTGCAATTTTTATTTTTAAGGTGAACAGAATTTAATAGCTTGTTTTTGAGACAACCAAACGCCTAATATTTAATTGACGGCACGATAGGTTATCGTGTTTTTTTGTTGCCTTTTTTAGGGTAACTATAGGGCCGCAGCTTGGTTGCTGCGGCCTTTTTATGTCTGTTTGCAAATTGAATTATGAAGGGGAATTGCATGAGCAATATAACAATAATCACAAGTGAAAAGAATTGGATAGAGGATACCGCGATAACTCAACTAAAGGGGGTGGCAGCTTTACCGGGTGTAGTGCGCACCGTAGGCTTGCCGGATTTGCATGCGGGAAAATCACCTGTTGGAGCTGTAGTGGTAACCAAGGGGGTTATCTATCCGCACATAATCGGTGGCGATATTGGCTGCGGGATGGGGCTGTATTCTACCGGGGTTGAGTGCCGAAAGTTTAAGCTTGAACGCTGGGTGACAAAGCTTAATAATATACGGGAATTGTCCGATATTCAGACCGTTAATCCCTATGAGGAACCAAGCCCGATCTACGACCTGGGAACCATTGGCGGCGGCAACCATTTTGCAGAATTTCAGGTTGTTGAAAAGGTTTATGACCAGGAAACCTGCGCAATGCTGGAACTGGACGAAAGCCAGGTAATGCTGCTGCTGCACAGTGGGTCGCGCAGTTACGGGCAACGGATATTAAATGAGTATAAGGATTGCCATGGACTGGCGGCAGGGAGTGAAGCTATGCAGAGCTATCTGGCAGACCATGATCAGGCATTGCTGTGGGCCGCGAGAAACCGGGAAATCGTTGTGAACAAGCTGCTCGGCTACTTGGGGTATACGTCGCAAATCCAAAAGCTAATTGATTGCCAACACAACTTTATTGAACAAAAAGGAGATGTCTATATTCACCGGAAAGGTGCTGTGTCTGCCGAACTGGGGCCGGTCATTATTCCCGGGTCGCGAGGTTCGCTTACTTATATTGTAAAACCTGCCGGCAATACGGAAGTGTCTGCCTTCTCGTTATCACATGGAGCCGGACGGAAATGGGCCAGGAGTTTGTGTAAATCCCGAATTCGCAATAAGTATGATCGGGATACCATTCGCCAAACAAAGTTAAAGAGCAGGGTGGTCTGTCACGATACCGACCTATTGTTTCAAGAAGCACCTGAAGCCTATAAAAATATTGATACTGTGATTGCCAGCTTGCTGCAATTCGGGCTAATCCATGTTGTTGCAACCCTGCGGCCGGTATTGACCTATAAGGGGTGATTGATATATTAATTCAAATAAGTTCTGGCAAAGGTCCTTTAGAATGTGAATTGGCAGTGGGAAAATTTCTGAAGGCATTGCAAACGGAATTCGCTGACCTGGAAATAGTAAGTCAGGTACAAGGCAGTTATATTGATTGCTTCAAATCAGTAGTTATCAAAACACCAGCAAGGGTGGGAGGGATTGTTGGCACAATCAAATGGATTGTTCAGAGTCCGTTCAGACCAAAACACAAGCGCAAAAACTGGTTCATTGGGGTAAGTGAAATTCAGGAAAACCAAAAGCAGGTTTTTGATGCAGAACTTGTCCGCTTTGAAACATTCAGAAGCGGGGGCAAGGGCGGACAACATGTTAATAAGGTTGAGACAGCGGTGCGGGCCATACACATTCCTACCGGTGTTAGTGTTGTATCTACACAGGGACGCGATCAGCATACCAATAAAAAGCTGGCGCTAATCCGGCTGAACGAAATTATCATGGAGCAAAATATTGCACAAGAACTGTTGCTGAAGCAAACAATGTGGATTCAACACGAATTACTGGAGCGGGGAAAACCGATCAGGGTTTATGAAGGGATGGAATTTAAACTGCGTAAAGCCGATTAATAAAAGTTGCAGGAATGAATCTGCATAAGTTAGCGTAAGGTTTGCTTTAAACAAAAGCCACTATTGCCGGCAGGCAATAGTGGCTTTGAATTTGACGATAGGCAGAGGTAGGGCATATAAGTACTTGCTTATATGATCATCTCACCGGGGGTACACGCTGTTAGCAGTTTCTGCAAATAGCCGTTTTTGGCTTACTATGCGTTCGATAATTTGCTTCTTAAAATCTGCCGGACCTAATACGCGAATAACCGGCCCAAAGGAAAGCAGCGTAATTAATAGCTCCATTTCATCAACTTCATAGTAATAAATTTTCATATGACAGGTTTTGGTTTGTTCGTCATATTCTGAAATACGTTCAAAATTGGATAGCTGGGTAAAAATGCGCTCAAAGCCGTTGCGTTCGTTGGTAATCTCGATTTCAACCGGCTGGGGCATACGCAGGCTTTGAATATAGCAGGCCAGGTCTGTGGGGGCATTCCAATCCATTACCGTTACCGAAGTAATGCGGGCAAGGTTTAATTTGTAGAGGCTTTTTAATTTCTTTTGGCGCATTCTAACGCCAATCAGCCTGAACTTATCGTCTTTCATCGAATACTCAAGTTTGTAAGGGGCGATATAAGCTGAAAGACGGTTGCCTTTACCGCTTTCGTAGGTAATCAGCAATATTTTGGACGCTTGTATGGCAGTAAGAATCGTCGCGAAGATATACTTGTATTCGTTGTTGTCATAGGCATCACCATCATTAGCCATATCAACAGGCAGGAGGCAGTCTGGACAGTAGAGCGGTTCAACATCGGCAAGCAGGGAACTGTATAAATCATATTGGTTCCCGTTGGTAAAAAGCTTAAACCGCTTATCTGCCAGTATGGTTTTTAGCCAGCGTTTTTGTAATGTTGTCAGCATAGGGGGCGGAAGGTTTTGGGGAACAGGCTGAGAATAACCGGAAGGCCCATTGATTAGCAACCGGTAATTATTCTGGCCGGTATTGAGCAAGGCCGGAGTGAGGTTTAGGGAAGTTTCGGCAAAACCAAGCTCTGAAACAATGGCGGCGATATCGCGGGTTGTAAGGCTGCGGCTGGAGGCTGCTTGCAAGACTTGGCTGATGATGTAGTAGTATCTGCTATGAATTTCGCTAAAAAGCTCCATCCGGTTTTCCCTCTCTAGTCTTCATACATGTGTGTCATGCACTCGATGTCCTCATGAAACTGCTTCATTATCCGCTGGTTAGAGCCGGTTAGGGAGATGATCCGTCCGATAAATGTTCGCAGCCAGGGTACCATTTCCTGCGTATCAGAGACTTCAATGCGGTAGACGAAGCGATTGTCAGCAAGTTTTTCGACTGTGCCGTGTTTGCCTTCCCGTTGCAGCCGTGTAAGAACATACGCTTCGGACTCTTCATCGATAGCCAGTACCATTTCCAGTTGTTCAATATGATTTTTTCTGCCAAGATAGACGCCCCAGGTACGGAGAAGCCTGGTTTCCAGTTCAGACAAGTGTTTGGTAAAAACACTACTTTGCTCCAGTACTTTGACTTTTTTAAGATAATCCAGACGGTAGGAGAAAAAGTTGTGCGTCCGGCTGTTATAGGCAAGTAAATAGCGCCGCCCGTGCTTGACATTGATTGCAATTTTTAGCGGTAAGATTGTCTGGCAGGAAGGGTTTTTTGACCGGTTGCTGCAGGTCTCAAGCTGGATGCTTCTTTGCTCTTGGATGGCTGACAATATTTTCAGCAATACCTCGTCATCAAGGGTATGGGAAGCAAAAAAATGTCTAAAGGAAAAGATTCCGGGATTCTGGCCGGTATCACGGCGGATGAAATACCCCAGAACGCCTGCCGGCGTAATATTTTCGAAAAAATGTATAGGGACGGCGAGTTTGTTTATTATCTCAGGCAAGGCGTTATCCAGCTTACTGTCACTAATAAAGTAATGAAGCGTTTTACCGTTTTTCTGTTTTTGGAATAAGCCGGCTGCGACATATTCGTTAAGCTTATTGCGGACAGTCATGGTATCCGGCATTTCACAATCGTCAAAACACGACAGGTACTGCTCGTAAAGGAGAGCGGCAGCCGTCTGAGCAGTTGAACCGGGATGGTTTTTAAGTATATCAAAAAGGCAAAAATGCAGCAGGCAGTCATTGGCGGTAAAAGATTTTGTCTCCCATACTGAAAACAGCGGATTTTGGGAGAGGTCGCCGGTATCGGTACTGATAAACAGATTTTTCCCGCGAGCGCTGGTTTCCCAGTGAATATAGCCGGCAAGATAGCTTTCTATTCTTCGCCGTTCATTATCATAACTCCGGCTGCTTTTGTGCGTGTAGTCATTACGGCATTTATAGCCGTACACTAAAAAATCCCGGGCATAGTCTCGGATTTTATCAAAGTTTTTAATGAGTTCTGTAAATGCGGCCATCATATCACCCTACAATATAATCGTTGGGTTTAGCATTTTAAAATAGCATTCTTAGTGAAATGTTG
Source organism: Sporomusa sphaeroides DSM 2875 (assembly GCF_001941975.2). NCBI lineage: Bacteria > Bacillati > Bacillota > Negativicutes > Selenomonadales > Sporomusaceae > Sporomusa > Sporomusa sphaeroides. The sequence continues at coordinate 4,492,137 of NZ_CP146991.1, read as the reverse complement.
CAAGCTCGCAAACTTTTTTTAATGATAGCTGAAGCATAATTTGGTAAATTATACACGAGGAGATGATAGTATGTATGTTATTTATGACCAGGAAAAACAGCAACATCCGATAAAGGTTTGGCTGCAGGAACAGGACCGGTTGGAAGAGGGCTGCCTCCAACAAGCCACCAACCTGTCTAATCTGCCTTTTATACATAAATGGGTTGCACTTATGCCTGATACCCATATGGGGAAAGGAATGCCTATCGGCGGGGTTATTGCCGCTGACGGTGTAGTGATTCCCAATGCGGTCGGGGTGGATATCGGTTGTGGGATGGCTTATATTCAAACCAATATTGAGGCCGCTTTACTTAAAAATACAAATACGGCAAGCGGATCGCTCCTGCAGGTTCTCATCGGCGACATCCTGCGGAATATTCCCGTGGGCTTCGCCCATCATAAACAGCGGCAGGCATCTGCTGTCATTGATGAGGCCATGGCCAATAAAGAGCATTATGCATTTGCCGCAAAACTTCTGCCGGAAATAGAGGATGGGTATTACCAAACCGGAACGCTTGGCGGCGGGAACCATTTTATTGAGTTGCAGGAAGATGAAAATGGCCTCACCGGTATTATGCTGCATTCGGGCAGCCGGCATCTTGGACACCAAATCTGCCGCTTTTTCCATGAGGAAGCCCAAAAGAACAACAAAAAATGGTTTGCCGCAGTACCTGCTGAATATCAACTGGCCTTTTTGCCTGTTGACAGCAAAGCGGGGCAGGCTTATATCGACTGGATGCAACTGGCGCTGGCTTTTGCCAAAGAAAATCGCGACCATATGATGGACGCGATAACAGGCCTGTTGGATAAATGGACAAACCGCTTGCTCGGTTGCCGCCCAGAGTATTCGAATTACATTAACTGTCACCATAATTATGCCGACCTGGAGCACCATTATGGGAAAAATGTCTGGGTACACCGTAAAGGAGCTATCCGTGCGAGAAAAGGCGATATTGGCATTATTCCCGGTGCTATGGGCTCTTATAGTTATCTTGTTGAAGGAAAAGGCAATGCGGAAAGTTTTCATTCCTGTTCTCATGGGGCGGGACGGCTTATGTCGCGGACCAAAGCCAAAGGGACATTTGCGGTGGAAGCGGTTATGAACGATTTAAAAAGCTGTGGTGTGGTTCTGGGCAAGAATAACAAGAGTGATGTGGCCGAGGAATCAAGATTTGCCTACAAAGATATTGATGCTGTTATTGAAAATGAGCTTGACCTGATAACGCCGGTAAAGAAACTGCGCACCCTTGGCGTGGTCAAGGGTTAATTTTGAAAGTATGTTCTGAGAGATTCTTGGAGTTATTCGGTGCCTGCAGGGTGTTGGGAGTGATAGTATGAGAGCGGCAATTCTTGCTAAATTAACAGATATTGAAACTGAAGAAAAAATAAAAATACTGTTTGCAGTTGAATCAGGGAGCCGGGCCTGGGGTTTTCCTTCGCCGGATAGTGATTATGATGTTCGTTTTGTCTATATCCACAGACCGGAATGGTATCTGTCCATTGAAAAAAAGCGTGATGTGCTTGAGTACCCCATTCATGATTTATTAGATATAAACGGCTGGGATATACGGAAAGCATTGGGGTTATTGCGCAAATACAACCCGGCGCTTATGGAATGGCTGGACTCACCCATCGTTTACCGGGAAGAAAATGAAATAAGAGAACAGATGAAAGCCATCCGTTCTGCCTATTTTGCACGCAGAACATCAATGTTCCATTATTTAAGTATGGCGGTATCCAATTATAGAAGCTACCTGAAGGGGGAGACAGTCAAAGCCAAAAAGTATTTTTATGTCCTTAGGCCACTGTTTGCATGCATGTGGCTGGAGCGTGAAAATACTCATCCACCCCTCTCCTTTCATACACTTTTGGCAACACAAATGCAAGGAAATCCGTCGCTGCAAGAACAGCTGGAAGCCTTGCTTGCCCGAAAGATGGCCGGAGACGAATTGTCAATGATCCCGCGTATGGAGGCTGTGAACCGTTTCATCGAAGAGAGACTCACATACTTTGAGGACTATGCCAATAGACTGCCGCCAGACCATTTTTGCGATATGGAGCAGCTCAATTCATTCTTTAGGAGTCTATTACATAAGATTTGGGCATTTGACCCGCACCTATGAACACTTATCATTCCGATATTCGTTAATTTTGCTCATCCCTGCTGCGCCGGATAAATAAATGAGGCTACAGGCTTAATGATTGAAGATTATCGAATAGTACCAAACGGGCTTCGATCGAGGCAGCGTTAAGGTCTAAAAGAATGAAAGTAAACCATTTTTGGGTTCGCTTGCTGGTCGGAGAACCGGGATTAAGCATCAAAACTTTATTTTTGGTCGTAATAGACGGCTGGTGGCTGTGTCCGAAAACAATGATGTTGACATTGTCGTTCTCAAAGGCGGCGTAAGCCCGGTCAAGTGTAGATTTTCCTTTTCCATGGCCATGAAAGATACCTAACCGGTAAGAACCCAGCGTAAGTAATTCCTTCTCTTTAAGCGTATTCTGAATCCCGGCCGTATCGCAGTTGCCCCATACGCCGTGAAATCCAGGGATCTTTCTTAATGTATCGACAACGGCGTCATTTATGTAATCACCGGCATGGATGATCAGGTCTACTTCACCGAGCTTGTCTAACAATGTTTTAAGCATATCAGTTTCTTTATTCAGATGGGTATCGGCTAAAATCACGATTTTCATGGTAAAACCGCCTTTCATTTACCATAGTGTATTCCAAATGTATGCCTGATATAAACGGCAATAGCCCTCGCCCTGCCGGGTTAGTTCCGGACGGTTATTTGCAATATTTTCCGGCATAAAAACAAATCCTTCCTCATATATTAAAATATTCTTTGTTTTTTAAAGGAGGGGGATTAGTTATGTTTTGGGATATTGCTTATGGATTAATTTCTGTTGGTACCATTACCTTATGTTCTTTGGGGTATGCTTTTAATTGGCTACCATAAAGCGGATTAGCTGTTGGCCGGATGGTGGAGATATGTGGGTAATTGTGAATGTAGAGTTTTAGTTTAGTATGTTATCAATGGGAGCATAATTTTGCCTGTAGGCAGAAGGATGCTCCTGTTTTAGATAGCAAAGAAAATGCTGAAACCATGCAGGATTTTTGCAGTTTATGGGAAATGTACTCCAATAGCGGGTTTGCCTGACTAACAATAAAGATACTGGTGATGATGATGAATATAAGTGAGGCAGTGGCGCTGGTGGAGGCCTTTCAGCAGGCAGCTCCCCGGTCTGTCAGAGTATTGTCCGCCTGTGGCACGGTGCGCCGCCTGGTTAAAGGGGAACATTTATTTTTTGATAAAGAGCCGGTAGAGATGGTTTATATTGTTATCAGCGGCCTTGTCACCCTCTATACGGTTGACGCGCAGGGGGAGAAAAAGGTCATCTTTATTTTAGATAAAGGCAAACTGATTAACGAAGTGGTTTTGCAAGGAATTCCTGCCTCCATCAATTGCGAAGCATTTGAAGAGGCCCAGATTCTTTGTTTTGACAGGCAGGATTTCCTGCGTGTCATGGAACAGGATTTTTCACTGACTAAAAGTGTATTGGCCTCTCTGGCCATGAAAGTTCGGCGCCTTTACCGGCAAATGAAGAATACTCCCAACTCTGTGCGCGGTGATAAACGCATTGCCGCCAAACTGTGGAAGCTGTCCAGAGATTACGGTGTTCCCGGTCAAGGGGGAACTACGATTAACATTGATGTAAGTATTACCTATCTTGCGGAGATGCTGGGATCACGGCGTGAAACTGTATCACGCCAACTGAAAATTTTGGTCAGTCAAGGATTGATTCGGATTAATGATGGTCAAATAACGATAGTAGACCGTGATAAACTTTCAGAATATTTTAAGCTGCCGTGATTTTAGTCACGGCAGCCTTTTTTTGCCCACGCTACAATTAACTTGTTAAAAAATACACAAGGAACGTAAGTATCATTATTCCATACTACATCAATTAAAAGAAAGAGGTGTAAACATGGGCTACTGCTTAGAACAAACGGGCTTCAATCAGATATTGCAGGAGTGGTCTAAAGACTATTTTATCTATGCTCCTAAGCGTTTCAAAGATGGAGGTGGTTTCTCAGATACTGACCGTATTCGTTACGGGGAAATTCATACAGTGGAAGAAATCGTTTTTGATCTAAAATCAGAATTTTCCTTTAAAGAAGTGCTGTTGCCTCTGTCGCAGACTTTGTTTTTCTTTACCGAAGAGGTTGTCAAAGAAGCAGACCCTCCTAAAAAAGGGGCAGTAATTTTTCTGCGCAGTTGTGATCTGCATGCAGTAAAACGGCTTGACGCGATCTATCTGGAAAACGGTTGTGAAGACTATTATTATCAGCGGCTGCGGGATAAAGTAAAGTTTGTGCTGCTTGGCTGTCAGTATTCCTTTGAAAACTGTTTCTGTGTTGATATGGGAACAAATCGAACAGATGCGTATGATGCTTATCTTGAAATTATAAATGGCAAGGTATATGTGGATAATCATAATGAAGCATGGGAGGCCTTATTGGCTGCTCGCAGCGCAGCAACACCGGCTGTAGTTCCCGCCTGCGTAACCCGGAATGAAACCTGTGTCCATATTCCGGCGGGGATTACGCTGGAGGTAATGGGTGCAACTATGTGGGATGAGTATGACAGCCGCTGTATTAACTGCGGCCGCTGCAATTTTGTCTGTCCCACCTGCACCTGCTTTAGTATGCAGGATATATTTTACACCGATAACGGCAAGGCGGGAGAGCGGCGCCGGGTGTGGGCCTCTTGTATGGTGGACGGCTTTACCGAGGTTGCGGGCGGCGGTTGTTACCGCCAAAAGAACGGACAACGCATGCGCTTTAAGGTACTGCATAAAGTATATGATTACAAAAAACGCAATGGCTATCACATGTGTGTAGGTTGTGGCCGTTGTGACGACATCTGCCCGGAATATATATCGTTTTCGCATTCGATAAATAAACTGGCTGACGCTATCGAGGAGGTGGCTGCAAATGGCGGCAAATGAGTATCTTCCCTTCCGGTCCGAGATAAGGGATGTTATTAAGCACACGGAGCTTGAATATACTTTTCGCCTTACGTATGAGGGTCAGGTAAAACCCGGACAATTTTTTGAAGTTTCCATCCCGAAGTATGGGGAAGCTCCTATTTCTGTCAGCGGTATTGGCGACGGCACCGTAGATTTGACCATCCGCCGGGTGGGTAAGGTTACTAATGAAATTTTTGAGCATTATGTTGGCGACAAATTATTTATGCGCGGTCCGTATGGCAATGGCTTTGATATCGACAACTACAAGGGAAAAGAGCTGGTGGTCATTGCCGGCGGCACCGGCCTTTCCCCGGTAAAAGGGGTAGTGGATTATTTTTGCAGCCATATGGAAGAAACAATAGGCATGACGCTGGTAGCAGGATTTAAGACGCCAAAAGATATTTTATTTATAGAAGAGTTTGGTCACTGGCAGAAAAACCTGGATGTAATTTTGACGGTAGACTGTGCACAAGACGATACCGCCTGCCAGATTGGTCTGGTTACACAGTATATTCCGGAGCTGAAGCTGAAAAATGTTGCTAAGGCGGTGGCCATTGTGGTTGGGCCGCCAATGATGATGAAGTTCGCTGCCCAGGGGCTTTTGCAGCGTGGCTTTCACGAGGAAAATATCTGGATTTCCCATGAACGGAAAATGTGCTGCGGTATTGGGAAATGCGGGCATTGTAAAATTGATGACACCTATGTTTGCCTGGAAGGGCCTGTATTTAACTATGTAAAGGGTGCTCAACTGCTTGATTAGAAGGGAGGGGTTCTAATGGATGTAAATACCAAAATGCTGAAGAAGAATGCGTTTCGTGTGACTAAACACAGAGGTTTGACCGCTTCACGGATTCGTGTTCCCGGTGGCTATCTGGAGGCAAAATATTTAGCGGTCATCCAAACTATTGCTGAAACCTATGGTAACGGTATTGTCAATATTACCACCCGGCAGGGCTTTGAGCTTCCGGGGATTAAATTTGCAGATATGCCTAAGGTTAATAAATTGCTCCAGCCTGTTATCGCAGGCTTGGACATTAATCAGGAGCTTCCGGGGAAAGGCTATACCGCTTCAGGTACAAGAAATGTTACGGCCTGCGTGGGGAATAATGTATGTCCTTATGCCTGTTATAATACCTCTGCTTTGGCGAAACGGCTTGAAAAAGCAATCTTCCCCAACGACCTGCATGTTAAGGTAGCATTGACGGGTTGTCCGAATGATTGCGCCAAAGTAAGAATGCATGATTTTGGGATTATGGGTATGACCCTGCCCCAGTATGACTCAGACCGCTGTGTTAGCTGCGGGGCTTGTGTGAAGGCTTGTACCAGGAAGTCGGTCAGTGCTCTGGCGACGGTAAATTTCAAAGTTGTGCGTGATACCGGGAATTGTATCGGTTGCGGGGAATGTGTGCTGAATTGCCCGACAGGGGCATGGACCCGCAGCCGGGAGAAATACTTCCGGCTAACCATTTTTGGCAGAACCGGCAAGAAAAATCCCCGTCTGGGCGAAGATTTCATCAAATGGGCCGATGAAGCGAGTATTACGAAAATCATTTGCAATACCTATGACTATGTGAAAAAGTACATTGACCCGTCTGCGCCCGGCGGCAAAGAGCATATCGGCTACATTGTGGACAGAACCGGTTTTGAGGAATTTAAAAAATGGGCATTACGAGAGGTTCAGCTTCCCGCAAGAGCCGAAGTATGTACCCTGGTTTACTGGAAAGGTGTTACCTATTGAGACCTGTTTATCAGTATTTTTGCTGATTGGCAGGAGAATTAGCCCAAAAAGAAGAATGTAGAGCCATGATTCATGTGCACATGAATCATGGCTCTTTATCTTGACAGAAAGCATACTTTCTCCGCCGTTGCCAAAGGCTCGCACAAGCCATGTATTGTACCTAATAAGATATAATATTGAGAGGATGGTCAAACTGAAACTATTCTTTAACCAAGCCGGCGAAGTCGATATTACCGGATTAAACCATACATCTACGGTGCAGGACTTTTTTGAGGCTGTCGATGAGTTTCTAACAGAGAATCCATTGCCCTGTGACGCCTGTAAAGAGCATTGCTGTAAAGGCAGATTCAAAATCAATATGGACAGTATCAGCGCTAAGAAAATATCCAAAGGTAAGCTTGAGCGGATTATTCCCAAACTGTTTGTTGATGTGGGCGAAAATAAGCTGGAAATATTTATGGTTGCCGGACACAAAAAATGCCGCCATCTGGACGGCTTGGGAAGATGCCTTATTTATAAAGAACGGACGGCAAGCTGCCGGACATATATCTGTATTCCGCAAAGCGCATGTTACCGGATTCTGGATGCAGCGATTGTTGCGGAAATGCATCATGCTATGCGGGCAGAATATCTTAATGCGGTGATAAAAGACCCGGCCACCCCGCCGGCGGCTATTGAGCCGGCAAAAGCGTTGTGTCAGGAAATAATAAACACCAGTATCGCTTACGGCTGCAGCAATTATAGTGAAATCTTAATTAAGGATTGCGTAAGGTCCGATTTTGCTCATTCCAACGTATCGCCGGCAGAAGTCTGCTTATTTAATGATCTCATCTGCAGAGAGGATTTGTAGCAGTATGCTAATTCTCCCCGGGAGGGATAGGGTTACCGCATCCCTGCGTGTCCCAAAAGAATGTGCTGTTCCTTTATCAGGAACAGCACATTTCTTGCGTTAGTATGGCTATTTCTTTTGTGCTTTGATTACATCGGCTATACCGGTTTCTTTTATCATTTTCGTCAGCTTTTCATTATCAGCTATCCATCTGTCCTTGAATTCAACCGGCCCTAAATATTCGACAACCATTCCCAGTTCCTGCATATTTTTATTAAACTCGGGGGCATTGATCATTTCTTTTAAGCCAGCAGCCAGCTTAGCTTTTTCAGCCGCCGGAATGCCCTTGGGAGCTACCACGCCAATCCAAAAGTCAAACGCGACATTGACTCCCTGCTCTTTGAAGGTAGGTACATTCTCAAAGCCGGAGATGGTTAGCCGTTTATCCTCCGCAACCCCCAGTACCTTTATTGTGCCGCTTTTTACATGTTCTCTTAAGGCAGACGGATTACCCAGCATAAAATGGATATGGTTTCCCAGCAAGGATGCAAGGGCTTCTGATTCGCCCTTAAACGGAACCTGGACGATATTGATATTAGCTTCTTTGGCAAACATTTCACCGGTGAGATGTATTGTCGTACCCAAACCGGCATGGCCAAATTTGATTTTTCCGGGATTTGCTTTAGCGTAGCTGACCAAATCATTCAGATTCTGCCATGGCTTATCAGCCAGAACAGCCAGGACTGTGGGAGAGGATACAACTTTTACCACCGGTTCCAGTGCGGTGGGGTAGTGATATCTGGTTTCACCATAGAGTGGCTGCAATATTACGTTTACGCCAATTACCCCGATTGTATAGCCGTCAGGCTTGGCGCCGGCCATTTCGTTCATGCCGATGGTGCCTGCGCCTCCAACCATATTAAGCACAACCAACGGTTGGCCCAGGTGTTTCTGCGCAGACTTTTCCAGTGCCCGCGCCATTATATCCGCACCGCCGCCAGCCGCAAACGGGACAATTACATTGATTGGCTTAGCCGGGTATTTTTCCGGAGCGGTACTTTCCTTCGCCCCCATATTACAACCTCCCAGCAATAATGTCATACACAAAAAGACGGCAAGCAACGGCAAAACAATACGCTTATTCTGCATTTAGCAACCTCCTCTTATATTTGTGCACCTGCTTGTCCTCAAGAAGCTGTTTGCCGCATGGAAAACCAGCAAAGCAATCTCACGCAAAAGACTGGTATTTGAGATAAATCGCCGGGATAACGGCACCGGTTCACCAACCTGCCTGTTTCGTTAATACGGCTATTTCTTCTGTGCTTTGATTACATCGGCGATACCGGTTTCTTTTGTTACTTTCGTCAGTTTTTCATTATCAGCTATCCATCTGTCCTTGAATTCAGCCGGCCCTAAATATTCGGCAACCATTCCCAGTTCCTGCATACTTTTACTAAACTCAGGGGCGTTGATCATTTCCTTCAAACCAGCAGCTAACTTAGCTTTTTCAGCCGCCGGAATACCCTTGGGAGCTACCACGCCAATCCAAAAGTCAAATGCGACATTGATCCCCTGTTCTTTGAAGGTAGGCACATTCTCAAAGCCGGAGAGGGTTAGGCGCTTTTCTTCAGCAGCCCCGAGTATCTTTATTGAGCCGCTTTTTACATGCTCTTTTAAGGCAGGCGGAGTACTCAGGATTAAATGAACATGGTCTCCCAGCAAGGATGCAAGGGCCTCAGAATCGCCCTTAAACGGAACCTGGACGATATTAATGTTAGCTTCTTTGCCAAACAGCTCACCGGTGAGATGCGTTGTCGTACCCAAACCGGCATGGCCAAACTTGATTTTTCCGGGATTGGCTTTGGCATAGCTAACCAAATCATTGAGATTCTGCCATGGCTTATCAGAGCGAACAGCCAGGACTATCGGTGAGGACACAACCTTTACCAAAGGTTCCAGTGCGGTGGGGTAGTGGTATCTGGTTTCGCCATAGAGCGGCTGCAATATTGCGTTTATGCCAATTACCCCGATCGTATAGCCGTCAGCCTGGGCGCCGGCCATTTCATTCATGCCGATGGTGGCTGCGCCTCCTGGCATATTAAGTACAACCAACGGTTGGCCCAGGTGTTGTTGCGCAGATTTTTCCAGTGTCCGTGCTATTATGTCCGCACTGCCGCCAGCCGCAAACGGAACAATTATGTTGATTGGTTTAACCGGATATTTTTCCGGAGCGGTACTTTCCTTTGCCCCCATGTTACAACCTCCCAGCATTAGTGTCATACACAGAAAAACGGTAAGTAACGATAAAACAATACGCTTATTCTCCACCCAACAACCTCCTTTTTATATTTGTGTGCTCTGCTTTTTCTTCAAGAAGCTGCTTACAATATGAAAAACCAGCAAAGCAATACCACACCAAAGAATGGTACCTGAGATTGGTCTTGAGAGGAAAAACCAGGGGTTGCCGTCGCCGATAATTAAGCCCTGTGCCAGCCCGGTTTCCAGGGTAGGCCCGAGGATAAGGCCCAGAGCTAACGGCGCCGGTTCATAACCCGTCTGTTTCATGGCAAAGCCAAGTATCCCAAAACCAGCCAGCAGCACCAGGTCGAAGATACTGTGATTAAGCGAATACGCCCCTGTTATGGTAATGATCAGGACGACCGGCATCAGAATATGTATGGGAGTTCGCAGCAGATAGGCGAATAACCCTACCAGCGGCAGATTTATAATCAGCAATAGCACATTGCCAATATACATACTGGCAATAAGACCCCAGAATAAATCCGGATGCTGTGTGACTAAAGTCGGGCCGGGGATGACACCGTGGATCATGAACCCGCTTAACAAAATGGCGGAAATGGCAGAGAAGGGCAGACCTAAAGACAATAGCGGAATCATGGCGGCGGAAGCTGCGGCATTATTAGCGGATTCCGGACCGGCGACTCCTTCAATCGCCCCGTGGCCAAACTCCTCGGGGTGTTTACTTTTTTTTCTTTCAACGGCATAGGATACAAAGGTTGAAATCGTGGCAGACGGTCCTGGAATTAAACCCACTAAAAATCCAATAATTCCGCCACGGAAAATCGGCATAACCGAACGCCGGATTTCTTCTTTGTCCGGGTATAATTCCCGCAACCGGAATGATTGTACTTTTCGTTGATTTGTGGTGGTAACAAGTGTATCCAATATCTCTCCGATACCGAACAGTCCCATTACCACAATGGAAAATTCCAAACCCCGCTGTAATTCATCCACTGCAAATGTAAACCGGTTGATACCGGTTAAGCTGTCCAGGCCTACTGTGCCAAGCATAATGCCGACGGCGACCATCAGGCCTGATTTGAGCATGGAAGTACCTGTTAACTTCATCAGAATTAACAGGCCTACTGTCGCAATCGCGAAATATTCCGGCGGCCCAAAGGTTACAGCAAGCCTGGACATAACCGGTGCAAAAAAGGTCAGGCCGATAAGCCCTATGGTTCCGGCAATCAGCGAGCCGACAGCGGCAACCGCCAGAGCTGCGCCTGCCCGTCCCTTTTTGGCCATAGCATACCCATCGATACAAGTAACCACCGAGGAGGCCTCGCCGGGAATATTCAGTAATATCGAAGTGGTCGAGCCGCCAAATAAAGAGCCATAAAAAATTCCTGCAAACATTATGAGCGAAGTCGTTGCGTCCATGGTAAAGCTAAAAGGCAAAAGCAGTGCGATAGCTCCTATCGGCCCGATTCCAGGCAACACCCCTACCAGTGTTCCGATCAGAACACCTATTAGGCAGGCTAACAGATTGGCAGGTGAAGTACTGATAACAAAACCATGGATGAGCATGTCTACAATGTCCACTATCGTCACTCCAGCTTATGGCAATTTAGAGCCTAAAAATTTTTCGAAGATGAAATAGAAACTTAACGCAATTCCTGCTGAAAATAACCCTGGAGCCAGCCAGCCCGGTGTTTCCGCCATTTTTAACAAATAGAACAGGATGATGAAGGTGGCTGCCAGGTAGCCGGCTAATTGCATAATAATGATGTAAGCTACTATACCGATGATAATAAAAATGAGTTTTCTCCAGTTGACATTTCCGGTTTTGCCGGTGGCTTTCACCGGCCATGACCGCATAACAATAGTCAAGGCTAAACAAATGGCGATACCGCCGGTTAAGAGCGGCAGAAATCCGGCTTTGGGCGCCATGAAGCTGCCGAAGGATAAATTGCCGGCATAATAGGTGTAGCCAATACTAATTGCTAAAAAGAAGACAGATAGTAGTCTTTCCGCCATTCTCCACCTCGCAGCGTACTTTTATATTGTAAAGGTAATGGTAAATTTGGTCCCCCTTTCCGGTTGGCTCTCCACCGACATTGTGCCATTGTGCCGCTGAACCACGCGATAACAAATAGCAAGTCCCAGGCCAACACCGTTTTCTTTGGTGGTGAAAAAGGGTGTTCCCAGCTTGTCGATGAGTTCAAGGGGAATGCCTGTTCCCTCATCGGCAAAAGTGAGAAATACTTGAGAGTTATGACAGTAAGTGGTAATCGTCAGCGTTCCGCCCTGCGGCGTTGCTTCAATGCCATTGCGGACAATGTTTAAGATGAGTTGGCGGATACTGCTTTTATCTAAGCGAATGGCCGGAAGATCCTGCAGCTGCCTGTTAATTTGGCAGTTATAACGCAAAGCATCGGCTTCCAGCAGCGGTGTCATTTCCTGGATAATGTCGTTTAGGTCACAGTACTGAAAATTCATAGCTTTGTTTTTGGCTAACGATAGAAATTCGGTAATGATACTGTTGGCACGGTCAAGCTCGGTAATCATTAACGCAAACTGAGGCTTATAGTTTTCCAAGGCTGGCTTATTTCCTAAATATTGCAGAAATCCCCTGACGGTTGTCATGGGGTTGCGGACTTCATGACCGATACTGGCGGCCATTTCGCCGATGATGTTTAACCTGTCAAGCCGGGCCATTTGTTCGGTTTGTTCATTGATATACCGCAAAATAGGATTAAGTTCGGTAATTTTACTTTCAAAGTTCCGGCCGCGGCCATTTACCGTAGCTTCAGCAAATAAAATGAGTTCTTTTCTTAAGCGAACGAAAATTTCCTGGAATAATATGATGACAATCAATAATGCCACCAGGCTGCCAAAAATTGACCGCTGAGATGTCTGCCACTCTTCTTCCATAACTTTGTCGATATTCATGCAGACAAAGACATAGCCGACAATTTGGCTGTCAATTTTGATTGGCTTAACAACATAGGATGCCGGTGCGCCATACCACAGCACAGATTGCTTTTGTTGTCCAAATTTTACTGTATCTGTGTGGAACATGTCGTTAAACAATTTGGATTCTGTATTCAAAAGCAGGGTTTTATCTAAATCCGGGCCAATTGCCACAATTCGTTGCAATTGGCTGGAATACACCCCGAATTTTATGATATCCAGCGGCACAAAGGTATTGTCCAAAATAGGCTGAACCTTATTATTGACAGCAAGTATTTGATTTTCCGGAGACTGGATTTCGGCAGTTGGCTTGTCCCCGTAATCCACCAACAATTTGGCAGGAACAACGCTTTCCAGATGATGGGCAAAACACTCCATATGCCGGTTATATATACCTTTTTTTTCCTGAAAAGATATCCAATGATTGTATATTATAAAAAACAGCATAAATACTGAAATAATACCTATAGCCTTGATGTTTAACCTGGTAGTCAGATTAGATAACTCCATGATATCCTCAATCTTTCGCTATAGTTTTGCTTTTGCTTTTTTATATAGTTGTCAATTACTGCTATATTCTGCTTAAAAAAACAAAATCCTTCATTTTTGTATAAATATGGCAGGAAGATTGTTTGTTAAACTATTTTCAAATAACATGGCAGAAGATGCGGGAAGCTCTATCAAAAATGAGAAGGCTGCCGGTGATCTTTTGGGCTGAGGAAGTGAATCATAATCCAGCCGTGACTGCCTTTATGTTCCACTTCCCAAAATTGGCCATCCGGTGATTTTTCATAGACTTTAACAATATCGCCCAATTTCAGTACTTTAACAACGGCAGCCGCAGCGGTTGGTTCGGATAATAACTTTACCTTATCGGTGTTAGTCACTGCAGTGAAGATAGCCTGCGCCGGCAGCATAGCGCAGGTAATCAGTGCAAATAGGAACAGTACCCCGGCCAGAACTTGTAATTTTTTCATTGGTTATTCCTCCCGTCAGATAGTTTTAGGATGGTTATTCAACAAGTTATTGCGTAAGTCCTATGGCGCCGTATAATTTTGGCAAAATTTTAACGTGTTATCCAACCATCAGCAGGTAGGGTTTTCCGGTTGGATTCGCGAATACATGCATAGATAGAGAATGCAGGAGGCGCCACTATGGATCTGATAGAAGATTACAAGTACTTGCTTGCAGTGCATTTGCGCGATATTAGCAAACGGTATGGGGTATTGTACTATGACGTGCTTAGGGGAAAAGTACCGGCCGAGGTGCAAGAGGTGTATGCCGAGGGGTTAGCGCGGGTATTCGAGTACATGACGCTCCGGCACGGCTTGGATTTAACAGATACAATGGCAATTCATGAAACCATTATTGAAATAGTGCTTACAGAATTTATTGATAAGTCATTAAGTATGACTACATTGGACAATACTCAGCTGCTGCACTAAATTACAGCCGCAGTGGCCTGAGAAGCACAGACAAGGAGGCACCAACTGATTTGCAGACCAAGATGGCCTATACAACACGCATCGCAGTTCTGGCCAGTGCTGCCGCGATTTTAATGGCAATGGAACTTCCGGTTATTTTTATGCCAGGTTTTTTGAAACTGGATTTTAGCGAAATTCCGGCAATTATTGGCGCTTTTGCGCTTGGCCCGCTGGCCGGCTGCTTGATTGTGTTTATTAAAAATCTGATTCATGTGAGCAATACCCAGACAGCCGGTATTGGTGAGATGGCTAATTTTTTTGTGGGCACATGTTTTGTTGTGCCGGCAGCTTTTGTTTATCAGTACAAAAAGAACCGGGCAGGGGCGATGTGGGCGCTGCTTGCCGGTACCTTTTCCATGACGCTGATGGCAGCGGTCTTAAATTATTGGGTGTTATTGCCTTTATACCAAAAAGTCCTGCATTTTCCGGCAGAGGCCATGATTGCTATGGGGAAAGCCGGCAATCCGTTTATTGTGGATATCAAGACATTTATTGTATTTGCCATAATACCGTTTAACCTGTTTAAAGGTATTGTTGTCTCCGCAATTACGTTGCTGGTATATAAAAAACTATCTCCTATTTTGCATTAACAGTAAGAGGTGTATAGTATGAGCAAGTCTGGAGCAGCCAAAATAAGACCCGGGATTTACCGCCATTACAAAGGGGCAAAATACCAGGTAATCGGGGAGGCGAAGCATAGCGAAACGCTGGAACCGCTTGTTATCTACCGGGCGTTATATGGAGAGTTCGGGTTGTGGGTACGTCCCAAAACTATGTTCTGCGAGCAGGTCCGGCTGGACGGCAGGAATGTTCCCCGCTTTGCCTTGGAAATAGAGATTGATTAATAAACACAAAAAGGATACCGCCAACGAGAGGTTGGCGGTATCCTTTTGCTAACCCTATTCCATTTTAGGCGGTAGTGTTACTTTGCCGATAATAGCCAGTACCTGATGTACGGCAATGGTAATTGATCCGGTATTTTTTACCACATAGGTGGCTGATTGCCAGTTGTTGAATTCTCCGGCACTGGTAGCATGCTCAATCCGACGGTTAATTAGGGCATGATCGTCGCCGCGCTCTAGCATGCGGCCAATGACTGTATCTAAATCTGCCATGATGAATATTGACTCCAGCCGGTTGCCGAGCAGCTTTTTTAGCTGAGTTAGTCCCTGGATGTCGACGGCAACTGTGCTTAGCGGATAGGTATTGACTTTTTCAAGTACCTCTGTTTTGCTCAAACCGTATAAGTTGCCTGAATACTCGACCCGTTCAATCAGCTCGGTTTTTTGGAAATCCTCTTTGGTAACAAAATAGTAATGAATACCATCAATTTCCTCAATTCTTGGCTTTCTGGTGGTGTGGCTGACCATCTCAGGAATACCATATTGCGTAAGTTCTTTGAGAATGCTGGTTTTACCTGAAGCCGGGGGACCTATAAGTGCGTAGAGTTTGTTCATAAATCCTCCCTATCCTGAAGTTAGTTGTTATTGCCGGTGGTTGGGAAAAAGCTTCTGAGAATATCTCAGAAGCTTTTTTTATATTAAATAGAAATGTCAATAGTATTGCCTAAATGGGCTGGAGATAGCGCTGGTCCTGCGCCCATTAATTGAAGCAGACTTTGACTTTGGTCTGTCGCGGTATCCATCACCTTTTTCATCATGAGGATACTGGCTTGTTGACTAACATTGGCTTGTGCAGCCACCGTGGCAAGTGCGGCAATGTCCATATTGCTTCGCCTCCCGTGCTATTATATGTAAATTATACTATCTTATGGCATAATTAGTCAACGTATGCCTTACTTTGACAGGTTATGTAGCGCGAGAGCAGTTTATAGCGGAAACCGTTTGCAGTAAATGCAAACTGCGAAAGTGTAATATTGTGTTAATTGCAAATAATATTACGGTATGATACAATTAATTTGTATATTTTAGTTTTTACATAAAGGACAATTGTACGGGTAGATATTGTTGAACGGGAAATGAATGTATTATAGTACTGGCTGCATCTGCGAGCGGTAACATCATGTACAAATCAGCTTTCCGACAGCACGGGAGGCTTTTTTTTCTATAGTACCCCAAAATAATGGTCTAAAATATCTTAAACCTCATATACTGTTTAATGCAGTATTGAAGCTAGACTTTACTTGAGCAATAGTCGCGTTTATTCACCAGGGAATAATTTAGGAGGTGGCAGAATGTTGGTGCATATTCAATGTGGAGCTGTTATGGAAATTGATCAGGAGGGCAATCATATTTGCCCGAAATGCGGTAAGGTAATTAAACCACGCATTTCCCGTAAATAGCTGGCAATAGAGCTGTTGACTGGTCTGGGTGATTTTGTTACACTAATACAATATGGCAGACAAGGTAAAAGGTAAGGGTGACAATATGCTGCATGAGTTTTCCCGGACAGAGTTATTAATTGGTGCAGAAGGCCTCGAAAAACTGGCACAAAGTAAAGTAGCTGTTTTCGGCATTGGCGGCGTCGGTACGTTTGTGGTGGAAGGGCTAGTGCGTTCAGGCGTTGGCAAGTTTGTGCTGGTGGATGATGATTGTATCTGCCTGACGAATATTAATCGGCAACTGCATGCTACCAGAAAGACTGTTGGCAAACCTAAGGTTGAGGTTATGCGTGATCGCATTCTCGAAATTAATCCTAAAGCCGAAGTGACTGTCTTTCAGGAATTTTACATGCCAGATACGGCAGCAGGCTTGATTGCTGATGATTATACGTATATCGTTGATGCTATCGATACGGTTACTGCCAAGCTGGACTTGATTATCCAGGCTAAGTCCAGGAACATTCCGGTGATCTCCTCCATGGGAGCCGGTAATAAGCTGGACCCGACTCAGTTTGAAGTAGCGGATATTTTTAGCACTTCGGTGTGTCCTTTAGCTAAGGTAATGCGGCAGGAATTAAGAAAGCGCGGTGTAGCTTCCCTGAAAGTGATTTACTCCAGGGAACAACCGCGTAAGCCTGTGGAAACCGAGAGTTCGAGCTGTAGTGTTGGTTGTGTGTGTCCGCAGGGGACGACACGTAAATGTACGACCCGTCGGCAAATTCCGGGCAGTATTGCTTTTGTGCCATCTGTTGCCGGTCTCATTATTGCCGGTGAGGTAGTCAAGGATATTATTAACAAGCAAAGTGAATAAAAGAAGCTTTATGGGCTATCCCCATAAAGCTTCTTTATATATATGCCGGTTCAACCTGTACAGGCATATTGAGATATTTGTGTTGCGGGAAACGGGCTTACTTCTTTTCGGCACGTTTTTGGTTATATACTTCCCAGGCGGTCATGACTTTTTGGCGGGAATATTCCAGACGCTTGGCAGTTACTTTACTGCCGCCTCTTTCACTTTCAGCAGCAAGGTCATAAAGCGTGTTGTTGATAGAACCTACTATGGCTGTAAGCAGTTCGTGTATTTCATCTTTGGATGATTCCATTAACAGGGCCTCCGTTCTTAAAAAAAATTATCAGCAGCCTGCTGGTGGGCGGCAGGCTTTTACTAGCTTTTGCCGGATTTCATTTAGATTATAACGACATATTTATGGAAAAGCAAGGATGCGGAAAATTTTTAAGCTATCAATAATTTAATTTTCCGAATTCATCCAGAACCTATTGCAGGGGGCTACTATCTATGGTATAGTTCTTTTAAACAAATATGGTTTTCAGCAATGGCGCTATGGGAGCAGAATTTTTTTGCCCCATAGTTTTTGTTTTTTAAGCTGAAAAACCATGTAACATAATATGTTTAAAAAGCAATGAGGCTTACTGCATGGATGCGTGCGGTAAGCCTTTGTCCTTTTTAGGCAGTATAAGGAGGTGAGAGAGTTAACGCATAAGGAAGGCTTCACAGGTATTACGAGTACCTGTGAAGCCGGGGGCCATCGCATTTCCCAAGTGTCGGCAAGGGTTATTTGATATGCCCAACTTCATTATATTTCATGCACTGACAATTTTCAATAGAATGTGGGAGTATACCAAGGCTTGGTTGAACTCAGTCAGGGCGAAATAACCCGGCAGCCGGAGAAACTCATTAGTTAGTGAATAAAGAGGAGGCGTTTTTAATGAGACAGGTTGCTATTTATGGTAAAGGTGGTATTGGTAAATCGACTACCACGCAAAACACAGTGGCCGCATTGGCTGAGGCTGGAAAGACAATTATGGTAGTTGGCTGTGATCCTAAGGCGGATTCTACCCGCTTGCTGCTAAACGGTTTGTGTCAAAAGACGGTACTGGATACGCTGCGTGACGAAGGCGACGATATTGAACTGGAGGATATATTAAAGCCAGGGTTTAAAAACACCCGCTGCGTGGAATCCGGCGGACCGGAACCAGGCGTAGGCTGCGCTGGCCGTGGCATAATCACCTCGATCAATATGCTGGAATCACTGGGAGCATATACTGATGAAATCGATTATGTATTTTATGACGTATTGGGCGATGTTGTCTGCGGCGGGTTTGCTATGCCTATCCGCGAAGGCAAAGCCGAAGAAATATATATTGTAGCCTCAGGTGAACTTATGGCCTTATATGCGGCCAATAACATAGCCAAGGGCATTCAAAAATATGCGGTATCAGGTAAAGTCCGGCTTGGCGGCATCATTTGCAATAGCCGGAAAGTAGATAATGAATTACCACTCTTGCAAGCCTTTGCTGAAGAACTGGGTTCGCAGTTGATTCATTTTGTCCCCCGGGATAACTTGGTGCAGCGTGCAGAAATCAACAAAAAGACAGTTATTGATTTTGATCCCGGGGCAAATCAGGCTAATGAATATCGGGCACTGGCAAAGGCCATTGATGAAAATAAAATGTTTGTTATTCCCAAACCCATGACCCAGGACCGTCTGGAAGAGCTTATGATGCAGCACGGCTTTCTTGATGCCATTGCCTGAGCAAAGTGACGAAAATGAGGAGTGATTGTAGTGATATTAATCAGAGCCATTATTAGACCGGATAAGAAGGACGAAGTGCTGGCCGAACTGTCGCAGGCTGGATTCAATGCGGTCACTGTTATGGATGTTGTAGGCCGGGGCAAACAAAAAGGCATCAAAATCGGCGGTGTTGTGTATGATGAAATCCCTAAAACGCTGTTGTTAATGGCGGTACGGGCTGAATATAAACAAGAAATAATTAAAGTTATCATGGAAGCCGCCAAAACAGGTGAAAAGGGAGCTTATGGCGACGGCAAGATTTTCGTCAGCCCTGTTACGGAAGTCTATACCGTATCAAGCGGCATGAAAGAACTGTAAAGGAGGGCAATCGCCATGAAGGAAATATTTGCCATTGTGCGCATGAACAAAACAGGTGCTACCAAGAAGGCGCTGGTTGAGGCCGGTGTGGCCGGTTTTACTGCCGTCAAGGTAAGCGGGCGGGGTAAGCTGGTAGATGATCCGGCTGTGGTCGCCGGGCGGAAAGCGGCGATGATGGCTTTGGCCGATGCCGATGAAGCGGGTGCGGAAGCGCTGATTGACGGTTTTTTGGATGGACACCGGTTATTCCCCAGACGGCTGTTTATCATCCTGGCTCATGATGAAGATGTGCCTAAAATTATTGAGGCCATTATGCAGGCCAACCGGACGGAGCACAAGGTAGGGGATGGAAAAATATTTGTTATGCCCATGCTGGATGCCATTCGGGTTCGTACCGGTGAAGCCGGTAAAGACGCGGTGTAAAAGCAAGGAAAAAAGGGGGGAAGCAGCATGGCTGTTACTGAAAAAGAATTACAGGAAATTCTTGAACAATATCCGTCCAAGGTACAGAAAAACAGGAAAAAACACATTCTTATCAAGGACGCAGCGCAAATGCCCCAGGTAATTGAAGCAAATACCCGGACTATTCCCGGCATTATTACTAATCGCGGCTGTGCCTACGCCGGTTGCAAAGGTGTGGTGCTTGGCCCGCTGAAAGACATGGTGCATATCACCCATGGACCGATCGGCTGCGCCTATTATACCTGGGCTACCCGCCGCAATAAGGCCAAGTCTGAGGAGTCAGCGCAAAACTTCATTAATTACAGCTTCTCTACCGATATGCAGGAAAGCGATATTGTATTTGGCGGAGAAAAAAAACTGGCCAAAGTCATTGATGAGGTGGTGGATATCTTTCATCCCAAGGCAATTACCGTTTCAGCTACCTGTCCGGTAGGACTCATCGGTGACGATCTGGGAGCTGTGTCCAGAGCGGCCGAAGCCCGGCATGGCATTCCGGTACTTGCTTTTAGTTGCGAAGGGTACAAAGGGGTCAGTCAGTCAGCCGGACACCATATTGCCAATAATATTCTTATGGACCGGGTTATCGGCGCAAGTGACCTGGAGGAAGCTGCCGGCAAGTATCCTATCAACATTCTGGGGGAATACAACATTGGCGGCGACAGCTGGGAGATTGAACGGATATTGAAAGAAATCGGCTATACTATCATTTCAGTTATGACTGGTGACGGTTCGTATGAAGAACTCCGGAATGCGCATGTTGCCGAACTCAATCTGGTACAATGCCATCGTTCAATAAACTATATTGCCGAGATGCTGGAAACCAAGTACGGCACACCCTGGTTAAAGGTAAATTTTATTGGAGTTAACGGTACTGCCGAGTCTCTCAGAAACATGGCTGTGTATTTTGGAGACCCGGCGCTTATAGAAAAAACCGAAGCAGTGATCTCGCGGGAACTGGCACGGATTGAACCGCTGATGGAGCAGTACAAAAAGATTTGTGAAGGCAAGACCGCTTTTTGCTTTGTCGGCGGCTCACGCGGCCATCATTATCAGGGCTTATTTGCTGAACTGGGAATCGAGACAATACTGGCAGGCTATGAATTTGCCCACCGGGATGATTATGAAGGACGGCAAGTCATTCCTACCATAAAACTTGATGCCGATACCAAAAACATTCCCGACCTGCATGTTAGTGCCGATGAACGGCGTTTCCGGCTGAAGCTGTCTCCGGAAAAAATGGAAGAATTAAAGCAGAAGATACCGCTTAGTTACTATGCGGGTATGAATATTGAAATGAAAGATGGCAGCATTATTGCCGATGATCTTAACCACTTTGAAACAGAAGAATTTATTAAAATTCTGAAGCCAGATATTTTTGCTTCCGGTATCAAAGATAAGTACGTTGTGCAGAAGATGGGTATTCCCGCCAAGCAATTGCATTCTTATGATTATAGCGGTCCCTATGCCGGTTTTAACGGGGCAGTGAATTTTGCCAGAGATGTAAGTATGGGATTTGCCTCCCCTACCTGGAACTACATTGTGCCACCTTGGCAGGATGAACCGCTTTTAACCGGCACGGTAAATGAGGAAGGAGTGGGCTGATATGCTGGACTGTACACCAAAAGAACAAAAAGAGCGTAGTAGCGGCGGCATCATAAACCCGGCGAAAACCTGTCAGCCAATCGGGGCTATGTATGCAGCCCTGGGGATTCATAGCTGCCTGCCTCACAGCCACGGCTCGCAAGGCTGCTGCTCTTTCCACCGGATGCACTTATCCCGGCATTTCCGGGAACCGGCGATGGCATCGACTTCGAGCTTTACCGAAGGAGCTTCGGTTTTTGGCGGCGGTGCTAACTTAAAAACAGCCATCAAAAATGTTTTTTCTATCTATAATCCGGAGGTCATGGCCATTCATACCACTTGCTTGACGGAAACTATTGGCGATGATATTCCGAGCATTATCAAATCTGCTGAAATTCCTGAAGGTAAGTTGGTTATCCATGCCAATACCCCCAGTTATCAGGGGTCGCATATTACCGGATTTTCCAATATGACTAAGGGGATGGTCAGTTATCTGGCAGAGGCCGCTTTGACGGTAAAGAAGGAACAGGTCAATATTATTCCCGGTTTTGTCAATCCCGGCGACATGCGGGAAATTAAACGGATAGTAAAGGCTATGGGCATTACCTTCATTATGTTTCCCGATACTTCGGGGGTTCTGGATTCCCCTTTAACAGGTAAGTTCTCCATGTATCCCAATGGTGGGGCTACCGTTGATCAAATCAAAGACAGTGGTAACTCCAAACTGACACTGGCGTTCGGCCGTTTTGCTGCCAGCGATGCGGCTGAACTGCTTGCGAAAAAATGTCAGGTTCCGGCCACCGTGTTAAAGACGCCCATTGGGATAAAGGCCACCGATGCCATGCTTATGGCTTTGCGCCGGGCCTTTTCTCAGGAGATTCCTGTCGAGCTGGAAGAAGAGCGGGGTCAACTGGTCGATATTATGACAGACACGCATTTTCACTTTCATGGCAAACAAGTAGCTATATTTGGTGACCCCGATATTGTTACCGGCTTAACGGAATTTGTTCTTAGCCTGGGTATGAAGCCTGTTCATATACTGACAGGCACACCTGGTGGGGCTATTGGCTCAGGCATGGGAAGTTTTGAGGAAGATATTAACGAAATGGTGTCAACGGCAGGCATTAAGGCCAATGTCAAAGCAGGCGGCGACCTGTTTACCTTCCACCAGTGGATTAAAAATGAGCCGGTAGATCTGATCATTGGCAACACATATGGTAAATATATTGCCCGGGCTGAAGACATCCCCTTAGTGCGGGTTGGGTTCCCGGTGCTTGACCGCAGTGTTCATTCCTATTTACCGATTGTTGGGTACCGGGGAGCCATGCGATTGATCGAGAGTATCAGCGGGGCGCTGTTAGACCGGGCTGATCGTGATGCGTCTGACGAAGATTTTGAATTAGTCATGTAAGAGAACTGGGGGTGGAGCGAATGAACGAGACAGCTGCAGCTATCAATGAACGAGAAGATTTTATTGCCACCAAAGGCCGGCGTAAAAATACCTTGAAATGTGACGCTGACAGCATTGCCGGTTGCATCAGTCAGCGGGCTTGTGTGTATTGTGGTGCCAGAGTGGTCCTCAATCCGGTGACAGATGCGATTCACCTGGTACATGGGCCGGTAGGCTGTGCCAGCTACACCTGGGATATTCGCGGCAGCCTTTCCAGTGGCTCCGAACTGTATCGTAACAGTTTTTCCACCGACTTACGCGAACAGGATATTATCTTTGGCGGGGAAAAGAAACTGGCCGGAACGATTGATGACCTTGTGGCCAAATACCGGGCCAAGCTGGTATTTGTGTATTCTACCTGTATTGTCGGTGTTATTGGTGATGATTTAGCGGCCGTGTGCAAGGCGGCGGCCGACCGTCATAATATAGAAGTTATTCCAGTAGAATCAAGCGGCTTTATCGGCAACAAATCAGCCGGTTACCGGGCAGCATGTGAGGCCTTGCTGAAAATCATTGATCCGGTTGACCGGCACGACGCGGCCGCCAGCTTTGCTATCAATTATTTGGGCGATTTTAATCTGGCCGGTGAGGCCTGGATTATCAAAGACTATCTGGCCCGGATGGGGATAAAAGTTAATGCTGTATTTACCGGTGATTCTACCAGCGCTACTATCAAACAAGCGGCCAGGGTATCGCTCAATATCGTGCAGTGTGCCGGGTCTATGAACTACCTGGCAGGCAAGCTGCAGGAACTGTATGGCATCCCTTATCGTCAGGTCTCCTTTTTGGGGGTAGAGGACACCGCCCGATCGCTGCGCAGTATTGCTGATGCTATGGGTGGTGGTGAGGTCAGGGCCAAAGCCGAGGTGCTCATTCGTCAGGAAACAGACCGGGTAATGCCGGTTATCAAGCAATACCGGGAAAAACTTGCAGGCAAAAAAGCAGCCGTCTATGTCGGCGGTGGCTTTAAGGCCATCTCGCTCATTAAGCAGTTTAGGGAGATTGGCATTGAGGTAGTTATGGTGGGTACTCAGACCGGGCGGCAGGAAGAATATGATACCATTCATGAGCTGGTCACCGATGGAACGGTTATCTTAGATGATGCCAATCCGGCAGAATTGGAGCGGTTTATGACCGGTCAGGGCGCGCACCTCTTGGTTGGCGGCGTCAAGGAGAGACCGCTGGCATACAAACTGGGGCTGGCCTTTATTGACCACAATCATGACCGCAAACATCCCTTGAGCGGCTATGACGGTGCTATAAATTTTGCCCGGGAAGTGTATTCAACGGTGTGTTCGCCGGTATGGAAATATACTGTGCAGAAAGGAGGTGTCTGAGATGGAAAATCCTTGCCACATGTGTATGCCGATGGGCGGGATTCTGGCGCTTAAAGGCATTGAAGGCGCTATGGTTATGGTACACGGCTCGCAAGGCTGCAGTACTTATATGCGGCGGCATATTGCCGAACATTTCAATGAACCTGTTGATGTCGGCTCTTCCTCGCTTAACGAAAAAGGAACAGTATATGGCGGGGAAGCCAATCTGCGGCAGGGACTGGATAATATTATCCGCGTGTATCAGCCCGGATTGATCGGAGTTATTACTACTTGTTTGGCTGAGACCATCGGGGAAGACATTATCAGAATTGTAAATGATTACCGGCAGGAACACCGGTTGTCACTGCCTATTGTTGCCGCTAATACACCTGGATATGGCGGCAGTCATAGTGACGGCTACTGGCTAACCGTGCGGCGCCTGGTTGAAACTTTGGCCACCGGGGCTGAGCGGCATAACAAAATAAATATTATTGTACCCAACATCAGCCCGGCAGATATCCGGGAGCTCAAACGTCTGCTAGCTGTAATGGAGTTTGAGTATACTCTGTGCCCGGACATCTCGGAGACGCTTGACCGGCCTTATCTGCCTTCCTACAGTAAGCTGCCGGCAGGGGGGACGCCAATCGGCGCGCTTTGCCGCATGGGTGGAGCGCCGGCTACCATTGAATTTGCAGTGACGATAGAGAAGGATGTTTCGCCAGGCCAATACCTGCAAGACACCTTTGGTGTACCGTTGTATTCGATACCTATTCCGATTGGTATGGAAAACACCGATGCTTTTATGGCTGTGCTTGAGACCATTAGTGGCCGCAGACGGCCGCCGGTATTGGCTGATGAACGGGGACGGCTTATTGATGCCATGATTGATTCGCACAAGTATAATTTTTCCGGACGCAGCGCAATTTTCGGAGATCCGGAACTGGTCTATGCGCTGACCCAAACGTGTCTGGAAAATGGTATTTGTCCAATCGTGGTCACCGGGGACAAAGGCGGAAAGCTGGCAAAGCTGCTGCCGCTAAACGAAATGACCAACGAAACTGTAGTGCTGTCAGATCCTGATTTTAATTTAGTCAGAGAACAGGCTAAGGCCGGTGCTGTCAATATCGCCATCGGTCATTCTGATGGCCGGTTTCTTACCGAACGGGACGATATCCCGCTGGTGCGGCTGGGTTTTCCTATTCACGACCGGGTAGGCGGCCAGCGTCTGTTATCTATAGGGTATACCGGTACAACGCTTGTATTAGACCGGATTACCAATACACTGCTGGCAGCAAAGTACCAGGATTATCGTAAAACTATGTTCTCTAAGTATTATAAGCAGTCTCAAGTTTAACAGGAGGAAAGGGGGTGGCCGCTCTATGTCGAGCGTGCTTACCGATAAACATCCTTGTTTTTCCGCTCAAGCTCAGCATCAATATGCCCGTATGCATTTGCCGGTGGCCCCCCGGTGCAACATTAGCTGCAACTACTGCAGCCGCAAGTTCGATTGTGTTAATGAAAGCCGTCCGGGCGTAACCAGTGAAATACTGTCTCCCCAGGAAGCCAGAGAAAAATTTGAACAGGTGAAAGCGGCAATCCCTAACCTTAGTGTTATCGGGATTGCCGGTCCGGGCGATGCTTTGGCCAACTGGGAGGAAACCCGCAAGACGATTGAACTGATTAAGCAGGAAAATCCCGAAATTCTTGTGTGTCTGTCAACAAATGGGCTATTACTGCCTGAATACGCTCCGGAACTTATTAAACTCGGTGTACGCCATGTCACCGTTACTGTTAACTGTATTGATCCGGTCGTGGGAGCACAAATCTATGGCACTATCAATTACGAGGGCAAACGCTATATGGGGGTGGAAGGCTCTAAAATCCTGATACATAATCAGCAGGAAGGCATTATGTATTTGGCCGGTCATGGTGTAAGTGTCAAGGTAAATATTGTCATGATGAAGATAGTTAATGACTGGCATATACCTGAGGTAGTAAAACGAGTCAAGGAGCTGGGCGCATGCATGACAAATATCATGCCGTTTATTCCGGCACCTGGCAGCGTATTTTCCGGTTTACCGCAAACCAGTATGAACGAGGTCGCCGCTGTCAGGTCAGTCTGTGCCGGTGAAGTAAAACAGATGACTCACTGCCGTCAGTGCAGGGCGGATGCCATTGGTCTCTTAGGCCAAGACCGTTCTTCGGAATTTAGGCGTCGCCTAAGAGAGACTGAGCCGGTTGAACATAAGCCAGTCCCGTTTACCGGATATTGCAAGGTTGCCGTTACAAGTAAATTTGGCAAGCTGGTTGATCTGCATTTTGGGCAGGCGGAAGAGTTTCAGATTTACCATGTTAGTGGCAGACGATATGAATTAGTGGAGACGCGCCGGTTGGAAAAATACTGTGGCGGCACTGCCGAGTGCGTTACCGAAGATCAACGGCGGGATGGGATTCTGGCAGCATTGGCTGACTGCCAGGCGGTGTTGACCATGCGCATTGGCTATCCGGTACAAAAGCGTTTGCTGAAGCGGGGGATTATGTCGGTAGAGTATTGTTATACCGTTGAAAGCGGACTTTTATATACGGTAGAACAGCTTGCATTAAGAGCTGCTGTTGGTTAGTGCTGCAGCACTAGGCGAAAGGAGGGGGATGTGGTGCGGGAAATCGCAGTGTTTGTTGGCGATAATGGCAGTACTGCTGCTTTGGCGGAACCGGGAAGAGTGATTGTATACCAGCGGCAACAAGGAAAATGGAAGCCTGTGCGTGAGATTCTTTTTTCCCTGGAATGTTCCCTTGGTATGCCGGAGGTGCGGCGGCAGTTAGCCGCTATGCTTGAGGCTTTGGGGAATTGCCGGGTGTTTGTTGCCCGGACGGTATCCGGCCTTTTGTACAAGGAGCTGGAACAAGCAGGATTTAGTATCTGGGAGTTTGCCGGACGGCCAAGTAGTTTCCTGGAATATATTCTGGTTCAGGAAGAGTTTACTGTACGCCAGCCTGCAACGCTTCAAACGGTAATCCCTGCCAGCATGGAGACAGAACCCGGGTGCTACCAGGTATCTTTAAAGGAAATTCAACAAAGCGGCAGTGGTTTGACATCCAAGCAAGTATTACAGCCGCTGTTAAACGGGAACTTTTATTGTGTTGAGGTTGTTTGCAGTCATATTCCGCCCTGGTTGGAAGCCGAGTGTGCGTGTGGACGGTTTGACTGTAAGGTTGAGCGGTTGGCTGAGGGTATTAAACTGATAATAAAAAAGCAAATTTGCGGGTGAGGATATGAGGCGGTTAACTTGGCATGATCAGACGCTGAACACAGCTATTCACTGGCAGTGCAGTGACAGACAATTGGAAGAACTGGCACGTCTGCTGGCCGGATTAGGCATTAGACAGGCCGACATCTGCCTTGACGGATGGAGACGGTACTGTCCGGACTTGAAGGGAGTGCAAAAGTATCTTCACTTACGGGGCAGAACCAGCTTAGCTGAGCCCGAACTGGGACTGGCCGAACAGCTTGGTATGAAAGGGGTGGCTTTAGTTTGTAATGCAGCCCGGCAAGACCGGTTTAATTTATTGCTTGCGTCTGCTATGCGTGATGCTGACAGGCGTTGTTTGCAAAGCTCACTTCAACTGGAAGACATAGCTGTGTTGAGCGCGCCGGAACTGGCAGCTATTGCTGAACAGGTTAATGGCTATGATGTTGCCAGTATTATTTATGATGACAGAAAAGCAAAGGGCGACCCATTGTCTGCCTTTGAACAGCTGGTTATTATTATCCGTAAGGTGAACTGTCCGGTAGAGGTCTGCTTAGGCAATGCCTTTGGTTTGGCAACCGCCAATAGTTTGGCCGCCGTAAAAGCTGGTATCACTCACATTACGACAGCAGTAGCCGGTATTGGCGGTTATGCCCCTTGGGAGGAAGTAGTTTTCGCAGTCAGGCAACTGCTCGGTTTTGACTATGAATTGCCGCAAGACATGGCCGGTATCTGCCGGCAAGCGGCTGCGGTACTGGAACTTAGCGTACCTGAGAGCAAAGCTATTATTGGGCAGTCTATTTTTGCCCATGAGTCTGGGCTGCATGTTGACGGAGTTATTAAGTCCCCGGAACTGTACGAGCCTTTTTCCCCGGAGTTAGTGGGACTGAAGCGTCAGTTGATTATTGGCAAACATTCCGGCAGTATTGCTATAAAAACAAAATTTTCCGCCTGGGGGATTGGGCTGGAGGATGTTGAATGCAAACACCTGCTTGACCGTGTGCGCACATTGGCTGTCAAAAAGAAAGCAGCCATTACGGATACTGAGTTACTGCAATTGTACCGGTCAAGCTTAAAGGAGCAAAACTATGCAAGAACTTAAACAGGCAGTTATTGTTGATACAACCCTGCGGGATGGTGAGCAGGCTGCCGGAATTGCATTTACGGCCCAGGAAAAGCTGGCCATTGCCACGGCGCTGGCTCAAGCTGGCGTAACTTGGATTGAGGCAGGCACTCCGGCTATGGGGCGGGAGGAAGTCGAAGCACTGCGGCTGATTGTTAACGCCCGCCTAAAGGCTATTGTGTTTGCCTGGAACCGTGCCTGTCGCGGGGATATTGAGGCTTCGCTGGCTTGTGGATTTGAGTTTTTGCATATTTCTGTACCTGTATCTGATCTGCACATTTACCAGAAATTGAAGAAAAGCCGGGAATGGGTATATCAGCAGCTAAAAGAAGCGGTACTTTTTGCCCAGAGTCATGGCTGCTACATATCAGTGGGCGCCGAAGATGCTTCCAGAGCTACTCCGAAACAATTCCTGGAGCTTGCTGAATATAGTGCCCGGCTGGGAGCGGTACGCATCCGTTATGCTGACACCATTGGGAGGCTCGATCCTTTTAGTACAAGCAGCATTATGAAGTATCTTGCAAGATATTGTCCACTGCCGATTGAGTTTCATGCGCACAATGATTTGGGGTTGGCAACCGCAAATACCCTGGCGGCCATGCAAAGCGGCGTCGTGTTTGCCAGCGTGACGGCCGCCGGTATTGGCGAGCGAGCAGGTAATGCTGCACTGGAAGAAGTGGCAGCGGCTATGAAAGAAATATATGGAATATCTAGCGGTATTGATATAGCAGCAGCAAAAAAAATAGGCTGCCAAGTGGCAGCCCTGTGCGGCAGAAACATTTTTCCGTATAAACCGGTTATCGGGACAGCATTTTCTTGAGCCTGCCAGAATGTATAACTGCATTCTGTTGATAGGAACCACTAAGGCTTCTGCCGTGACGCACCTGGATGGCATAGCAATTCGGCCCGGCCTGAGAGCCTTGGCACAAGCCAAGGCTTTTTCTTATAACCAAGCCGGGTAAGACTCGTATTTCTAGGTTAGCAGCAGTTAAGTCGTCTCCATATTATTCTCTGATTCTTATGCCCATATTAAAAGAATTGAGGAGACTGTCTGTTGCGAATTCTTTGCGGATGGGCCTTTTGAATATTTTCCTGGATTTCCTCATTGGTTCTCGGGCTGGCTAGTACTGTAACTGAGGAAAGGTTTTTGCTGAATCCTTTACCATGAGCATACTTAATGGTAGTTTTCACGGCAGGACCTCCTCTGACTGTGACTATTAATTGGAGAAGCGCTGATAAAATTCCCGGTACTTTTTAAAGGCGGGATCTGATTCCAAGTCTTGGTCAGGACTAAGCTCAAGTGTAGCTTTCGGGCAAAACTCTGAGGAAAATTCACAGGAGTTGCTTTCGATGCAACTATCGCAACCCAATGATTTGCGCTGCAGCATAAAATACCTCCTGAACGAGTATTGACGTAACATGCTAACGCCTATTACTAGTTTCCGGAAAAATGGGTGTAATTATTACAAGTATTTATAATAATTTTGTTGGAGTCCATCTAGATGGTATAATATAGTAATAAAACGGTATAAGAAAGTGGTGGAATGGATGCAAACAGGCCAGGTTGGTCAATTATATGAATACGGTCAGGACAAGCTTGAAGAAAAAATTGTTTATCGTTTAGATAGAGATGGTCATGGCCTTGTGATTATTGAAGCAGGAATTGCTGCCCGGGAAGTAGAAAGCATTGCATATGGCAGTGTCGAATTAGGTTTATATATTGATGGCCCCATTATATTTTTGCTTTTCAAATTTGGTACAAGCAGTTGGAACGATGCACCTTACTCCTGGCATACCGTACCAAGGGACTTGCGCGCGTATCCGGTGGAAGTGGCAGATGCAGATATACTAAAAGTTACTTTGGTTGACGCTGAGGACGGCCTTATCCGGGCTGTACGCAAAGTGGCGCTGGCTCCCGCATTTGCCGATGCACTGAATGCGGCGATAACGATTCAGGCAAATGGCAGTTTTAACGGACTATCTTATGCCAAACATATAAACAGCGTGTACAACCAGTATACGGCTGAAGACATGGCTGATCTGGCCGCTATGCACATGGTTTCCTGAACTCACATAATAAATGGAGGGATGTACAATGAGTGAATTTACAAACTGGCACAACCAAACCATTGGGGAAAAACTTGTAAAAGCACTGGAGAAGAACAACTTTATCGCTAGCTATGTCAACACCAGGCAGGAAGCTTTGGACAAACTCGCGGCACTCATTCCGGCTGACGCCACTGTTGGTATTGGCGGCTCATGGACAATTAAAGAAGTAGGAATTGACACCTTGTTGGAAGAACGGGGAAATACGGTCTTCAATCACAACAAGCCGGGTTTGTCCAAGGAAGAATCGATGGCGCTGCGGCGTAAACAAATGACTTGCGATATTTTTTTGACAGGTACTAACGCCCTTACCTTACAAGGCGAACTTGTTAATGTTGATGGTTCTGGCAACCGTGCGGCTGCTATGATTTTTGGCCCCAAGAAAGTCATTGTTATCACCGGTATTAATAAGGTTGTAACAAATACCGATGCCGCGATGGAACGGATTGAACTCTATGCTGCTCCCATCAATAACAAACGTATAGGTCTTCCCAATCCATGTACCACGACCGGCCAATGTATGGACTGTCAAGGGCCGACCCGGATCTGTAATGTTACAACAATTATGCACAAAAAGCCGTTAGGTACCGAGGTTGAGATCATTATTATCGGCGAAGAATTAGGCTTTTAGGGATAACGCAAAAGGTATAATTAGGCGGGAGTACGCGGGTACTCCCGCAATTTTTTTAGGCTTGTACAACTAATTAACGCATACTGCCAGGATTCCTCTCATATATGTTATTGTCATAGGCATTTGTCATATGAGGGGATGACTGCATGGGTATGCGCATGTGTAGAAGGGTTCTTTGGGTAATTTTTTGTTTAGCTTTATTTGCTCTGCCCGGTTATGCTCAGGCTATGGAGCAGGAAGCTTTATCAAAGATCATTATCAATATCCCGAGCCGTACGTTGGAACTATATAAAAACAATACACTTGTTAAGGAATATCCAGTAGGCGTAGGCAAGCCTTCCATGCCGACACCTACCGGAGAATTCTCCATTATTGAGAAAGAAGTTGATCCCTGCTGGTATCCTCCCGGCAAAGATTTTATAGTGCCGTCAGGCCCGGATAATCCGCTGGGGTATCGTTGGATAGGTTTTGCCCCTTTATATGGCATTCACGGCACCAATGCTCCCTGGTCCATTGGTTTGGCCGTTTCCAATGGTTGTGTGCGAATGCAGGAAGAGGACGTAGAAGAATTGTTCGAGCTTGTCGACTGTGAGACTTCTGTTTCCATAGAATACGAGCGGATTAAGGTGCGGGTGGATGCGCGCGGCAGAGGCTCTATCGGTATTTACTCCGATATATATGGACGGCAGCCGGTAACTCTGGCAAGTGTTAAACAAGCTTTAGCGCAAGCCGGGTTAGACGGATTGGCGGATGAATCATTTTTGCGGGCATTAATTCGGGATATTCCCGAAAAACAGGTGGTTTTTGCCCAATTTCATAATCTCAAAATAAATGGGGTATTGCGACCGGAACGCATTGTCTCCAGAGAAGGGCAAAAACAAGTGCCGGTACTGGCGCTGGCTGAGAGTCTGAACACCTTCGTGAACTGGAATGAAGATCAACAAACTCTGACCCGGCAAAATAAGACTGTACCAGGCATTAAGCACGGTACTACCGTGTACGTTAACGCCGAACATTTGCCAGACTTGGTTGGCGGGCGCGGCATCTGGGATGAAAGTGAAAATTGTTTAGAGTTAATGCTGCCGGTAGCCAATTTTGACGGTCAACTCTTATCAGGCGACATTGTGCGTGTCGGCAATCACTTTGCCATTCCGGCCCTAACGCTTGCCAAAGCATTAGGTGAACGTGTAAAATGGCAGGCTGATACCGGTCAATTGTTTGTGCAGGGCAGACCGGCGTCAGTTATGGTAATAGCGGGACAGCCGTTTGTTACCAGCGATACTATAGGGAAAGTATACAATGTGGCCGCTGCCTGGGACGATCAAACCCAAACGATGAATCTGTCATATCCACTGCATCCTATCGATTATTCCATGTACCTCAATCCTGGTGATGAATTTTTTTGACGATAAAGTAGACTTAACTTCAGGTGGGGTTTTAACCCCATCTGAAGTTAAGTCGTCCTTATCCAGGGGCTTAACTGCTCGCCTGTGCCCGTAGGGGTATAACTCCCGCTTGCAGAAGCGGAGTCTTAGAGCGGGTTAGTGATCGGATAATTATTTATGGTTAAGTAGATTGACATAAGGGGATGAGCATGCTAATATAGACAAGCTGCCTCACTACAAGTGACAGTTAATTAGTAGTTGTGCGGCGAAAAAAACAAACAAGATTATGTTGACACGATAGAATAACCGTGATAACATATAGAAACGTCATCGCGCTGAAAACAGCGCAAAACACTCCCGGACAAGCGTAAGCAACGGCATGTCCGAGAGACATCGTTCCCTGAAAACTGAACAATGTAAGTAATGCATCATAAAAAGCCAGATGTGCGGTGCTCAATGAGCACTTTAAATAATTTCTTTAAATTTTATGAGCCACAAAAGGCTCCATAAATAAGGTAGTCACGTGTGACTTTGAACTTTTTTCTGTTGCGTCTGATAAAGTGAATCATTCACACTATCAAGATGGCAACGGTAAGAAAGCTCGTAGGCATATGGACGAAATACTTTTATGGAGAGTTTGATCCTGGCTCAGGACGAACGCTGGCGGCGTGCCTAACACATGCAAGTCGAACGGAGAGTTAGCAATAACTCTTAGTGGCGAACGGGTGAGTAACGCGTAGACAACCTGCCTCTAAACTGGGGACAACACCGCGAAAGTGGTGCTAATACCGAATGTGGTAACTTGGCTGCATGGCTAAGTTAAGAAAGATGGCCTCTACATGTAAGCTATCGTTTAGAGATGGGTCTGCGTCTGATTAGCTAGTTGGTGAGGTAAAGGCTCACCAAGGCGACGATCAGTAGCCGGTCTGAGAGGATGAACGGCCACACTGGGACTGAGACACGGCCCAGACTCCTACGGGAGGCAGCAGTGGGGAATCTTCCGCAATGGACGAAAGTCTGACGGAGCAACGCCGCGTGAGTGAAGAAGGTCTTCGGATTGTAAAGCTCTGTCGTTTGGGACGAACGTGGATTGTGTGAATAATGCAATCTAATGACGGTACCAAAGGAGGAAGCCACGGCTAACTACGTGCCAGCAGCCGCGGTAATACGTAGGTGGCAAGCGTTGTCCGGAATTATTGGGCGTAAAGGGCGTGTAGGTGGATTCTTAAGTCGTGTGTCTAAGTGCGGTGCTCAACACCGTATGGGCGCAGGAAACTGGGAATCTTGAGTGCAGGAGAGGAAAGTGGAATTCCCAGTGTAGCGGTGAAATGCGTAGATATTGGGAGGAACACCAGTGGCGAAGGCGACTTTCTGGACTGTGTCTGACACTGAGGCGCGAAAGCCAGGGGAGCGAACGGGATTAGATACCCCGGTAGTCCTGGCCGTAAACGATGGGTACTAGGTGTAGAGGGTATCGACCCCTTCTGTGCCGGAGTTAACGCAATAAGTACCCCGCCTGGGGAGTACGGCCGCAAGGTTGAAACTCAAAGGAATTGACGGGGGCCCGCACAAGCGGTGGAGTATGTGGTTTAATTCGACGCAACGCGAAGAACCTTACCAGGGCTTGACATTGAGTGAAAGATCTAGAGATAGATTCCTCCCTTCGGGGACACAAAAACAGGTGGTGCATGGCTGTCGTCAGCTCGTGTCGTGAGATGTTGGGTTAAGTCCCGCAACGAGC